>JAUSKC010000022.1 GCA_030647125.1 Nanobdellota archaeon | reverse complement strand
ATTTTCATAACTATTGCGACGACGATTGCTACAACCAAGCCGACAAGTCCTGCTCCTGCCAAAGATCCAAGTCCAAAAGGAAGTCCTCCTAATCCTAGTGCACTTCCTACAGTAGCACCATATCCAGTTACTCCTGCAATTCCTCCTGCCACTGCCCCTGAAATTACTACTGCCGTCGCTGCTTCACCTTGCAAACCAAATGCTTTTGCAACGAGACCTCCGACGCTTGCTCCGACACCGATTCCAGAAAGCATATTTCCAAATGCACTCCATCCACTTGCACCCGCCTGAGCTACAGAAGTACTTGATAACGTTGACTGACCTGTTGCCGGATTAACAGTTAATACATCATATTTTCCGCCTGCAATATAATCACCACCAAATATGTTACTGATTGCACTACCAATTTCTCCAATTCCCGGAACTCCTGAAAAACTCTTTTGAGAGTTTGCAATTGCATGTGCAAGAATTCCTGCCGTAATTCCTAAAGCCCCGACAGTTCCAGCAACTCCAAGAATATTAAATCCTTGAGAATTATTTCCCTTACTTCCTGAATTTCCACCCAAACCAATTTGTTTTGCAACCTCACTTATATTATCCGGTTCTGCGTGCTGTCCAGCGACGGGCGTCGCGTACTTTACATAATCCTGCCATGAGACCTTTGGTGCTCCTTTAACTTTAATATTATTCGTCCCGACACCTTCATAATTTACATAAGTTCCACAATCTCCTAAAGAAACACACAAATTATTCATCTCTTGCGTAAACTTTTTTGTTTCACATTTACAATTTGCAATACATTTCCATCCTCCAGTCAAACCCTTTTGATAAATTACAGTGCATTTTTGATTTGCCATTGAACAAATTTGCGACGCGCTTTGTGTTGTTCTATCAGTACTTCCAGTTAAGTCAAATCCTCCAGGATATTTTCCTGTACAAACTTCAAATTTGAATCCTTTGTCGACGTTGACTTGAGTTAATTGACACTGAGAATTTTGCAAACAATTTTTTTGCATGTTGTCTTTATCTTTATTATAACTTATACATTCCGACGCCCGATTAATTACACAAGCAGCATTACTTATGGTCTGACTACTTCCAACATCTACATCCGCTTGAACGCAAATTTCTCCCCTATAGTCGGCGCAACCTTCTGATTGCACCTCTCCATCAATGCATGATTCTCTCCAGTGTCTGCTTCCAACTGTATCTTTTCCATTTCCAATTGTGCCATCATATGAACACCACGACTCTCCATTTTCCCGAGGCACGTTCCCCGTCGCTGCCGAGGCCTTACAAGATAAGTCCTTACAAATTACATTACTTCCTTGAACGCCCTTTAAAGCAGAATCAGAACAAGTCGAACCAAGAAGATAATTGCAATTTCCACAACTTAAACTTCCAGCATTTGAAGATGAAGGATTACACGATTGTTCTTTGCTTAAAATTTTTCCATTGTTATAAGACGCGTTCTTGTCTGAAGAATAAATATTTTCTTGGTTTCCGCACGAATCAAACCAATATATCTCATCTTTTCCTAAAACACACGAAACATGATCTTGCGCTTTGCAAGTAGTTCCCAAAGATGAAGCAGAACACAAAGTGTTTTCGTGAAATTCTCCTTTAGATGCAAAACAATCTTCTGCTGTGGTGAATCTACAACTTTTTTCTGAATCAGAAGCGGAACTTGAAAAAACACAAGCGCCAGTAGCCACCGTTTCTTTCATAGCTAAACATTCAAGTTCATTAGAGACCTGTTTGAAGTCCTTGTCAAATCCTGAACTTGCAGAGACCTTTGAACATTGTGTTTCAGTAGTGTACTGAACATTGTTTCCGAGGACGCAGCATCCTTTTTTACATTCAGGAATATTCGCATTTGGATCGTTAAACCATTTTCCTTGATTGGATTCACACTTTCCTTTTGGTGCGTTTGTGCTACATGTTCCTTCTTCTTTATCAAAACAAGTTCCTAATTGACAAACAGAAGTATCCGAACATTTTGTCTGCACTATATTGCTTCCAGAACATGTTTGACTTATAACGTCTGAAGAATATGATTGGCATATTGCTCCATTATTATTTTGCAAACAACACTGCTCCGTCGTGGAAGCAGCGCTTACAATTCCTAATTGTTTTATCGCGATTAGTCCCAAAAGCAAATTTCCAAGATTAATTCCAAAGTCCTTCTTATTGTAATTTTGAATTTGATTGTCAATTCCACTCGCTTCTTTTATCAAGTAGCTCTCTGCAGGCAAATTATTTACTAACAAAATTATTTGCAACATAACTAAAAATAAAATTAATCCCCTTTTCATTTAAAATCCTGGTGGAATAACACACCCCCTTACAGCAAATTTAAATTGTTCGTTTGATTTTTTATATATAATAGTATAAATTTTATCTAAACTGCTTGATTTGAATATATTGACTTTAAATTGAGGATAAAGAAGTCCAAAACCAACATTTTCAAAGTTGCAATATTTTGCTTCTTGTGTCGTTACTTCTTGCGCCACCGTTGCTAAATCGTAAAGGTGACTTGGAATTATTAATCTAAAACTGTTAAATTTAGATGTCTCTCCAGAGCGTGTGTAAATAAGTTCGCTGTCAGAAGTAATTATAACTTTCCCGTTTCCAAGTTCCAGCTCAAATCCTTTATAGTTAACTTGTACTGCATAATTTTCCTGTTCAAGTGTTTTTCCGTAATCAGCGAAGCAACTTTCAAAATCGTCCGCTATATATTCTTTCAAATCATTCTTAATATGAGAAATTAAAACCGGTTCTTGATTTATGCACGGCCTATAGTAATTTGCAGTGTAGCATAAGTAAGAAACATTTTCTCCTTCCCAATTTATGTAAATTTCTGGTTTTATGTATCCTCCTTGTTTCATTATTGAATTAATTCCTTCATCTACTCTGTCTTGAATGCACGTCTGAAGGAATGATTCTGAGTTTTGTTCAATACTTCCACTAGAACTAGGTCCAATCTTTGCCCTCAATAAAAAGAAAGCAAGAATTCCTGCAATAACTAATATTCCAAATATAATAAAAATAGTTACTTGTCCTTTTTTATTCATCTCTTTTCCCCTAAAAGTTTATTTATTGCATCCTCAATAAAATGGGATTTATTTCGATATTTCTTTTCTTTAATCAATTTTTCAATTTTCTTAGAAGTTCCTTCATCAATTGTAGCTGATATCCTTTCTTTCATTAGCTCTAATATTTAAGAGTAATACTTTATATTATTTATTAATATAAAATAAACTTAATATTATATTATATTACTATTGAAATGTCTTATTTAAATGTTCCTCAGAAATAATTAATCTTCCGTTTCAACTCTTGGAGCAAGAATAAAGCTCAATTCCATATGTTCACTTCTAACATCAATTCGTAAAGGATGTTCTGATGCAAAATTTAATTTTGTCTTTTCAGACATCTTTACTCCTTTCAAGAATTTACTCAAGTATTCCAAACTATATCGCGCTCTGCAATTTTCAGCGTCTATTTGTGCTTCATCTCCTGAAAATTCTGCTCTTGCAGAATTAAGCCCGCGCGCTTCAATAATAAATTTCCCATCACTAACAACAAAACTGCATGCATCTGAAACGACAGCACAGTCCTCAATAGAAGCCTGAAAGTCCACCGAACCAAGTTCAACTTTGGCTGCATATTCCAACATTGGCATTTGCTTATCTTCCGATTCAATTTCTATCAGCATTAAACTGAAATTTCTCTTAATCCTATCAAGAATTTGAATATTCAAAACATTTTCTTTGCTTTCTAAAATAATTGAACTGCTGTTTCCCGCTCTTTTCAAAATTGATTTTAAATTGTCCAAATTGACTCCAAGGACTTCATTTCCAGCTTCAAACTGGGTGAAAGCTGTTTTAGGGATTTTGAAACCGACCATTGCGACATTCGCCGGATCAATTGCAGTTATGCTAAGCCCGTGCTCATTTATCTTTATCCTAACTTCCGTAACCAATTCAGAAATTATTTCCACAGCTTTTCCGAGCACGCTCGGGTTCTCAAGTTTTACTAGCATAATTTAATGATATTGCCTCCGTTTTTAAGTATTTTGATGATAGAAATGTTTGTTTGTCCTCCACAACCCCAACCACCACCAAAATTATCACCTCTTTTTAGTTTTATTATCTTCTATTATATATCTTTAGAACACACACAACAATTAATATAAATCCTTTACTTCTTTCAACTTGATGGAGCAAGAAGAGGAGAAATCTTTCAAGGAGCAAAGAATAAGGAGTTTGACAAATCTTTATTATTCCAAACCAGAAGTTCAGAAAGCAATTTTTGAATTTTCCAAGTCTCGCGAAATCTGTCCCCGCTATTTTGAAGGTTTTGGAAAAAGGCCTGACATGTTTCAATATGAATCCGACATTTTTGAACTCGCAAAAAAAGGCGCAACATCGTTTCATTGTTCTGAAGAGATCTGGTCAGATCCATTAACAGTTGAAACCGGGATGAATGAAAAACAATTAAATGACTTAAGAAAGGGATGGGATTTGCTTATAGATATTGACAGCAAGTATATTGATTACTCAAAAATTTCTGCGAAAGTTATAGTTGATTTTTTAAAATTTCACGGCATAAAAAATTTCGGGATAAAATTTTCAGGAAGCAAAGGTTTTCACATTATTATTCCGTGGAAGGCCTTTCCTAAAGAAATTAATGGAGTGCGCACGTCTAATATGTTTCCTGAATGGCCGAGAATTATTTCAAGATACATAACTGAAAAAACCAAGCCGCAATTAATAAATAAAATTGCTGAGCTGACTATCGGAACAAAATATGTAAAGGATTTTCAAGTTCATAAAGAAGTCATGCCAGATATAATTCTTGTTTCCCCAAGACATTTGTTCAGAATGCCTTACTCTTTACATGAAAAAACTTCCATGGCTTCCGTTGTTGTAACTGAGTCCGAACTTGAGAATTTCCAAATTAAAGATGCAAATCCTTTAACTACAAAGATTAGAAATTTTATGCCTAATTCAATTGAAGGTGAAGCTACACGCCTTTTAGTTGAAGCGCTTGATTGGTGGAAGGATAACAAACCAGACGATCAAGTATCTTATTCAGAAAAAAATAACTCAGAAAAAACCTTTGAGCCAATAAAAATTGAAAATCTTTCAGATACAATGTTTCCTCCTAGTATAAAAAAAATATTGGAAGGCGTTTCAGATGGGAGAAAACGCGCAGCATTTATTTTAATAAATTTCTTCCGTTCCATTGGTCTCGATAAGTCCGAGTTGGAAAAACGTGTTTATGAATGGAATGAAAAAAATGAAGTTCCTCTTAAACAAGGTTATATAAAATCCCAAATTTCTTGGTCTTACAGAAATAAAATCGTTCTGCCCCCAAATTTCAACAAAGATTATTACAAAGGAATAGGGATAATTCCAACGCCTGAAGAACTGCGTTTTAAAAATCCAGTTAATTATATGTTAAAACAGAATTCTCCAGAAGATAAAAACTACAATAAAAAAACAAACAAATTTAAAAATAAAGAATGACTGACTAAGAAATGAAAAAGGGTGCAATTTTATTTGGAGTTTTATTGATTTCGATTTTGATACTAAACTTCGCTATCGCGGCAACTAATTCTTCTGACAATTCTTCGTCAAGTACTTCACAATCTTCAAAAGTGGATGATGCATACAAATGCATAGAAAAGCAAATTGATGATAAGGGTTGTGATAAATTATCTTTGCGTGAGCAGATATTTTCTTTATGGGCCGACGGCAAATGTAGTTCTAATGTTAAAAGTGCTAAGTTAAATAGTAAGTGTTGGCCTGCGTCAAAAGGCGCCGGCTCATGTGATATTAAAACAACTGCACAAGTTTTGCTTGCATTAAGTGCAAATGGCGATTCAGATTCTAGCGCCAAAGCATGGTTATCCTCGCAAAACTCAACTCCAACTCAATTAACTTGGCTTTTGCAAATTGATAGTAATTCTGCAACTAAATGTAAAATTTCTTATGATGGAAATCAAAATATTGTTCAAATTGCGGACGATAAAAAAGTTCAGTCAGGAGCAGGTTCATGTTTATCAAAGGATTCTTCTGGGTATTGGTTGAGAGTTAATCCAAATTGTTACACAAAAACTTTTGAAATCTCGTGTGACAAGGATTTTATAACTTCTTTATTATATCAAAAGCAGGGTTCTGATACAATTTATGTTTCCGAAACTACTCATTCTCAATCAGCTGAAGGAACAACAGAAGAAATAGTTAATTCTTTATGTTTCGCAAATGGAGGAACTTGCAATTACGAAAGTTCTTTATGGGCTGCAACCGCGCTTGCTTATCTCGACGAAGAAGTTGTTTCTTTTATCCCTTATTTAGTTTCTCTTGCTCCGGATAACGACCAATACTTGCCTGACTCTTTCCTTTATTATTTAACTGCTCAAAATGAATTTAAGAATAATCTTTTAGTCCAGCAAATTTCAAGTGAATATTGGGATTATTCCGGAAATAAATTTTATGATACTGCCGTCGCGCTTTATCCTTTAAGGTATGAGTCCCCTGCTGAAAAAACAAATGCAGTTAATTGGCTTTTGAATGTTCAAGGCAAGGACGGCTGCTGGAATAACGGTAATCTTGGAGACACAGCATTTTTGCTTGCAACTGTTTGGCCAAAACAATCTCAATCTACTGGTGGTGGTACAACTAGAGTTGATTGCATAAACTCTGGTTATTATTGTACAACTTCTTTGCAATGTGGAAATTCAAACGGAAATGTTTTGTCAAGTTATTCTTGCTCTGGAACGTTTTCTTGTTGTTCTGTTCAGCCCGTAACGCCTTCATGTTCTGAACAAGGAGGGAAAATATGTAACTCTCAAGAATCATGCATTGGCGGGACTACTTCACAAGCACCAAGTCTAAACATAGGAGAAACATGTTGTATTCAAGGTTCTTGTCAAATTGTTCAGCAAAATACTGATACTTGTATTCCTAATGGAGGTATATGTAGAATTGGTAGTTGTAATTCAGATGAACAAGTAAGCACACAATCATGTTCGATCCAAAGCGACACTTGTTGTATTCCTTCTACAGATTCAGGTGGAGGAATTGCATGGTGGATATGGATTTTAGTTGTATTAATTATTTTGGTTGTTTTAGGAATAATCTTCCGTGATAGACTAAGGTTTTATTTATTCAGATCCCGAGGAAGTCCTTCGAGAACTTTTGGAAGACCAGGCCCTGGATTCCCTCAAACTCCTTCGCGTGAAATTCCATCACGATTTGGTCCAAGACAAATAATTCCTTCCCATCCTATGCCTCCTAGAAGGCCTATGCCTCAAAGAAGTTCAGAATTAGATGACGTTTTAAAAAAATTAAAACAAATAGGAAAATAAAATGAACTCTAAAGTTCTTTTCTTGTTAATTTCTTTAACTTTATCGCTCTCTTTAATTTCAGCTGTTGACTTTTCAATCAAACCGGAGTATAAGCAAGGCGAGACATTAATTGCAAAACTTTCTGCAAATTTCATAAATCCCCCTTTGCCTGAAAATATTTATTTTTACAGAAATTATGTGCGCGTTTCAATTGAGCCACATTTAATAAAAATAAACGATGATTATTATTTATGGGCGATTCTTCCCGAAAATAATGCAAATTATTCTGTCCAGGTAAAGGATGCAACTTACAAAGAAGGAACACAGACAAAGTCCGATGTTATTGTTGCAAACTTCACAATCTCAAACAAAACCTCTTTGTTTTCCGTGACTCCTGGAGTTATTTACACTAATGATACATTCGATATAACTGTTCAGAATCTTGCGCCGACTCAAATTGAAGTAAAGTCATTAAATTCTAATTTAACTTTGACTCTTTCATTAAAATCCGGCGACTCAGGAAAATTCGCATTTTCTCCATCGGACTTTGAGAAAAACAAATTACTAAACTTAACTTTATCTTCTGGTAATGATGAGTATGAAATTCCGGTGTATGTTTACGGAAAAACAAAGAGCGGAGGAACTTTTAATATAAGTTCTTCAGATAAAGAATTGGATTTTTTAATTCCTAATTCAGATATTTCTCTTTCAACCTCAAGTGAAGTAAAAAGAACGATCTATATTAGAAATACTGGAGAAGAAAATTTAACTAATATAAAAATTTCATTATCTTCTCCTTTAAATAATTACATTTCTATTTCTCCTTCTTCTTTTGATTTGGATGTTAATGAAACAATGAAGTTGAATTTAACAATTGTTTCTGGTACTAATGAGCAAGATATAGAAGGTGAAATTACTGCGCGCACCTCAAATTTTGAAATTTCAGAACCATTAACGTTAAATTTTATTGCGAATTATACCCAACAAAGTAATATTTCATCAAACGTGACTTCATTAGAATCATGTTTTGACATTTCCGGCAACGACGAATTTTGCGACGCTAATACTGAAACATGTAATGGAAATTCTGTAGATGCTTTTGAAGGAAGTGGATGTTGCATTGGCCAGTGCATTGAAAATCCTAAAAGTTCAACTGGTTCTATAATTGGTTGGATTTTATTGGCAATACTTGTGATTTTAGTTGCTTGGTTTTTCTTTAAGAAATATCGCGGCGCTGAACGTGCCCCCGTTGATTTGCTTAAATTAGGAAAAGGAAGATAACAATATCTTAGATTGTAACTGGTTCGTTTAATCTTCTGTTCCATTCTGCCCAATAATCATCAAATTCTTTTCCAGTTAAGCCCTCTTCAACATATTTTCCACAATTATTACAATAACCTGACTTGACCATAAATCTTTGATCTATTCTTGATATTCCTATCTCGTAACTTACATCGTGACCACCAGATTCTTCACATCTTTGCATTTTACTACCTCTTTCTTCAAGAACTCCTTTTAATTTTTCAATTATTTCTTTCTCCAAATCATTACCCATTTTTCTTTTTCTTTGATTTTCCTTTTTTGTCTTCGGACTTTTCTTCTTTGATTGGTTCAACAGATTCAGAACTTGATTTTTTCTGAGCCAATAAACTTCTTAATTGGCTTTCAAGAATATTCTTTTCATTTTGGACAACTCTAGCAACTTCGTCATAACCATGAAGAACTCTTAAAAGTTCATTCATAACTTCCATCCAGTCCTGGTTTGTCTGCATTATTCTTTCAGGAGAAATAATCTCGACGTGGGCAGGCATATATTGGAACATTAATCTAATGAGTGTCATCACTTCATCAACTTCAACTTCAACTTCGGCAAAACTAGTGTAAAATTCTTTCTGATCTCTTAAAAGAATCGGTTCATTTATCTTTTTAGAACCAACTTTAACTCCTTTTTCCTTTCCCATTTTATCCAATAAATCATTCAATGTTTCAATTAAATGGTTTGGGGGTCTTCCTATTACCTCAATAATAAATGCTGCCTGAATTTTTTCTTCCATATTAATTTTATCTCCTTATTTTATTTATTATTCAAATTCATTTTTGTATCTTTTCTTTTTCATGTAAAACAAAAAGCCGAGAAGAACTGCAAATCCTGCAAGTCCATAGTACGGATAATTGTTACTATCTTCTCCAGAATTTGTGTCTTTTATATCTTTTGTTGCGCTGCTTAATTGAATAACTTCTCTTATTTCCTGCTTTTCCACAATATTCCCTCCAATGCTTTCAAAATTATCTTCTTGTATTTCATTTCTTATAATTTGTTCATCTAATTTATCAGGAAGATTACCCTCATTATTTTCATTTGAGTTTTTTGTTTCAGATCCAACACACGCTAAATTTTGTTCTTTTATTTTCTCAAGAGTTGCGTTGCCTATGCCGTTTACATCTATTAAATTATCAATGGAATTAAATGGCCGCGCGTTTATTATTGCGTCCGCTTTCACAGGGCCAATTCCTGAAATTTTATCCAAATCTTCTTTAGACGCGCTGTTTATATCAATTTGATTGTCTTCACAAGATGAACTTGCAAAATTTATAAAAAATATGACAAAGAATAAAACTATCAACCACTTCATAAAATTATAAAAGACATATCTTTTTATTTTTTATTATATTTCACATTAAAGTCAATATAATCAATTTTTCCTCTTTCTTTCGCTCTTTTTGCAATGAGTATCCTAGAAAAGATTTTATTTTCCAAAAGCCACATACACATTCCTTTTTCTATTTGATCAAGGTAACCATTTCCTTTTGCTTCTAATCCTATAACTTCATAATTTCCATCGGAATTTCTTTTGAAGCAAACAAAGTCCGGGAAGCCAGTTCCTATGCTAAGTGTTTTCAAAAAAGGATTGTATTTTCTTTTTGCAGGAACTAATTTTCCTTTTTTGTCGTTTTTGTCATAATCAACAGTATTTGTCCATTTTGTAACAATCCATCCCAGATTCTCTTCAAGGTCTTGCCTTACTTTCAATTCAAACCTTCCTCCTTTGGCGCGGCTCTTTTTTCCAAGTGCGGACTTTTCTGTAGACATAAGAATAAATGAAGGTTAAGGTATAAATAATTTTACTTAATCAATTTAGAAATATAATTTATCTGAAAAAGCATTTCTCGTGAAAGGATACTCAACTATAAGTAATTCAGCAGCAATTGATTCTAAGACCCTTTTATTTAATTCCTCAAAACTCCCAACTCCACATGATAATCTTCCCGCTCTTTTTTGAATTTCTTGGTATAAGTCTTCTGGATTATTTACCTTCGCGTTGCTCCCGTCCATTTTCCAAGGGTAATCCATAATTCTGCATGCATCAAGATAATTATCTAGAGGTGTATGCACTTTGTCAATTAAAGAAATAAAATAAGCAACCTTTTCCCTGACTCTTTCAGTGTAATCACCCTCTTTCATTATTAATTTTAATATTATTCTTTATCTTTTAAATATTATTATCTTAATTACAAATCTCTTGCCTTCATTTGACGTTCGGCGAATGAATGGACGAGACTAAAGGTCTCGTGCTTGCAATGTTCTTCTTCCATTTGCCTTTGCTCTTTTTATTCCGTTAATGATAATTTCTTCAACTTTCCTTTCAAGTTCTCGTCCAACTTCTTCAGCTACCGATGTCACGGATTTTTCCTTGTCAAGTTCATTAACAGCTTCTTTTATATTATTTTTAACAATTAAATGAGCCATGTTTAAATAAATTATTTTGAGTTTATTAATTTTATCTGTTTATTTCAATCCAACTTTATCTTTTATTTTTTCAATTCCTCTGATTGCAATATTAAAAAACTCGTCGAGAGTTATGCCCAAATTTTCTGCTTCTTGAATAATATCTCTTCTTATTGCAGCCGCGAATCTTTTGTCTTTGAATTTTTTCTTTAAACCTGAAGCTTCCATCCCTGTAATTTTACCTTCCCTCATAAGTGCATAAGAATGAACTAGTCCAGTAACGGTTTCTGACGCAGCAAGAGCAAATTCCTCTTTTTGTGTTCTTTTTTTATCTAATAATCCTGCGCAATCAAAACCATAACCATGTGAAATGATAATTTCAATAAATTTATCATCAAAACCAATTTCTTTCAGAATATTTTTAGTTTTAGTTAAATGCGTTTGTGGATTATCTTTTGTTATGCCCCAATCAACATCATGCAATAAACCTAACATTCCGAAATATTCTTCATTTTCTCCTAATTTTTTTGCCAGTTCTTTCATAACAGCTTCACTTTCCAAATAATGAATTAAATCTCTTTCATCAGAATTATATTTCTTAACTAGATTCCAAGCTTCGTCCCGAGTTAATGGTAGTTTATTTTCTCGCATTTTCCTTTTTATTTTCTTCCATCTTTTCCGTCGCTGTTGGTTTCATGAAAGGAAAAAGCAAAACGTCGCGTATTGATTCTTGTCCTGTTAATAAAATAACAACTCTGTCAATTCCCATTCCCAAACCCCCTGTTGGAGGCATTCCATGTTCTAATGCATTCAGGAATTCTTCATCCAAAGGATTTGCTTCTTTATTTCCTTCCGAGATTTTCTTTTGCTGCTCTTCCAAAAGTTCTCTTTGTTTTAATGGATCGTTCAATTCAGAATAAGCATTTCCAATTTCTGCTCCAAGACAAAATGGTTCAAACCTTTCAATTAATCTGCATTCAGGATCTTTTCTGTGAATTTTACATAACGGGGTCGTCTCAAGAGGATGGTCTATTATAAAAGTGGGCTGAATAATTTTATCCTCGCAAAAATGTTCAAAGATAGCAGCAACGTAATAACCCCATGAATGTCCTTTAACTTGTATTTTATCTTTGTCTATAATTTTCTTTAGTTCTTTTTCTGACATTTTTGCAACGTCAATTTTAACATATTGTTTTATGGCGTCAATCATTTTCAATCTTTTCCAAGGCGCTTTGAAATCAATTTCTTTATCTCCAATTTTGACTTTTGTAGTTCCATTGATTTTCTTTGCAGCGTACTCAACCATTCCTTCAAATAATTCCATCATATCATTGTAATCAGCATACGCTTGATACGCTTCCAACATTGTGAATTCTGGATTGTGCCATTTGTCAATTCCTTCATTTCTGAAATTTTTTGCAAGAGTGAAGACCTTTTCATAACCCCCAACAATTAATCTTTTTAAATAAAGTTCGGGAGATATTGATAAAAATAAATTAATGTCTAACGCATTTAAGTGTGTCTCAAAAGGTCTTGCTTCTGCTCCTCCATACAACGGCTGTAATGAAGGTGTCTCAACTTCCAAAAATCCTTTTTCTTTCAAATATTCTCTAATTGAATCAATAATTTTAGCGCGTTTTACAAAAACTTCTTTAACTTCAGGACTCATAATCAAATCCAAATATCTTTTCCTATAACGTTCTTCCTTATCTTGCAAACCGTGCCACATAGAAGGCAAAGGCAAAATGCTTTTGCTCAAAATTTCTAGTTTTTTAACTAAAACAGAGATCTCGCCTGTTTTTGTTTTAATAACTTCTCCTTCCACTCCAACAAAGTCACCAGAATCAATATATCTTTTGAAAAATTCCATAATTTTCCCCGGCGTCTCGCCTTCTTGAAAGACAATTTGAATGTCGCCGCTTCCATCACGAATTTTTGCAAATGCAATTTTTCCAAAGTCGCGCTGACTCATAACTCTTCCAGCAGTAATAACTTTGCTTTTAAGTTTTAATTTTAATATTTTAGAAATCTCGTCCTTCTTTTCAAACTTGTGAGGATACGGATTAATTCCAGCTTTTCTTAGCTCATTTAATTTTCTTATCCTTTCATCAACAATTTGCTGTTCCCTTCCACCAAGATTTTTAATCATATCAATCTAACAATTTTATAATTTATAAAATCACCTGTAATTTCTTTTGTAGCCCTTGCTTTCAAGCTCTTCATTAACTAATTCGTCAGCCATTTGCTGGAATTTGTCCCAACGTGAGACGTGAACGTATTTCACTTTGTCGAATTTATCCTGTTCTTTCTGAACTTTCTTAAATAACTCTAAAAGTTGTGGGTGTTTAACTCTATACTCACCTAAAAGTTGCTTGACTAATAATTCAGAATCCAAGATACATGTGACTTCTTTATCATATTCTAAAGCAATTTTCAAAGCAGCAATTAATGCCTCGTACTCTGCAATGTTGTTTGTAACTCTTTCTCCTATAAATCGGCTGTATTTCCTAAGAATTTCTCCATCTCTTCTGACAATTACCCCAATTGCACCAGGTCCTGGATTTCCTCTTGCCCCTCCATCAGAATTTGTAATGATCATGATTAAATATGCAGTACCTTAAAGGTCTTGAAATCCTGAAATCTTTCGTCTTTGACTTCGACGCCCTTTATCTGCGCGTGCTTCGGCCCTTTTTTGCAGATTTCAATCATTTCATTTACCGCATTCGCATCGCCTTCCATAAATGCCTCTACTCGGCCATCTTCAAGATTTCTAACAAAACCTTTTATGTTTAATTTCTCAGCATTCTCTTTTACAAAACCCCTAAAAAAAACATCTTGAACTGTTCCAGTAATATAAAGCCGCACCGATTTTTTCATATAAAATAGAATTTGAAGCAGTTTATTAATTTTCTCGTTATATCCCTCTTAAATCAAGTTCGTTGTTAACGATTGCAACAACTTGCGAAGCAAAATACATCTTTGGTCCTACATTAACCGATGTCAAACTCTTTTTTAATCTTTTAAGTTCTTTAAGCGGCAAACCTTCTTGGTCTCCAAGAACAAAAACACAATTTTCAGGTATCTTCGCCTTTCTTAATTGTTCCCCTTTCTTGTCAAGAACAAAGACCTCATTGTCTTCATTAATCAAATCTTGAATAACATTTAACAAACTTTTTTTCTCAACAAAACACCCTGGGAAAACTTCTGTTTTCTCTCCTGACCTATATTTATATAAAATCTTTTTTAATAATTCGCCAATATCTTTCTTGCTTATAGGCGTTCCTTCTTTAACTTGAATTTCAATATGCTTAGGAGGATCTGGCATTCCGTAAAGAACTAAATGTATTTTAACATCTTTTCTGAAGTCATGGCTTAAAAATAACCCTTGAATTATTGTGTGAATTGCAATGTCCACTCGCCCAGCTTTCATTAGATTTCCGTCTGTCCTTGATAATGCCGACCCGGAAGTCGCGCCTTTTGCTGATAAATAAACAAAGTGTCTCATCGTTAAGATTAAAAATACCTCCCCAATATAAT
>JAUSKC010000018.1 GCA_030647125.1 Nanobdellota archaeon | reverse complement strand
CCTATAGTATAGGGACTGGATATCTCTTACGAGATCCGTCCAAAATACAACAGGGCAAAAATGAAATAGCCCTATAGTATAGTGGTCAAGTATACTGCCCTCTGAAGGCGGTGACCCAGGTTCGAATCCTGGTGGGGCTATCCCCTAACCTTTGAAGAAACAAACGCCATTACAATCATCATAAATCCAAAAATTATGAAAATGCTTTTGAAAGGCAAGAACAACAAGAAACCAGCAGGAATTACTTTTCCAACAAACAAATTCAAATCTAGAGCTGTATTGTAAGACCCGTAATATTTTGCCTCTTCTCTTTTATTTTTCAAGACCGTGAAGAAATACGCTTCTGCCGTCGGCTCTATCATCGCGGCCCCGAAACTTGCAAGCGCCAATGTCCCAAGAATAAAATAAATATTTGTGAAAAAGAAACTAGTCAAAGCGCATAAAGCTAAAATTGAATATCCAAGAATAAACATTTTTTTATAGCCCTTCTTTGCCGCAATCTTGGAAAATAAATACTCGCATAATATCAAAGGAAATGCAATAGCAAACAAGAAATACCCAATCCATTCAACACCTAAAGAACTTCTCTCAATCATTAAAGGGATATACAAATAAATCAAGCTCCACCACAAACTCATTCCGCCGCCTATAAAATAAGCAACTGCTCTTTTTTTGTTCTTAAAAAAGTCCAAGAAATTCCTTAAAATATGCTTATCTGGTTTTTTTGAAATATTTGAATCGTTAATTCGTGAAAATTTAAAAAGAACAATTGCAGAAAAAATGAAAATGCAAGACATAATGAAAACTTTACTTACTCCTTGAGCTCCCAAGACATATCCCGCAATCAAAGGCCCAAGAACCCACGCAGTATTCAGAAAACTATAAACCAAACCTTCATTCCTAGATAGTTGGTGTTCTGTAGAAATATCCCTTATAATAATGCCGTAAGTATTTAATTTTAAAGACGCAAAAATACTATAAACAATGCTAACAAAAACAAAAACCCAGACATTTTTAGTTACTGAAAACAAAAAATAAGAAAGTAAAAAAACAAAAAGCGCCAGAAGATAAAGCCTTGATTTATTGTGGCTTTCAACCACCGGCACAAACGCAAAAAGCGAGACAAAAGCAACTAAAGTTAAAAATCCAGAGAAAAAACCAACATAAGAAACATTATGAAAAAATCCATCGAGATAAACAGCCCAGACCGTGTCAATCATTGCCGTCGCCATAGCAACGATAAATCCAATTACAGAAATTTTAGCAATTCGCGTAAAACCTACAACCCCTCTTTGTTTCTGGACAATAACTCCCACAAAGATAAATAATTTTTGAATTTAAAAATTCTTTCATGCAAGATTAATTATTTACTTCCATTAAATCTGTCAGAAATAAATCTTGTTAAGTAATACGCGCTTCCAAAAAGAACTACACCAGGCAACAAAGCAAGACCTATTGTCGGCGCTAAAATACTTGTTCCAATAGCTCCCAAAGTTCCTGCGCCTACTGACTCAAGAACTCTTACTGTCTGCGTTACCGACTTTTCAACATCTTTTTGAAGAGCGTCAATTTGCATAACCATTTTTCCTTGCTTCAAAATTCTGACTTTTTTGTCTTCCTCTGAAACAAGAACAACAAGATTGCTTCCCGTAGCTGCAGAAATTCCTGCGCTATGTCTTGTACCAAAGTTCTTAAAGATCTTAGTAGATTTTATTCTGACGCCATAGGCCTCCATCATTCCATCTTCATCAATTACAACAGCACCATCCATCAAAGCCAAACTTTCTAAAAGTTTTGGATTTTCAATTACTTTAAACGACGGAACTCTTTGCTCCACTAATGGTTTATAGCTAACTTTTCCGACGACAAACAGCGCCCCTTCTCCACGCTTTGCAATCCTCAAGCCAACTTGAATCAAAGTTTCCTGAAGTTCAGTGTAGTCCTTCTCTTCTTTGGTCTTATGAACATTTTTTTCCATAAATAAAAATTACCTAAATGATTTATAAACCTAACGAATAACAAAATCATAAAAAGATTAGATAAAATCGCTTATCTTATGTTTGAATTCTAAATAAACCATCCAAAGCAAAAACAAAACTCCGTCGACAGTTGCTTCAAACAAAGATCCAAAGTTATAATTTAATCCAAAAGATGCTGAAGAAAATGGTTCAAACGGATGAATTGGCCCTACAACTGAATCCAAGAATAAATGGCTAAGCCATCCCATACCCAAAACCAAAAATACATAATTCAATTTAAGTTTATGTTTTCTTATAGAGCAAACTATAACATTAAAATTTTCCAAACTAAAGATTAAGAATAACAAAAATAAAACTAAAGGAATTAAAAAAATATGAGTATAAACTTGGTGCACTTGGCCATAAGCAACATCCAAACCAAGAATTTTCATAATAAAATAAACACCAATATCAAAATCAGGCAACAACCCTCCAATCCCTGCAAGAAAAACATAATGCAACGAGAATTTCTTTTTTACAAATAAGTCCCTATACAAAGCAACTAAAAATGCTGGAATTAAAAAATGTGTTACCGCGTCCATATCAATCCTCTAAGACATTTATGTCTTTATTTATCTTAAAAAACAAACAAAAACAAGTTATAAAATTATCTAATGATCTCTTTTCATTAAACCAGTAGGTAATCCAACAGCTCCAGCAAAGAAACAAATGCTATGGTGTCTTAAATTTTCCAAAACACTTTTTTCATTTCTAACATTGTGATAATGACTCCTATTAATCCCATCTTTCAAAGAAGCAACTAATTTTTCTCCGCTTGATAAATCAACATTATTAAAAATTGCATAAGAACTAAATGGTCCACTCTTTCCGTCGGGAACATGACTATCAGAAACTGCAATAGACAGGAAATGATCATTATCATCCCAAAAATCATAATCGGATTTAACTGCATCAATATCATTTCCATATTTTATTAAATTTACTTTTTTCGCAGACATTTCAGCATATTGCTTATCAACTAATTTATTAAACATCTTCCCGAATATTTTTTCCAACATGCCAACGCGCCCTGCCTCAACAAGAACAATAGCCCCATATTTTTCAGCTTCACTAAAAATCTTTTCCGGCTCACGATTTCTTTTATCAGAAGTATCTAAATAATAATCAAAAGGCAAACCTGCTAAAGTTATATGCCCTATATCACTTGCAATTTCTTGTCCTGCCAAGAAATATAAATCCCCTCTAAAAGGATTTCTAATATGTAACATTTTTTCATCTTCAAAATAATCCAGATTTCCAGTCATTCTAAAAAATTCTTCTCCTTTAACCAAATATCTAAAAACTTGCGCCCTCTCATCATCAAAATTTGTAACACTCAAGATAGTCGGCAAATTACTATTATCTTCAGAAACTCTAAAGCATTCACTTAATACTCTACGTCCAACTTTCATTTTATCCCAATCCTGAACATGCTTCCCGCTTCTCGCCCAAACTATATCTTGTGTATCAGTCAAATGCGCTTCCAAATCTACAATAGCTTCTGTCATAAAAATACCTCAATCTAAGATTATTTAAGGATTTCTATAGCAACCTTTTTAAACAAACTTTTTCTAAACAATTTTATGAAGCGCTCGTCACGAAGATGGAAAAAGAAAGGTCAAATGCGTTGGAAATGGCAACGTAAAAGGCTGAAGAAAGAAAAGCATAAGCGTAAAGTCAGACGTTCAAGAAGTAGATAATTTCATTTCTAAAACCACACAAATCTTTAAAAGTAAAAACCTTCTTTTATAAAAATGGGATCAGAAATCTGGACAGAAAAATACAGGCCTCAAAAATTTGAAGAAATAGTAGGACAAGAAGATATAGTCAAAAGAACAAAATCATTGACTGACTCGTTAAACATTCCTCACTTGCTCTTCGCCGGACCGGCAGGAACTGGAAAATCAACAATGGCTTTAATAGTTGTAAAGCAGCTATACGGAAAAAGCTGGAGAGACAACTATCTGGAACTAAACGCTTCAGATGAAAGAGGAATTCAAATTGTGCGTGAAAAAGTAAAAAACTTTGCTCGAACAAAATCAATAGGCAATGTTCCATTTAAAATAATTTTCTTAGATGAAGCTGACGCCTTAACCCCAGAAGCTCAACAGGCATTGCGTCGTACCATGGAAAATTACTCTGCAACTTGCCGTTTCATTCTTTCATGCAATTACTCTTCAAAAATTATAGACCCAATTCAATCGCGTTGTTCAATCTTCAGATTTAAACTTCTTGAGAAAAAAGAAATTGAAAGATATTTAATGAGAATTGCTGACGCTGAAAAACTTTCAGTCAATCCTGCTGCAATAGAAATAATTTACGAGGGCTCTGAAGGAGATTGTAGAAGAGCGACAAACCTCTTACAAGGAACCGCTTCAATCTCACTAAACATCTCACCTGAACTTGTCTCAACAATAATTTCAAACGCAAAGCCAAAAGATATCAAAGTAGTTTTGGAATACGCTATAGCAGGCGACTTCCTTAAAGCAAGAGAAAAACTTCTCGACGTAATGTTAAAAGAATCAATTTCCGGGCAGGACGTAATCAAATCAATTCAAAAAGAAATATGGAACCTTCCAGTAGAACCTGAAATAAAAGTAAAACTTACAGAAAAAACGGGTGAAGCGGAATTCAGAATTGTCGAGGGCTCAGACCCATTTATACAGCTTCAAGCTCTTCTCGCCAGCTTTGTTTTAGCAGGCCTTGGAAAATAAAAGAAGAGAGTAGAATAAAAATGATTGAAAGTAGTTCGTGGGTTGAAAAATATCGTCCTAAAAGAATCACTGATGTAAAAGGTCAGCCAGAAGCACTTGAAAAAATAAGAAAATTTATTGAGTCGTTCTCTCCAAACTCTTCTAAAAAAGCATTGATATTATATGGACCACCTGGAATAGGCAAAACAACTTTAGCGCACGTAATTGCAATAGAAAGTTCCGCCGAGATCTTTGAATTGAACGCGTCCGACTTAAGGAACAAAGATAAACTTAACGAAATACTAAAACCAGCGATACAACAAAAGTCCTTGACAAAAGAAAGAAAAATAATTTTAGTAGATGAAGCGGACGGAATTTCTGCAGTTGACCGAGGAGGTCTGCAAGAATTATTAAAATTAATTGACCTATCTCCTGCTCCAGTAATTATAACTGCAAATGATATATGGGACAAGAAATTGGCTCCGTTAAGAAAGAAAGCAGAAATGGTACAGGTAAAACAAGTTGATTACAAAACAATTAAAGACGTTTTAATTTACATTTTGCGTCGTGAGAATCTCTTTATAAAAAATGAAATACTTACTGCAATATCAGTAAAAGCCCGCGGCGACTTGAGAGCAGCTATAAACGACTTGCAAACAATTTCTAAATTAAAAGATCCATCATCTGTAATCTTCGACGAGAGAAACAAAGAAACGGATATTTTTAATGCATTGAAAGAGGTATTCAAAAGCCGTCCATCAACAGAACTTCTCAGTGTCTATGATGAAGTTAACATGCCTCTCGACGAAATAATATTATGGGTTGAAGAAAATATTCCTCAAGAATACAAAGGGGAAGAGCTTGCAAAGGCATTTGACGCTCTTTCAAGAACAGATGTTTTCAAAGGGAGAATACATAAGCAGCAATACTGGAGATTCTTGGTCTATGAAAATATTTTATTAAGTTATGGTATTTCAGCGTCGAAAAAAGAGCCAAAAATCGGATTCACAAGTTACAAAAAACCATCAAGGATTCTAAAGATATGGATGCATAATCAAAGGACAATGAAAAAGAAATCAATAGCAGAAAAATATGCTAAATATAATCACATCGGCGTCAAACGCGCCTTAAACGAATTTAATATTCTCAAACCCATATTAAAAAAACCTGAAGTCCAGGATGAATTAAAACTCTCAGAAGAAGAACGTGAGTATTTGAATAAATCTTAATAGCATATAAAAGCTTATAAATATAAATTTTTCTCTAAGAATCTGGTTAAATCAAAATGTCAAAAACAGAAATTGGTCCAATGAGAAACTATGAAAGATATTTAGAAACAGGATACACTGAAATGTCTTTTGGTACTAGTCATAGTAAAGGAACTAATATAACTGGAATTTGGGCATTTTATCATCCAAATGGAGAAATTTTAACTATCACTCGTGGAAGGTTTATAGATCCGGATGGATATTGGGGTAATGGCAGATCAGAAGAAAGATATAATCAAGAAGAATTCCAAAAGTTTATTGATAAATTTAAGGTTAAAATGGGTCCACGAAAAAGTTTAACAGAGATGGTTAAAAATCAGAAATAATCACTAGTCAAACAATTTTTATTAACACCACTAACTATAAAAATATACTTCTCATTTTTAATTAATCAAAAGAGGAAAATGGCGTACGATATTATCATCGGGCGAAATGAGTCAGACAAAAAGGACTTGGGAAAGAACGGATTAATTAGTATAGGAAAAAGTTATGTTAAAATGGGGCAGTACACCTCCCTCAGCAATCCAATATATTTAGATGTTGCACGTTCTCACGTTGTTCTCGTCGCTGGAAAGAGAGGTTCTGGAAAAAGTTATTCGATTGGTGTCTTAGCAGAAGAACTTTCAAACCTCCCAAAAGAAGTTGCTCAAAATATTTCTTCATTAATCTTTGATACAATGGGAATTTACTGGACAATGAAATACAAAAATGAAAAAGACAAAAAACTTCTTGAGGACTGGAATTTAAAGACAAAAAATCTTCCTGTAAAAATCTTTGTTCCGTACGGGCATTACAAGTCCTATATTGAAAAAGGAATCCCTGTAGACAAACAATTTGCGCTCGATGCGACAGAAATGAAACCAGAGGACTGGATTTTAATGTTTTCTCTCGAGATAATAAGTCCTGTTGCAGTTCTAATTCAAAGAACAATAACAAAGCTCATGCAAGAAAAAGATAAAATAATAATCCAAGATATAATTAAAGAACTTGAACAAGATAAACTTAATTCTTTGGAAACAAAAAATGCAGCAATAGGTTTGTTTGAAGCAGCCGACACTTGGGGAATCTTCGCAAAATCAGGCACAGAAGTAACACAAGTAAAGGACTTAATCAACGCCGGAGAAACAACAGTTCTTGACTTAAGCGTCTACAATTCTGTCGGAGCTTTCAATGTCCGTGCACTCGCAATTTCCCTTTTATCAAAAAAGATATTCAATGAAAGAATGGATGCAAGAAAGTCCGAAGAAATAAAATCAATAAGCCGCGGACTTGATTTAATGACAAGAACCGAGAAAAAAGAAATCCCTTTGGTCTGGATATTTATAGACGAGGCACACGAATTTCTTCCAATGGAGGGAAAAACAGTTGCAACTGACGCGCTCGTTCAGATTTTGCGTGAAGGCCGTCAGCCCGGAATCTCAATTGTCCTTGCAACACAGCAGCCCGGACAAATTCATCGAGACGTCATGACCCAATCCGACTTAGTTATAGCCCACCGAGTAACATCCAAAATAGATGTAGAGTCATTAAACAATATAATGCAGTCATACTTGCTCGAATCAGTAAAACGATACATGGACGAATTGCCTTCAGAAAGAGGAGCTGCAATAATTCTTGACGATAACTCTGAAAGAATTTACCCTATGCGAGTCCGCCCAAGATTTACATGGCACGGAGGCGAAGCGCCAAGCGCAGTCAAAATAAAGAAAGAACTATGATAAACTTTATATATAGTAATTCTTGAGTGGTGACATGTTAGAAACAACGTGCTTTAATCCAGACGTTTTACTTACTCTTGGAGCGGGAGAATTAGGAAGCATAAGAAGAGCAATATATACTGCATATATATTAAAATTAGATAAAAAAGGAATCAATCCTAAGACCCCAGTTATATTATCTGGAAACGTGCCAATAAGAATATGGGGATTGCAAAATACAAAAGGACAGACCGAAGCAGAATTAATGTATGAAATATTAACTTCAAAAGGAATTCCCCCACACCAAATTTATTTGGATAAAGACGCAAGAAACACTTCAGAAAATCTCCGTAACCTTAAAACAGTACTGAAAAGTCGACAGATATTAGAAACAGAACATCCAAGAGTAGGAGTTGTTGATGATTTAGTCCATTCTTACAGAACAAGTGAATTAATTGAGGATATACTAAAAGATTACCAAGTAAAGGTCTATACTGTTCAATTTCAAATGCCTGGTGAAGGAGCAAAAGGAATATTCAGAAGTTTATTGTGTGAAACTGGAGGCGCCTTTTGTGAATTAATGAGAAAAGTTCAAGGAAGAAAATCTCACGAATCCGCTTTTTATAATAATGAAAGAACAGGAAATTAGTCAATAACAAAATCAACTCTTACTCTCGCACGATAAGGAGCAATTTCCCCAGCAATTTTCCACTTTTTAATTTTAATTTTCTTTCCAACCTTTTTTGCCTCGCTTTTAACTTTCTCCAAGATAGAATCTACATCATCAATCCCGCAAAAATCATAATAATAAATTCTAGTTCCTTTTTTAGAAAGCATAAATGCCTCTTTCAAAAACATATCTTTAAGCTGCGGACGCGCCATAACAATAACATCAAATTTCTTACTTTCTTTTTTTAATTTCAGCGCAACTTTCTTTATATCTCCAGGAACAAGTTCTACATTTTTTGTATTATTCTTTTTAATGTTCAACTCTGCATACTTATTCGCTTCTCTATTTATTTCATTAGAATAAACACTGCACGTCTTGCAATTCTTAGCAATTACAATTGAAAAAGGCCCGACACCAGCACACATAACTAACACCTCATCGCCTTTTTTTACCTGGCGCGCAATTTCAATCCTTTCATTTGACAAACGCGGAGAAAAATAAGTGCTATCAATATTAAATCTGAAAATGCAGCCATTCTCTTTGTATAAGACCTCTTTCGTCTTTTCTCCAGCTAAAAAATTCGTCTTCATCTTTCTCAACCTTCCTTTAAATTTCCCAACCTTTTCCAAAACCGTAGACACAGAATGTTTTTTTAAAAAGTCCAAAGCAAATTTCTTTTTCCTGGAAGCAGTCCACTCCTTTGAAAACTTAAGAACCGCAACATTCCCCATAACATCATATCCAATAGAGTTCGCTTTCATAATTAAATAAATAATAAGATATTTTTAAATTCTGGCTAAATTAATTCTTTCTTGCACCACAGGAGAAAAATGGCCCTTATATTTTGCTTGAACTTCTTTTAGCAAACAATCTCTTCCTGTTATTCTTTTCCTACAATCAGATAAACCACAATTACATTCCCATTTAGAAACATAATCTTCCGATTCAAATAGTGAGTAATCAACAGTTATCTCCTCGCCTTTCTTTATATCTCTACGAGCTACAAAAGTTCTTCCGTCATTCATCCACACGTTTGAATCACAAGAATGATTTATGAAATAATCATCTTCATATTCACCACGTTTTTCAACACTCCATAGATCTTTATCAATTTGAATTATTAAAAAATCCTTCTTATTTTTCTTCTTGGCCTCCTTAGTTGTAAAAAATTCTCCACCCCATTTAATTATAATCTCCCCTTTAGAGATTTTTTCTTTTGCAAACATTCCCTTCCCTGCAATAAGAGAATCTTTAATCTCAACTTTGGGATTAATAAAAGTTTTTTCAGTGAACATTTCAAAACCACCGTTCTAAATTCTTTTGTTTTTTCTTCTCCTGCAACTCAATTAATTTTTCAATCTGCTTTTCAACTCGCTCTTCAGAGAATTCATGCTTATCAACTAAGATTTTCTTAATTACTTTTGGCTCTATGCCATTAAATTCAAATTCATCCTCGTTAACTTCAGGCTTATAAAACAAAGAAAAAATTTCTTGCCAATCAAATTGATCTTCTTCAGACAAACTCATAAGTTTTTCTTCAACCGCCTTGAAAATTAAAACTGGTTGTTTATACATTTTAACTAATTGCAATGCCTTCTTAGGACCTATTCCTGGAACTCCTTTAGGATTGTAGTCAGTTCCAACTAAAATTCCTAAGCAAATTAATTGGTCGCGATTAATTTCTAAAGTGTTCAAGACCCTTTCTAGCTCAATCAATTCCGGAGTTATCTCACTCCATCCTGAAAAAGTTTTTTTCTTCCTAGACAAAGTTAAATTTTGAATTAAATTTTTCGCTCCAAAAAGCAAACTATCATAATCCTGGCTTCCAACTGCGTAAACAGAACTGCGTCGTGTAAAATGTGCCGCTTGCGCCTCACCTTCGCCCGGCGCTTGAATAACTGCAATCCCCATCGCTTTCAAAAGTTCTTTGCTCTCTTCAATCATTTCTCCCGTCAAAGTTATCATAGAACTGCTATACTTTCTCATACCTTCAATATCTTCTTCTTTAACTGCTTCGTTATACCTTTCACGAGCTAAATCTTTCGCAGCACCACGCAAAGCATGCGTTTTCGCTTTCAAATCTGGCGGAATTCCGTCAAAAACATAAACAAGTTTTATTCCTTCAGAAAGCAAAGCAACATTCCTATAAAGAATTCCTGATAAATGAGACGTCACACGTTTTTTAGAATCCATTAAAGGAGTTCCGTCTTGCTGTCGTATAGTTGTCAAAAATTGATACAAAGTATTGAATGCATCAACACAAATTACTTTTCCTTTTAATTCAGAAAATGAAATTTCCTTACGAGGCACGATATCCCTAATGCTTAATCCCATAGTTATTGAATATAAAAGAAATATAAAAACTTACCTTCTTCTCGTTCCAGTATAAAGTTCTTCATTTGCATAACCAGACATTCCTAAATTCAAAACAAGTTGTTCCGTATTTGAAGTATTAGCACTTACCATAACAGGCAATCTTGAAGTTAAATCCCTTGTAGGTTGAACATCCATCAAAACTCTTTCACCCCTTCCGTATTCACCCATTCTTTTCAATGCAGTATTATAATAATTAAAAGCAGCTTTATGAATTCTTGAAGCTTCACAATCATCAATAGGGACAAAGGGAATATTTTCCCTGTTTGAACCAACTCTAAGATTTTTTTTACCAACAACATGTTTAATTAAATCCCTTTTCAAATCAACATCTTCATAACAATTATCAAAATCAATTCCTCTGTGCTCAACAAAGTCAACAATCCTTCTATCTTTATCATACTCTTCTCTTGTATAATCCGCTTTCTTTGCCATAACATAACTCCTTGGTAGTAGTATATAAATCTTTCCAAATAACACCCCACCATCTTTAAATAACTCTCATTATTAAAATTATTATGGTAAAAATGAAATTCATCCCTTTGGATTACGACTATTTTGACTTCAATAGTAAGAACTACATAAGAATAATCGGCCGCGATGACAAAGGAAAACGCGTTTGTGTTATCGACGATTGCGACGTTTATTTATGGGCAATCCTAAAACAAGACGTCTCGGATAAAGAAATTCAAAAAATAATAAATGGAATAAAACACTTGGAAATCGAAAAAAAAGAAAGAACAACAAAAATAGAAAAAATTGAGGTCGTCAATAAAAATTTCTTAGGAAAAAGAGTAACAGCACTAAAGATATTCGCAACAAACTACAAGGACTTGCACCCGATTGCTAGCGAACTTGATTTTATAGAAATTGACAAACGAAGAGGCTATGATTTGGGATTCATAACTCATTATATAATAGAAAAGAAATTCCGCCCATCGGTCTGGTATGAAATTGAAGGGGACTTATTAAACAACTCCCTAGAGTTTGGAGGAATTGATTCAGCACTTGATGTGGACTTCTGTTTAAAATTAAATTCCCATAAAGAAATCCTAGAGCAAAAATTCAACCCAAAAGTAATTGCATATGACATTGAAACAGATGAATTCAAAATTGGCGAAGGAGAAATATTAATGATCTCGTTAGTTTCAAATTACGGATTAAAGAAAGTTATAACTTGGAAAAAGAATGAGGACGAAGAGCCAGAAAAAGCGCCTAAATTCGTTGAGTACGTTAAAGACGAAGCCGAATTAATTGAACACTTTGTAAAAATAATCAGAAAAGAGTCACCTGACTTCCTTGTTGGATATTACTCGGATGGATTTGACATGCCTTATCTCAAGTCACGTTCAGAAAAACACAAAGTAAAACTTTCTTTAGGATTAGATGACTCGCAGCCAAGATTTACAAGAGGAATAAATTTATCTGCGCGAACTTCCGGAATAGTTCATATCGATTTATTAAAATTTATAAGAACAGCTTACTCACAATACATGCAATCAGAAACACTTTCATTGAACGAAGTCGCCAGAGAATTTTTAGGAGATAAGAAAATAGAATTCAAACACAGGCATTCTTCCAAATTAAAAGGACTTGATTGGAACGAGTATTACGAATATAATTTGCACGATTCAACCCTCGTTGCGAGTTTGTTTGAAAAAATGTGGCCAGACATACTTGGTTTTTCAAGAGTAATTCAAGAACCTATTCATGAAATAACAAGAAACGGACTTTCAAAAGATGTAGAGTCATATATCTTACATAACTTGGAGAAATTTAATGAGATTCCTGAAAAAAGACCTAACAATCCAGATGTAGCTGAACGTCGTCATATTGAAAAATATGAAGGCGCGTTCGTCTTAGAACCAACTCCTGGATTGTATGAAAATTTAGCAATGTTCGATTTCACTTCAAGTTATGGTTCTGTTATCGTTTCTTACAACTTATCAAAATCAACTTTCCTCGGAAGCAATAAAGAACTTAAAAAAATTCCAAGCAATGAAACTTCTTACTCAATTGAAACAGGTGGTGAAACTATTTACTTTGATAAAAAGCCCGGATTCATTCCTGAAATGCTAAAACAAATAATTGAATCACGAAAACACTACAAAAAAGAATTAGCCGCCTCAAAAACTGACGACCCTATAAAAAGAGCAAGAAGCAACGCCTACAAACTTTTGGCAAACGCTTATTACGGCTATCAAGGTTTCTTTGGAGCAAGATATTACTGCCGTGAAGCTGCAGCAGCGACGGCTGCCTTTGCTAAAAAAGAAATTAAAAAAGCAATAGAACAAATTGATAAAAACGGATTCAAAACAATTTATTCAGACACGGACTCAATTGCTTTTGAATTAAAAAACAAAAATGAAAAACAAACTCTTGAATTTTTAAAAGAAATAAATAAAACTCTCCCAGGAATAATGGAACTCGAACTTGAAGGATTCTTTAAAAGAGGAATTTGGGTAACCACCCGTGCAGGAACAACTGGGGCAAAAAAGAAATACGCATTAATAAACAAAGAAGGAAAATTAAAAATTCGTGGCTTTGAAACAGTCCGCCGTGATTGGTGCAAGCTCGCGCGCTCCCTGCAAAATAAAGTTATTCAAATGATTCTTTCTGACGGCAATTATGAGCACGCACTCACTTACACAAAAGAAATTATTACCAAAATAAAAACCCATGACGTTCCAAAAGAAGACTTAATAATAAGAACGCAGTTGAAAAAACCAATTTCAGAATACAAAGCAATTTCACCGCATGTTATAGCAGCGCAGAAGATGATAGAAGCAAATATCCCTATCTCTGCAGGAAATTTAATTGAATATTATATTGCAGAACCAAAGGACAAATCTAAAAAGAAACTTGTACGCGAAAGAGTAAAACTTCAAATAGAACCAGGTGAGTATGACATTGATTACTACTTAAACAACCAAATTCTTCCAGCAGTTGAAAATATCTTCCAAGTGCTCAAAATAGATATAAAACAAATTATTTCAGGCAAGACTCAAACGACTTTGGGGGACTTCTAATGAACTTTAAATCAAAATCACAGCCAAACTCTAGAAAGTATGAACCAAAACCAGAATTTGTTGAACGAATAAAACTTCTTCTCCCTGAAGAAAAAGATTACAATGAGTATGTTGAAATTTTAAATTACCCTCCAGTAAGATCAATAAGATGCAACACTCTAAAAATATCTCCAGAAAAATTAAAACAAAAATTGGAAGAAAAAGGATGGACTATAAAACAACCATGGCACTCCCGCCCAGAAATAATGATTGTTGAAAATGCTCTCGAGCCAGGAGAATTAGGCCGCGCATTAGAACATATGTTAGGATATTATTATATTCAAGAATTAGCAAGTATGCTTCCTATAATTGCATTAAAACCAAAACCAAATGAAATCTTTCTTGATTTATGCTCCGCTCCCGGAAGTAAAACAACTCAAGCAGCTTCTGAAATGCTAAACACCGGAACAATAATTGCAAATGAACTTTCATTAGGAAGAATAAAAATTCTTGCATCAAATCTGGAAAAGAATGGAGTCACAAACGCTATAATAACAAAGAAAGATGGAATTGCATTATGCAAGCGTCTTAAGAAAAATCTTCCTGAATTAAAATTTGACAAAATTCTTGTCGACGCCCCATGTTCTGGTGAAGGAACCCTTCGTTCTTCACCAATAACTTATCAAATGTGGAGCATGAGAACTGTTTACGTCCTATCACAAATACAAAAACAACTTTTCGCATCGGCCTTCGGAATTTTAAAAGTCGGAGGCGAAATGGTTTACAGCACTTGCACTCACGCTCCGGAGGAAAACGAACAAGTTGTAAATTGGGCGTTAAATAAATTTGATAAGTGTATAAAAATAGAAAAAATAGAAATTCCAGTAAAATCGCGGCCAGGAATTACAAAATGGAAAGACGAAGAATACAAACAAGAAACCAAACTCGCGTGCAGAATCTACCCTCAAGACAACAACACAGAAGGATTCTTCCTAGCCAAATTTAAAAAACTAAAGGAGATTGAAGATGATTGAACAACCAAGATTTATACCATTAAAAATATTAAATGAACGCGAGAGATCTGATATAATTGAAATTCTCCAAGATACATTTGGAATAAAAGAAATTGAAGGAATTATGTTACAAAGGGGAAAAGAACGCCTTTTCCTTTACAAAGGTTCTTTTACAGAAAAACAAATCAAAGCCCTTGAATACGAAATTCCAATTGAACGCGTTGGCGTTTATTTTGCAAAAATAATTGAAGACCAAAAATCAAAAGAAAGATACATCAAATTAAGTATTGAAGGCATACAACTTTTGAAAGATCAAATAACAAAAAACATTTACGAGCTTGAAAGCGATGAACAAATAGACGCGTGGATGAAAGGACAGGACTTAAACATAAAAACCGACTTGCGCGGTTTTATTGCAATAAAATACAAAAATGATTTCCTTGGATGTGGAAAGGCCTCTGCAGAAAAGATAGGAAACTTCATTCCAAAAACCAGGCGCCTAAGAGACAAATCAATAATCACTTAATTAAATCTGCCATAATTTTATTAGCAAATTTAATTGCCAAATCCCCTAATGTCCTATGATGATCTTGAATAATCAACTGCCTAATCCGTTGCTTGACATATTGTTCTGATAAAACTTTCCCAGCGATGCTGTTTTTATCCAAAGAAACAACTCTTTCCTCATCCTCGCACGAACGAAAATCTGTCTCAGCACCTTCTGTATAAACAACATCATAAAAAATCCTCTCCGAAGTAGGAGTTGAAAATCTTCTGGTGACGTAATTCATATATTGTTCCAAGACCCTTCTCATAAAAAACCCATCACCGCATCATATTTAAAGATTATTTTTATCCAAAATATATGAACAAAAACGAAATAGAAAAAATATTGAAAGCAGGAAAGATAACAAAAGAAGTTAGAGAGTATGCTAGAAAGATAATCAAACCAAACATGCAATTATTAGAAATAGCAGAAAAGATAGAAGATAAAATTAAAGAACTAGAAGGAAAACCTGCATTCCCAACAAATTTATCAATTGACGAGATTGCAGCGCACAACACGCCAAATTACGATGATAAAACAAAAGCGCGCGGACTTTTGAAAGTGGACTTTGGAGTTCACATAGATGGATGGACGGCAGATAACGCCTTCACAATTGACCTTGAGAAGTCCCAAGAAAATAAAAAACTCATTACCGCGTCAGAAAAGGCCTTAGAAAAAGCAATTAATTTAATAAAACAAAATAAAGACAAAACAATTATGTCTGAAATAGGAAAAACAATTCAAGAAGAAATAGAGTCACATACAGGACTAACACCTATAGCAAATCTTTCAGGCCATTCAATTGAGGCGTACGACTTGCACGCAGGAAAAACAATTCCAAATGTAACTAATTCCTCCACTTCTCAAATTGGAGAAGGACTCTTTGCAATAGAACCGTTTTCAACAACTGGAAATGGAAGAGTAAAAGACGGGCGCCAATCCGGAATTTATCAAGTTGTAAATCAAAAGAACACGCGCAGCCCATTAGGAAGAGAAATTCTGAGTTTTATAGTCGATGAATACGGAACTTTGCCTTTCTGCTCTCGTTGGCTAATTAAAAAATTCGGTACTCGTTGCTTAATTGCATTAAAACAACTAGAACAAGAGAACGTCCTGCATCAATACGCGCAACTCATAGAAGTTTCAGAAGCAAAAGTCGCACAAACCGAGCATACAATATTAATTCATGACGGCAAAGCCATTGTGATTGATGAATAAGAATATCTTCAAGAGTTAATAAAAATTAATTTATCCCAAGTAACTATTTGCAATAGGAACCGCGCCTTTCGCGCTCTTCAAGAAGTTATCTTCAATTTTCTTGTATGTATCAATTGTCATTTTAGTCACTGATGGCTTTACTTTGTCAATAGCTTTTTCAAAATGCTCTTTCTTTACTATTTTAGCGTCGAGATTCTCTCTCAAGGCAAGCATCGCTGCCTCACGCACTAATGATTCTAAATCTGCGCCGGTATAACCTATTGTCTTCTTCGCAAGATTAAATAAAATTTCATTTTTGTCTTTCTCATCATATAATTTTTTAGAATCTCCAATCGGAACATTCTTTGCATGAATTTTTAAAATATTAAATCGTCCTTCCTCTTCTGGCGCATTTACTAAAAGTATCTTATCAAACCTTCCCGGCCTCATAAGCGCAGGATCAAGCATATCAGGACGATTAGTTGCAGCAACAACAAGAACATCATTCAAGTCCTCTAAGCCATCCATTTCAGCAAGCAACTGATTCAAAACTCTTTCTGTAACTTTCGCGCCATTATCCAATCCTCTTCGCGACGCCAACGAATCTATTTCATCAAAGAAAATAACACAAGGTGCAACTTGTCTTGCTCTTTCAAAAATCTTTCTTACACCTTCTTCCGATTTGCCTACCCACATGCTTAACAATGAAGGCCCTTTAACTTGTATAAAATTCGCTTCAGATTCTTTTGCAACCGCCTTAGCTAATAATGTCTTACCAGTTCCAGGAGGACCGTAAAGCAAAATTCCCCTCGACGGGCGAATCCCCATTCTCTTAAAACTTTCAGGTGATTTAATAGGCCATTCAACTGCTTCTTTCAAATCCATTTTAATATTATCAAGTCCACCAACAGATCCCCAATCAACATTTGGCGTTTCAACCAAAACTTCTCTCATCGCCGAAGGCCGCACAATTTTTAATGCATCCAAGAAATCCCTTTGGTTTATAACTAACTTATCAAGCATTTCTTTAGGAATAGAAATCTCTGCGTCCAAATTTATATCAGGCAAAACTTTTCTCAAGACGCCCATTGCTGCTTCTTTCGCTAAGGCTTCTAAATCCGCGCCGACAAAACCATGAGTCACCGCAGCAATCTCTTCAAGTTTTACATTTTTCATCAAAGGCATTCCACGAGTATGAATTTTCAAAACTGACAAACGCCCTTCTTTTCCTGGAACGTTGATTGCAATTTCCCTGTCAAATCTTCCAGGACGTCTTAATGCAGGATCAATTGAATTAACTCTGTTCGTCGCGCCTATAACAATAACTTTCCCTCGCGATTTCAATCCATCCATCATAGTAAGCAATTGTGAAACAACTCTGCGTTCAACCTCACCAGTAACTTCCTCTCTCTTCGGCGCAATAGCATCAATCTCATCTATAAATATAATAGCAGGCGCAGTTTTTTCGGCCTCTTCAAAAATATCTCTTATCTTTTTTTCCGACTCTCCATAAAACTTAGAAATAATTTCCGGCCCATTCAATAAAATAAAATTTGCATCTGTCTCAGTAGCAACTGCTTTGGCCAATAACGTCTTACCGGTTCCAGGAGGCCCGTGTAACAAAACTCCTTTAGGAGGCTCAACTCCAAGTCGTTCAAAAATTTCTGGATGCTTCAAAGGAATCTCTACCATTTCACGTATTTTTTTAATCTCTTCACTTAAACCACCAATATCTTCATAATTAATTTCAGGAATCTTTTCGTCAGAAATATCAACAGCTTTCGGATTTAAAGTAACTTCAGTATTTTCAGTAATTATAGTGGGTTGATTTGGATTTGTATTTACAATTAAAAATTTCAATTGCGAAATTCCTCCGCCAAGCTGCCCGAACCCCATATTTCCAAGCATATCTCCTATCATATCTCCAAATTCTCCTCCAAATTCGTCTGAAAGCAAATCTTTTCTTCTTTGAACTCCACCAAGAACAACAATATCACCTTTGCTTACTGCTCTTCCCAAAAGTCCCCTTTTCAAACCTTCAGGATCGCCTTGAACCATAATCCCTTGCTGTGCAGGAGCAATAACAATTTTTTTTGCTTCTCTTACTTCAGCTTTGCTAACTGTAACAGCATCCCCAATTCCTGTCTTGGCATTTCTTCTTAAAATTCCATCTATTCTAATTATTCCTTCGCCGACATCGGCCGGATACGCACGATCAGCAATTGCAACTGTTTCCCTGTTTCCTTTTATTATAACAACATCCCCTCTATGAATATCAAGTTCTTTCATAATTTCAGAATCAATTCTCGCGATACCTTTATACGCGTCATCCTGCTGCGCTTCCACAACTTTTAATTTAATTTCTTTCTTCGGCATGTTTTTCAATTTCCTTTTCATTTAATTCATTGAATCTTAAACTTACTCTTCCAAAATCTTCAAAGCAAAGTTTTACCATATCATTCATAATTTTTTCCTGTTGTCTCATAAACGCTACAATTTCTTTAGGAATAGAAACTGCGTAACTATTTCCAACAAGGCGCATTTTGACTATGTATTGTTTGTTTTTTAAATTTATATATTTGTCGTATTTTTCTTCATCAATTGGATGCACAAGTTTGTCGCCGCACTTCGGACACTCCAAAGCCCTTAATATAAGGCCTTTTCTTACAATGTTTCCTTTCTGCATTTCTTTCCCACATTTCTTGCATAAAATCGCATGATCAAATATGTCAGTCATCGTAAACTCCTCAAATTATCATGATTAATTTCAACTGTATGCCCATACCTCTTCATTAAACTAACCCTCAAATCTCCCTTAGCCTTATCAAAAGAAAACTCACCCTTCCTATAACTATCAATAATCTCCATTTGTTTTTCACCCAATTCATTATAAAGAATTTCTCTTGGCTTAGAACTTCCATCACTCACTATAGCAATAGGAATCCTTGTATCTTGTTCAACTTTATTTTCTATCATTATTAATCTTGTCTGCAGTGAAATTTACTTTTGTCATTGTGATTATAAAACCGCTCTCCTTGCGGAGAACGGCTGAATAGGTTGGAAGGAGGTTATACTTAATGTATACCTTATAGTATACATTACTTTGTGTATTTATAAATATTACGAATTTTAAAATCCTATCAAAAATTTTTCAAACATCTTAAAAACCTTACTTCATTTTCTAATTTATGACATTAAAAGAATTATGGAAGAAATTTTGGTTTTTAATTTGGAAGGACGATTCATTAAAGGGCTGGATATTCTCGCTGATCTTCATTTTTGTTTTCATAAAATTTATTTTCTTCCCTGTATTAAGTTTCACGTTGGGAACGTCTTTGCCTTTGGCAATTGTTGAATCATGCTCAATGTATCATTCTAATGACGTCCTCGGAAATTTTGATATTTGGTGGAATTCACATCAAGAAAAGTATTCCCAATTCGAAATAAACAAAACGGAATTTGAAAGTTTCTCAATGTATAAGGGCTTCAACAAAGGAGATATAATCTTTATAACTGGAACAAATCCCAACAAGATAAAAATCGGTGACATAATTATTTATAACACAGACACGCCAAGCCCTGTAATCCACAGAGTAATAAATATCACAGAAAATCCCAATGGATTAATTTTCCAAACAATTGGCGACAACAACAACGGACAAATTTATTTTGAAAAACAAGTTACGTCCTCACAAATCGTGGGCAAAGCGCAATTCAAACTAGCCCCTCTTGCAGGGTGGTTTAAATTAATTTTCTACGAACGTTCCAAATCCTCATCAGAAAGAGGATTTTGTAATGAGAATTAATTCTTTCACTCCTACAAAATCACCCTAAGCAAAACCAAACCTTTAAAAATAATCTAAGTTAAAAGTTAAAGATAAGGGGTTGCTAAATGATGGAATTTGATAAACACGGGAGAATTGTGCCTGCTGGCAAAGTAAAGAAAGCTGGATTAAGAATCTCTGAGAAAATGGAAATGCAAAATAAAGGGGTTGCAGTCGTAAAAGACAAAGGAGAGGAAGTTCTTCCAGTAGTGATAGAAAAATGCCCTGAATGTGGAAACGACAAAGCATACTTTTGGACAGTTCAAACTCGCGCGTCAGATGAAGCAGAAACAAAATTCTACAAATGCATAAAATGTGGGCATACTCGAAGAGAATATAGATAATCTTTTAACCCCGCAATTCTAGTTTAAAAGATGGAATTAAAATCATTAATCTTATCAGTCGCAATAATTCTTCTCGCATCAATTCTTTTTCTGCCAACATCCTCAGTAAGAATAATGTGGGTTTTCATAATAATCGCAATAATTCTATTTTTAATTTATTTTAAGGCGAAGAGTTAACTTGTCTTCCTTCCAATTCTTTCGCTATAGCCACACTTCCCACATTTCAAGAAAATCAAATTATCCTCATCAGAATAAAAAACTCCCATATCAATTATCTGCGCTTTTCCATACCCGCACTTCTTGCACTTATTTTTATAATTAGCATATTCATTAATTTCAGGTACAACACCCCCTTCTACAACTTTATTTTTGATTTCTTCACTCTCTTTCAAAGGCCTAGCAAATCCAAGATTAAGATTGCAATTATTGCAGATTAAATTATAATTTCCCAAATCATTCTTCACTGGAATAACTAATTGCTTACACTTCGGACAAAATTGCATAATGACCCCGATTGGATTTGAACCCACGACACCTAGATTTCTTCAAAGATTCCTTTTCAGGACTTTCGCGAATTTAATTCGCGTCGTAAGAGTCTAGTGCTCTGACCAAGCTGAGCTACGGAGCCTTCATGGCAAGCCATAAAGAATTTAGAAACAACTAATTTAAAAGGTTTATCAAAAAACCAAACAAACCTAATCCCCATCAAAATTAGAATTTTTTAATTTATCCCAATACTCTGCCCTTTCAAGACCTGCATGAAAATGAGATTTTCCTTCCTTGCGCAAATTCCAGTAAATTAAATTTCCATTAACAGTATCAATTCGACGAGCAACCTTTTTCAAAGCCCGTTTTGCAGCACCAATCTTTTGCGACGAGGATTTTTTATCATTCAATTTTACCTCTTCCTCTTTTTTCCATTCCAAAACTGCTTCCATTTCCTCAAGTGCCTCTGAATATTTATCTTCAATTTCCTTAGAAGTCAAAGGAGGAAATTTAGGACCATTATATTTTGAGTTTCTCATAATTAAAATAAGAAAATAGAATTTATAAAATTATCAAAAAATAAAAATAACACATCTACAAATAATTAAACATTCACAAGTTTACGGGGCAGAATTATTTGATTAATTTCTGTATATTTTCTATCGCATCTGCAACTTCTTTGCCCTTCTTCGTTAGCTGTATCACTTTTATTCGCCCTCTTTTTTCGAACACAACCAACCCAAGGTCTTCCAAAGTTTGCAGTATTTTTACAGCATGGCTGTATGTGCAATCCACCTCTTTTGCTAATACACTACCGTACCGCATTCTTGTATTCTTCTTTAAAGAAACCAGCATCAAAGCTGGCTTTCTCCTGAAGAAGATATCCAAGTTGTCTTTGTTTTCCATTTTTTCTTTTTGAAGATTGAAATACCTATTCTAAACTATAGGTTTCAACCTATATATCCAGAAAGTATCTTCCTTTTAAATCTTTTGAGAAGTATATTTCACCGAATAGGAGTAGTGGATTATTGTACCTTAAAAATATTAAAAAATAAATGGTAATTATTCTCAAAATGAAATTAATTTATCCTATAAAAATAATCCATTAACTTTAAATCCTAATTCCTTTTTCTTATTTTATGTCAACACAAAGAAAAACCCGCATCCTTGCAGCATCAGACATTCACGGAAATAAGAAAACTATAGAAGCTCTTGCGTCACAGGCAGAAAAAGAAAAAGTTGATTTAATTATTTTAGCAGGCGATTTGACTTTGTGGGATATGGAAACAAAAGGCCTTATAGCCCCTTTTGCAAAACTAAAAAAACCTATTCTAATAATGCCAGGAAACCACGACTCAACAGAATTAATAGAATTCCTTTCTGAAAAATATCCAAATACAAAAAATATTCACGGCTATTCTATAAAAATAAATGATGTAGGAATTTTCGGCGTAGGTGGAGCTGACTTTGGAAACACAAATCTGGACGAGAACGAATTTTTTGAACGACTAAAAGGCGCGCACGAACACATAAAGGACTCTAAGAAGAAGTTGATGGTGACGCATATGCATCCTTACAAAAGCAAAGCGGAATTTTCAGGAATCCGCGGCTCAAAAGGAATAAGAAAGGCAATAAAGGAGTTCAAGCCAGACCTGGCAATTTCAGGACATATTCACGAAGCAGAAGGCCTAGAGGAAAACATATACGACACGCACATAATTAGCATAGGAAGAAAAGGCAGAATAATTGAAATTTAAATCAAAACCCATAAAAACTATATATTTCCAGTATTTCTATATAATAAATAACATGCCACGAAAAAAACACAAACCAATAGAACAAACAACTGCAGAAAATTTCTTCCCTGTTGATGAGAAAAGTTTGACTAAAGTAACTGAAAAGATTGAAGCAGAAGTAAATAGGGCAGAAATCTTAAGAGGAGCAGTAACAAAGGTTGTAAAAGATAATATAGATGATTTCAAGCAAACAACACAAAAAAACTACAAAAAACCAGAACAAGATTCCTTACAAAAAGTTGAACAGCAAGGGAACCCAAATGTAAAAACATATGATAATTTCCCAAAAGATAAAAAAAGATTTTCAAAAAAGAAAATAAAAAGTAAAAATGCCTTTAAGAAAACAAGTAACAATCAAATAAAAAAAGAATTCTCACCTCAAAAGATTTCATTAAAGCAAAACGGATATGAATTAATTATTACAGAAAAACCTCAAGCAGCAGCAAAAATAGCAGCGGCATTGGGAACAGCAAGACAAATTTCTGACTTTAACAAGGTCTCTTACTATAAACTAAACAGAAATGGAAAAGAAATTGTAGTTGCCTGCGCTGTAGGACATTTAATGACTCTCCAGCAGAATGTGCGCTCCTCTCAAGTTCCGGTATTTGACATTTCATGGGTTCCAAACTTTTATGTAAAAAAAGGCGACTTTTCAAAAAAATATTACGACACAATTTTAAAATTAGCAAAAGATGCCGGCTCAATAACAGTTGCAACTGATTATGACGTTGAAGGAGAAGTTATTGGCTTAAACGTCGTACGTTACTTATGCAACCAAAAAGATGCCTCAAGGATGAAATTCTCAACCCTCACGACAAAAGAATTAAACAACGCATACGAGTCCAAATCACCTACAATAAATTGGGGGCAAGCTATTGCAGGAGAAACGAGACATTATTTGGATTGGTTTTACGGAATAAATCTCTCAAGAGCATTAATGAACGCCATAAAATCCACTGGAAGATTTAAAATAATGTCCATCGGTCGTGTACAAGGCCCAACACTAAAATTAATCGTAGACAAAGAAAGAGAGATACGTGCATTCGTTTCAGAACCATACTGGCAAATCTTCATAACTGCCCAAGACAAAGAAAGCACAAAAGTAGAATTAAAATATAATAAAGATATTTTTGATAAATCGCTTTTATCAAACTTTGATAACCTTGTTGGGAAAAAAGGTGAAGCCGAAACAACCAAATCATTACAGATACTTCCGCCAAATCCCCCTTTTAACTTATCAACACTTCAATCAGAATCGTACCGACTATTTGGAATAAACCCTGCACGAACCCTACAAATTGCACAATCACTTTATTTATCTGGTTTGATTTCCTATCCTAGAACTTCCTCTCAAAAATTGCCTGCAGCAATTGGATACCAAGAAATATTAGAAAAAGTTGCAAAAGAATTCAATGCAACACGTTTCCTTAAAAGAAAAACTCCAGTAGAAGGCCCTCAATCCGATCCTGCGCACCCGTCAATTTATCCTACCGGAAATTTCCAAATTCTTTCTGGCGAAGATGAAAAGATTTACAACTTAATAGCTCAACGTTTTTTAGCTTTATTCTGCGAAGATGCCGAAATTGATAACAAAAATGTAAAAGTTAGAATAAAAAATATTGAAGGATATTTCGGAGCAAAGGGTTCAGAAATAAGAAAAAAAGGTTGGATGGAAATCTATCCTATAAAAATGAAAGAAAAAGAAGTTCCTGACTTAAGCGGAATTGTAAATATTATTGATTCAAAAATTGAAGAAAAAGAAACGCAGCCGCCAAAACGTTTCACTCCGGCATCCATAGTAACTGAACTTGAAAAAAGAAATTTAGGAACAAAAGCAACGCGCGCGTCTATAGTTGAAACTTTATATGACCGAGGCTACATAAAAGAAAAATCAATAGAAGCAACCCCAATTGGCATGGCTTTAATAGAAACTCTTGAAAAACACTCTCCCATAATAATAGACGAAGAACTGACAAGAAATTTTGAAAACGAAATAGAAATAATAACTGAAGAGAATAAAAAAACTGAAGAACTTAAAAAAGAAGAAACCAAGATTTTGGACGAAGCAAAGAAGACAATAACAAAAATTTCAGAACAATTCCAAAAAGAAGAAAAAGAAATAGGACAAGAATTAGTGCAGGCGCAGGACGATTTGCGTGAAATTGAAAAAGAGCAAAATACAATTATGCAATGCCCTAAATGCACTGAAGGGAAGCTAACAATTCGTTACTCAAAAAACACTCGGCGTTATTTCGTTGGTTGTTCAAACTATCCATCGTGCAAAGCAACTTATTCTTTGCCGCCAAATGCGCTTATAAAAAATACTGGAAAAACATCAGAAAACAACCTTCCTCTTTTACTTGCTTTAAGAAAAGGAAAACGACCTTGGGAATTTGAATTCAATCCAAACTGGAAAAAAGAAAACGAAGATAATAAAGATAAAGAACAATAATTCTTAAAAAGATAGGCCTCAATAAAGAAACATGGTATCAAATAAAACATTGCTAAAATTAATAGGCCCTCTTGAATCTGGAAAACTTGCAGAAAATGAATCTATTTCAGAAGAACAATTAAAAAGACGTGCAAGACCATACAAAGAACTATTAATCCCAATTGAAGGGATAGTAAAAAGTGTCTCAAACAGGAGTTTGCTAACTGACTACATAAGCAACGAGTTTAGAAGACAAATTCCCATTTATAGAAGAAGATTAGAAATTGAACTTAAGAATATTGCCTTACCAAGAATATTAATTTTCAACGGGGATTCACCAATCTTAGCACAACAAAAAATCAGAGCTTATGTTTTCAAAGGAACAACTCATAAAATTGGAGAAAGATTATTTGATAGAGAAGCAGGTGAAACAATCTACCTTCCAAGAAAAGAATTCAACGAAGAAGAAGCAGTAGAATATATTGAAATTCTTTCCCGAACAAATAAAGTTCTAAGAACCGATTACGCTGCTGATTAAAGAATATTAATTCTAAAAATATATAATTATTAAAAATAAAAAAGTAAAAACAAAATAAAACTATCTTCTCTTTTTCCTTCGCGCAGGAGCTCTCACAGAACGGGACATGTTTCCATTATCCATTTTGCAATGATAGCAACATATTTTACAATGCATAAAGGAATGTATTAACAACAAAGCTGCTGCAATAACAACTATCCACATTGAACTAGTTGCGCTAACAATCTGCGTAGGCCAAATCGCGAATATCAAGATTATTATCGAAATTATAAACTCACACCAATGAACCATTTTACCTCCTTTTACCTCATTTAATAAAATAAATTTATGAAATATAGTTAATAAAGCTTTTCAAAACCACTGTTGCAATCTTTTTTGGGTATTAACTTGCTTGAGTAATTTGCTTTGCTTTAATACGTTCCCAATTTCAAAATTATATTTTATTTTTGCAATTTTTGCAACACT
>JAUSKC010000020.1 GCA_030647125.1 Nanobdellota archaeon | reverse complement strand
TAAATAATTGCAAGGGTGTTATTACAGTTTCATGCACCACAAGCGACTCAACTAATTCAGTTTTTCCTTATTATAATATTCCTAATTCTGGAGTTTTGCAAGGACAATTTGTGACTGTTCAAAGTGGAAATAATTATATAAATTATTGGAATGTTTCTTCTACTGCTTCTGGAACTTATCAAGTTGGATGTTATTTAGATAATACTTTAAGTTATACTGATCTTAATAAAAATGTTAATTCGTATCCTTATTCACAACCTTTTTTGAAGGATGTTACAATTAATGGTTGTGCTTCTCCGACAAACGTGAATTCAATAACAATTATTTCTCCAACGGAAAATCAAATTTTGAATTCTGGAAGTTCTTTTAGTTGGAGTGTTTCCACTGCTTCGCAGTTTTTGTATGCATTCAAAGTTCAGAAACTTGAAAGTGGAGGGTATGTTGATTATACTATTTTTAGCATTCCTCCAAGCGATTCTTTAATTGTTCAAAATGGAAATTCTTACAGCATTTCTATAAATGATTTAATTAATGAAGCTGAAAAATATCATACTGGAAAGGCGTTTGTCGATGGGAATTATAAAATTGTTTTGGAAGCAATAGATCAAACACAAAGCGCTACTGGTTCTTCTTCAGCGGTAAGTTTTTCTTATAGTTCGGGAGCTTTAAGTTCAGAATCGCATAAAATTGGCGTGCGTGACGGAAGTTCTGGAAGCGTTCAACTTGCAAGCGCTTCTTCCGGAGAAGCTGAATTTTATGACATTGTAAATGGGCAGGAATTTATTCCGAGAGGAAATGTTTATTTTTTGACAATGCCTCAAGGTTTTAAAGCGGAGCAACCGCGATATTCTGGGTGGGCTTATGATTCTTTAGATATTTATTCAGATGTTTTCAGTTCTCAAGTTTATAATCATAATAAAATTTCCGGTGATTTAGATAAAATGAAGTCATTAGGATATAATGTTGTAAAAATTTATCTTCCTTATTATGATCATCCAAATGTAGCGTCAGGAAATAGATTGAATGATGCTGTATTAGATAATATGGTTGATTTTTTAAGAATGGCGCGAGATAAGGAGATGTATGTTTATTTCAACAGCGGACAAATACCTTTAAGTTATAATGATATAGTTGATTCTTATCCTGCTCCTGCGAACATAGACGGATTTAACGGGTTTTTTATGAATAAAGGGATGATTGAGGCAGAGAAACAATATCATTTAGATCTTTTAGATGGAATTAATCAAAGAGATTCTTCAGTGATGAATACAATTTTCGGTTATGATTTAGCTGTTGAAGGGTTTTATACTTCTTATGAAAATGGCAAGCCGTGGAGTTTGACTTCTGGCACGGTAACTCCTGCTGACGGGAAAACATATGATTTGTCAATTCCGGCGGATAGAAAAGCTTTAGCAGATGAAAGCACTGCTTATTGGGTTCAGCAAGTTGCGGGCGCAGTCAAAGAAAAATATCCTAACTTGCTTTTAACTGAAAGTATTTTTACTCCATATTTATCGAATCCAAGTGCTTGCATAGGTTATGATGGATTAGTTAATGGTTGTGGAAAAGAACCATTAAATGTAAAAGTTATTGCAAGCTCTCCTTATATTGACTTTTTAACTTTACATATTTATCCTCTTAATTTAGATTCATATTCGGCAGGAAGTTATGATATAAAACAAGATATGGCAAGCGCGGGAATAATTGAAGGGCAGAAATTTACGGACGGAACACCTATTGGAAAGCCGTTATTCGTTGGAGAGTTTGGTTCACATGCGGACTTTTATCTGACTTTAAATTCTGCGAAAAATGCAATTGTTCAACAACAAGTTAATTCTTGTGATTACGGATTCAAGGGATGGATTTATTTCCCATGGTATGGGCTTAATCCTTCTGACAGCACATCTCATCAAGGTGTTGGTGTTTGGACTGCTACTGAAGAAAATTATGCAATTGCAAATATTATGTCCCCGAATGAAAGAAGTGATGCGTGTGCTAGTCCTAATTTTCTTCAAAAAGTTGTTAATAATGTTGTGAATTCTGTTAAAGATATTGTGAATTCTGTTAAAGGAATTTTTGGAAAATAATTTAACATTAATTTTAAATAGTATATTTTGTTGTTTTTGTAATGAATAAGAAAGGTGAGGTTACGATTATCTTTGGGATTTTATTCCTGGTGATTTTATTAGGAGGGATTTATTTGTTTAATCCAAGCAACTTAACTGGGCATGCTATTGTAAATCCTAATTTTGAAACCCCAGGTGCTGGCTGGGATAGTTTTGCAAATTCAAATGTCAGTTATGATGGTACAACATATAAATCGGCGACAAATTCTTTAAAAATAAATGGTTATGGTTTTGTTTTTCAACAATCTTCTGAATTAAAATATCCCGATGCCGATGGCAAATCTTTTGATTTAAGTTTTTGGGCAAAGAGGTCTGATAACAATATTGTTGGTTATGCAGGGCTTCAAGGAAATCAAACATATCAATTACTTTCTGATAGACAGATTTTAATAACTTCAACAAGCTGGCAACTTTACTCAAAAGTTATTACTCTTCCAACCAATGATGTCGACACAAGTTATGTGATTGTTTTAGCAAGTAATCCAGCGAGTCCGATTGGGAGCAGTGTATGGTTCGACGATGTTTCTTTGACACCTGTTATAATAAAAACTCCTGGCCAAGCGTGCAGTTCCGACGGCGAATGTTCAACTGGAATTTGCGGAGCGTATAATTCAAACTCTGGAAATGTTTGTTTGAATGCGTGCAGCATTCCAACTGACTGTTCTAATATCAATCCAAGCGATGCGTGTGTTTACGGAAAGTGTGTCCAAGGAAAAGTCGTTAAATTACTTGCTAGAGATGTTGAAATTAGTTCGTGTGAAGAAGGTCTTACTATCACATGTACTACAGATTTAGGGACGGATTCAATAGAGCCGTGGTGGAATTTTACAGGTAATCTTTTGGATTTCAATCAAGGAGTTGTTGACGGAAAGGCAGTTTCAACATTTTTAGTTAATATTTCTAGTGGAGCAGGGGGAGTTTATGGAGCTGGTTGTAATTTGAATGCTGACTGGTCTCGAGGATATACTGATTTAAATGTTCCTGCGACGATAGCAGCTAATCCATCACTGTTAAACATTTCTAATTATAACATCCCTTCTTGCGGCGTAAATAGCAATTTTATTATAGAAGGGCAAAATGTTTATCCTTCTAATACTGGACAGAAAAGCAATGCAACAAGTCAGTGCAATGATTTCATTTTGAAAGTAACGAATTCTTCAGGAAATGTTAAGAATTT
>JAUSKC010000001.1 GCA_030647125.1 Nanobdellota archaeon | reverse complement strand
ATAGCCCCACCAGGATTCGAACCTGGGTCACCGCCTTCAGAGGGCAGTATACTTGACCACTATACTATAGGGCTATTTCATTTTTGCCCTGTTGTATTTTGGACGGATCTCGTAAGAGATATCCAGTCCCTATACTATAGGGCTTTATGAAATTAAATAAAAATGATAGTTTAAAAGATTAAGTGATTGTTAAAGAATTAAAAAATAAAAATAAAAAAAACGAATTAACTTAGTTAATATCGTCTTGGTTTCTTCTTAGCGTAACAATCCTTGCAAAAAACCGGTCTTGGTTTTCCTTCAGAATCATTGCTAGGTTTGAAAGGCACTTCACATTCTTTCTTACATTCAGAACATATTGCCTTATGCATTTCTCTAGGTTCGCTGTTAAAGTTATTCCTAAAGTCGCCTTGTCTATCGTTGAATCCCATATTTGTATTCCTCCGTGTTCATTTAATTAAATCTAGAAATCCTTAACCGAAGTCTACAAATTCTAAATATAGATTTATGACAAAATGCCCCTATATAAACCTATATTAAAACAAAAAATGCCCAAACTGAGAAGATTTTATTTGTCTACAAAATTAAGATTGTAGTCACATAATACTCCTTTTCTTATGAATTGTGAGATATCTTCTAAAAAAGTAGCTAACAAACATATCTTCGTCTTTCTGCAATGCTTTATAATAAGACTTTCTTTTTTTATATTCTATAATAAGCATTGGAAAACCAGCATGCCATAAAATATAGTTCATCAATAATCTTCCTATCCTTCCGTTGCCATCACCAAATGGATGAATCTTTTCAAATTTATAATGTGTTCTGGCAGATAGTTCAACAACATTCATTTTTTCTTTATTTTTATTAATAAATTCTACAAGATCTTTCATTAATTCTTCAACATCTTGCCAATCTGGAGCTAAATGCGGACCAACTCTAACTAAATAATCCCTGAATTTCCCTGCTATATCTGATTTTGTTTCACCGAATATTTCTTTATGCCATTCTAATAATAATTTACTTGTTATCTTTTCTTCTTTTTTTAACATTTTCAAAAGAACTTTACTATGCGCTTCTGTTTCTTTAACATCTCTAAGGGGTTTATTTGGAGCAATCTTATCATGGATAATTTCTCTCGATTCTTCTAAGGTGATAGTGGAACCTTCAATAGCGTTAGTATTATAAGTGAAGGCAATAGCAATTTCTTCTAATTCTTTTTCTTTTATGCTTTCTGGGAGTCTTTTCCATTCTTCTTGAAAATGCTTTTTTATTTTATTCAATTTTTCATATAAATCATTCTGGATGTCTTTTGAGAATTCTTTTTTAATTTTATCAATATCTTTTGGAATTTCTATGCCAAGATATTTCTCTTTCTTAATTACTTTGTTTCCTTTTCTTATACTTCTTTCTAAGTAATAGTAAACTTTGTTTCCTTTTCTTCTTTCGCGTATTTTCATAGAATAATATACCCCTACATATTTATATATCTTTCTATTTTAAGATAATTGTAGTGGTACGCCCCGACCGAGATTCGAACTCGGGTTACGGCCGTTCTCCCGCATTCCGAAAGGAGTGCGAGCGTCTGCCTTAGAGAAGGCGCGAAGTTATTATCTCATCGATTAAAACTTCTCAACGTTGAGGGCAATACAATTGACAAATGCAACTGCGTTGCCTTTGAGAGGGCCGAGTACTTGGCCACTATACTATCGGGGCATCTTCACTCCGATTGTATTTTACCAGAATCTCAAAGAGATTTTCTGAGTTTATACTATCGGGGCTTTAATATTATAATTAATTAATATCTTTTAAATTTTGGGTTTCAGTTAAATTTATATTCAAGAATTCTTTTTTGTATTCATGTTAAGAAAAACACATCTTGCAATTGGTTTGGCCGCCGCCATTTATTTCTTGCCTCATGTTACTGATAAGACTATTTTCTTTTTTGGAGTTATAATTTCGACGCTGCTACCGGATCTTGATAAGATGTTTGGTTTTTTGCGTTTTCCTAGAAAAGATAAATCAGGGACTCCTAATCATAGGGGGTTTATGCATAGCTACACTTTTTGCATTTTAATTGCTGTTTTATTGGCAATGTTTTATCCTATCTTGGCGTTATCGTTTTTTTTAGGGTACTCTCTCCATTTGTTTGCTGACAGCTTTACGGTTAAAGGGATAAAGCCGTTCTGGCCTATAACTTTTGTTTCTTCAGGAAAGATTACTACCGGGAGCAAAGTGGAGGATGTTATATTCTGGATTTTTGTACTAATTGATGTTTTTTTGGCCGTATTTTTGTTTTTTAAGTAACTAGGAAGTTTTTTATATTTGGGTTATATAATTAATTTATGATAAGTACAATTATAATTATTGTTTTTGCGGTGATAGCAGTAATTTATCTTTTCAATAGCTATCAGAACAAGTATCAAAATTTTCAAGGGGTTCTTTTCAATTTTATTGTCTTGATTTTCTTAATATTCTTTCTCTTTAGTGTGACTTATGTTTACAGCAACACAAATCCAGATTTAAGCAATTTTTCAGGGGTTGTAAATTTTTTTAAGGTTTATTTCTCGTGGCTCGGGAGTTTCTTTGGCAACACTAAAAATATAGCAGGTTACGCAACCCAGCAGAATTGGGCGGGGAACGTAAGTTCTGGAGGATAAAATGAAGTGGGTTTTGGTAATTGTAAAATTTCTTTTTGTTGGGGCGTTGTTTATAGTAAGCAATAATCATCTTTACTTAAGCAATCCTCACGATTTTGAGATATTCAAGCAGTATTATTATGTTTGGCTAGGAAATGTCTTTGATTATGGAAAAGGAATCACTTCTTACGTTGTTCAGTCCCAATGGCTGCCGAGTTAGTATCTTTAATCTTCTTGACCTTTGATAAGCTCGGAGACCTTTTCATCAATAATTATTATTTCACCGACGCTCTTAACTTGTTTGTAACTGACAATTATCCCCTTTATCTTAAGTTTATATTTCTTGTCCATTTTAATTCTTAAGCTGTCTATTCTACCAATTCCCAATATAATATCATTTATCTTTCCTAAATAATTCCCTTCCTCGGAATAAACTTTTTTGTTTATTAGGCTCTTAATACTATTTCTTGGGTAATTATTGGAACTCTCTCTTGTGCTGGATAAAAATTCAATAATCTTCTTATAAATTTGGGCGATTTTCTTTCTTAATATAATTAACAAAGCAAAAATAAAGAGCATTACTATTAATATTGACAAACTTCCATTAGAGTAAGATAATATGTTATTAATTGCCGATCCAGTCATACTTGTTTTATATGTCATGGTTAAAGTCGTGATAACTAACAAAACAAATATGAAGTAAGCGAAGACCTTTTTATTACTCATTACTGATTTTGCAAATCTTGACAAAAGTATCTTTCTTTCGGAGGCATATCCTTTTTGGTTTATACTTCCTGATCTTTTTAACTCATTAAGCTGCATTAGCTTTGCCTTTAAAGAAATTGTATTTCTTTCTGAAGGAATTAAACTTAATTTTTCTTTGCTTGGGTGACTTGTTCCTTTGTAGAATATGATTATTGAAGAGATAATAATCATTGAAACAATTAAAATAATAATAAACCACTTGTTTAATTTGATTCCTTGAGCTATACCATTTGTTTCTCCCTTAACTTCAAAACTTGTTTCAGAATAAACTGTTTCATTTCCATATATTGCTTCAGTTTTAATGAAGTAATTTCCGGGTGCAGTATTAGATGAAATGAGGAATTCCTTAACTATTTGAAGTTTAGTGTATACTGCAAGAGTTTCTTCAGTGCACGTTATAATTGTTCTATCGGTAGTTTCTATGCAATATTTTAGTTTAACGTCTTTTATTGCCTCTGTTCCTAAGTTGAACAATGATGCTTCCATTAAAATATTATTTCCAGGATTAATGGTTTTATACGCGTCTAAGATTTTTGTTGTAAGATCTATTAAGTTTGATGGGCGTTTTATTATATCTCCCGTTATTCTTGAAGGGTGTTGAGCTGTTATCTGCCTTATGAATAAATCTGCTTTTCCATTATTTATTCCATTTAATTTCAAATAAATATCATTTTTCCAATCACCATCAACATCAACTTCTATATCTTCTCCTGTTGTTAAATCAAAAGTTATTGGTTTTGAAGAAATTATTATTGTTACACTATCTTCTCCTACTTCTGACATAGTAATTGTGTGAGATTCTATATCTGTGGAGCTTGATGGCTGAAAATTAATTATTATTTTTTCATTTTGTTCAAATTTGGCAGTTACTCCATTTACAAATTGCGGTTCTAAAATTGTTGCGCTTCCTTGAATGTCTGCTGTGCTTGAAATTGATTCTCCTCCGCCAGAAGATTGGGAAGTTTCTGTTAAATCAAAATGGCTTACAGCACTCGCAAGTGCTCCTGAGGAACTATTTGCGTAGAATGTGATATTATATCTTCCTGCAACTGAAGGGCTTGGAAGGTAATTAGTACTTTGTCCGTTAGTAAGAGTTAAATTTTGCTCTTGGCCATTTGGCGAGGTTATTTCCGCCCAGACAAATTGGGCATTCAGAGCAGAAATAGACAATCCTATTGTTGAGCCAACGGTTGCAGAGCTTGGAGATATTGAATAAGAAGTTATACTTACTGTAACATAATAAGTAGTATTTTCAAAGAATCCAATGTTTGTTGTTAACGGATCGTTTTCTGCGTTTCTTGTTCCTGCACTTGCCAATAAAACAGAACGCGATTCTAAATTATCTGAGCTCAAATCAGTTGCTTGAACTCCTGTGCCGAATCTGCTTACCGAATAACTATCTGAGTCGGCGGTTAATGCTGAAACACCATTTGTAAAAATTGTCAATAAAATTGCGAGGATAAAAAATTTCTTTATCATTTTCCTATTTTACCCCCAGCTATTGCCCTGACTACACATTGATTTGACGAACTTTCTCCAACAACATTTAATTTATCGAAGTTTGTTATGTTTGCAGCATTTACAATGAAAGTTCCTCTTCCAGATATTGTCAAATTATTTCCTCCAAGATTTGTATTGGATGTTATTGTGCAGTTATCAGAGCAAGTGACTGCCCAATTTCCTGAAGAATATGTGCATGTGTCCGCTACTGCTGTAACGTCGACAAAATAACTTAAACTCGAAGTTGAATAATTCTGTGATGGAGAATAGAATCCTGTAATATTGAAAAGTCCGATGCTGCCAAACAACGTTAAATTAAAAATAGGAGAAGTTCCGTTATTTATTAGAGTTCCATCTTTATATAAAAGTAATCTTCCAGTAGGATCCCCTGTAATAGTTGAAACGTTAAGGTAAATTGAGTTGCCGCTTGTAATTGAAACGTTTCCTTGGATTTCATTCAAAGTTAAGTTAATTGCTGAAGTAGTTGTTGCAATTGTGTAATATTGGGTTGCAGTTGTGTTATATAATTTGAATGTTCCATTTCCCCATGCAAAATAATAATATGGATAAGTTCCAGCACCTAAATTTAATGTTGTATAATTAAATAACGTTGCTGTTTTGTTTGACAAAGTAAAATTAACCCCATTAAATTCTATTCCTGATGTTCCATTAGTAAAAGTTATTGTAGTATTGAATTCATATTTTTGATTTGTTGCAAAAGCGGAGTTGTTTGACGGAACTGTTACGATAGTTGAGAATCGAGGATAAGCTTTATCGTATGTAATAACAACAGCACCAGCTTGACCTGCTCCTCCGTGAGCGCCAGTATCATCTCCTCCGCCTCCTCCTCCATATAATCCTCCTACTGTGAGAACTCCATTATTTCCGCCTGAACCTCCTCCACCTACAGAAAGATTACCAGTTGCTCCAGCAGTTCCATTATTTCTTGTATTACCTATTCCTATACCTACGCCTCCACCACCACCACATACTCCTAAAGCTCCACCAAAACCTCCAGCTCCACCTCCTCCAGCGCCAGTACTTTGTACACCATTATTTGCTCCTACTGCTCCACCAGCTCCACCAGGACCATACCAACCTCCAGCTCCTCCTCCTCCTCCACAACCACCAGTACCTGAAGCAGTTCCACCCATTCCACCTTGGCCTCCAGTAACAACTCCTCCGAGAGTATCACTTGTTCCATTACGTGAACCGTTACCAGCAGTTGTTCCACCTCCTCCTCCTCCAGCAAGAAGTAAGGTAGCTGTCCTTGAAACATTAGAAAAACCACCAGTCCCGCCTGATGCGGCACCAGCACCGCCTACAGTAATGTTTAATATTTGTCCGGGTACAACAGCTATTGAACTTGAATACCTTAAATCTCCTCCTGCACCTCCTCCTCCAGCTGAAGTTGATCTGGCACCACCTCCACCTCCCCCGATAGCTAAAACTGAAATTTTTGTAACTCCTGCTGGTATTGGATATGAATAATTGCTTGTAGTAAATGTTACTGTGCAGTTCATAACATCACAAACAGTTGTGGTTTCAGCTGGAACTAAGGATGAATTAACTATTAAAGAAAAGATAAATAATACACTTGCAAAAAATATTTTTGTTCTTGTTGAAATTTGTTTTGTCATTTTAACATAATTCTAATTTACTTGTCGCTCCTTGTATTATTGTGCAGCTTCCATTCCAGTTTGCTCTTCCCCCTCCAAGTGAAAGATTATTCACCCCTGAAACATTTAACAAGCCATTAATTTCTTGAGTGCCAGAAAATACATTTCCGGTAAGATTTGCCTTTATGCTAGTGTTTGAATCTATTGCTGTGTTGACATAGGATTTCAAAACTGTTGTTTGATTGTACCAGAATGTTGAATTCAAAGTATAGAAACTTGTGAGGTTTGCATTCAAACTTGTGCTTACAAAACTTCTCAAATCTGTCCAATTTGTATAAATTGTTGTAGCATTTGCAGTTACGGCAGTATTAACATAATTTTGAGAAACATAACCAATACTTTGATTGTAATAGTAAATGTTTAATGTTTGATTATACCAGTAAGTTGAATTCAAAGTGTAGAAACTTGTGAGATTTGCGTTTATCGAAGATGAAGTGTAACTTCTCAAATCAGTCCAGTTGTTATTTGCTCCTGTGTTAACATAACTTTGAGAAACATAACCAATACTTTGATTGTAATAGTAAATGTTTGATGTTTGGTTGTAAAGCCATTGTGTAACTCCAATTGGCAAATCAAATGTATTCCCTGTTTTATTTATATTAGTTCCATTGGTGTAAAATTCTGTTTGATTATAATAATAAGGTGAAAGCGTTTGATTATAATTATAAATTCCAGTTTGATTATACCAGAATGTTGAATTCAAAGTGTAGAAATCTGTCAAGTTTGCATTGATTGATGAACTTACATACGCTTTTGTTGTTATGTTTGTAGTATTTCCATTCACTGCTGAATTAACATATCCTTTGCTAACTTCTGTTTGATTGTATAACCATTGTGTAACTCCAATTGGCAAATCAAATGTATTTCCTGTTTTATTTATATTGGTCCCATTTGTGTAAAACTCTGTTTGATTGTAATAAAATTTATTTAATGTTTGGTTGTAATAATAAATATTTGTTGTCTGATTATAATTATACAAGAAATTTGTTATATTATTTATATCTAATGTTGTTGAGTTTGGCGCTATTGTTGAAGCCACTGTTTGATTGTAATTATACAAAAAGTTCGTTATATTCGCAATATCTAAAGTTATCCCGTTATTTGGTGTAATAACAGTTTGGTTGTAATAAAACTTATTCAATGTCTGATTATAATTATATATTCCAGTTTGATTATACAACCACTGCGTTGCTGTTGGATTCAAAGAAAATTCAGTTCCTGTTAAATTCAAATAACTTCCATTTGTGTAAGTTGTTCCACTTATTGATTGATTGTAATTCCATATTATCGACGAGTAATTTGCATCACTTTGAGCTTTTGTGTAATAACTTGAAAAGTTTGTTTGAACATCTGTGTAGTTGTTCTTTACGTTCAAGTTTACATATGCTTTTGTAACATCTGTTTGGTTGTAGTTGTAAACAGAACTTGTTGATTGATTGTAATTATACAAAAAGTTCGTTATGTTTGCAATATCTAATGTAATCCCATTATTTGGAGTTGTAGAAATTACTGTTTGGTTGTAATTCCATTTTATTTCTGAATAATTTGCATCACTTTGAGCTTTTGTATATGCATTTATTGTTTGGTTATAATAATATGGCGATAATGTCTGATTATAATTCCATATTATCTGCGAGTAATTAGCATCTGATTGAGCTTTTGTATACGCATTGATTGACTGATTGTAATTATACAAGAAATTAGTTATATTTGCAATATCTAAAGTTATCCCATTATTTGGAGTGCTAGAAGAAACTGTTTGATTGTAATTATATAAGAAATTTGTTATGTTTGCAATATCTAAAGTTATCCCATTATTAGGAGTGCTAGAAGCAACTGTCTGGTTGTACGCCCAGATTGCATAAGTTGCATTGTAAGTTGAATAAATCCCTGTTGAGTTTAATAAATTCTGTAAGTTTACTGTAGTGTTTACAGAATTAATCATAGCTGTTTCATTAAAGACATTTGCTCTTAAATCAATTGAAGTATTCAATGTTGTATCATTGAAGAATACACTTCCTGTTGCATTCTTGTACAAATAACTATTTCCAGTAGTTGTAATTGCTCTTAAATCAATCGTGTTATTAAAAATAGTTTGATTGATGAATATGCTTCCAGAAGAATTCTTATATAAAAGAGTATCTCCAGTGCTTGATATTGCTCTTAAATCAATTGAGCTGTTTAATTTAGTCTCGTTCACATCTAAAATTCCAGAATTATTATAGAGATAATTTGAGTTTGTTATATTCCAAATAGTATCATTAATGGATCCTGCTTGTCCTGTTTGATTGTACAACCATTGTGTTACTGATGCAGGTAAATCAAACGTATTTCCTGTTTTGTTAATATAAGTTCCGTTAGTATAAAGAATTGTTTGATTGTATCCGAAGACACCTGTCTGATTGTAATTATATATTCCAGTTTGGTTATAGTTATAAATTCCTGTTTGATTATAGTTATATAAGAAATTTGTAATATTATTTATTGATAATGTTGTTGAATTTGGTGTTATTATTGCTGTTGTTGTCTGGTTATAGAACCATTGACTTGCCGACGGTGCAATTGAAATATTTCCTGCTGTTATGTTTAAATTGCTATCATTTCTGATAACATAAGTTTGATTGTATCCATATACTGAGCTTGTTGACTGATTGTAAAACCATTGTGAAGCCTCTCCTGAAATGCTAAATGTGTTTCCAGTTTTGTTAATATATGAACCGTTTGTGTATAATATTGTTTGATTATATCCAAAGACCCCTGTTTGATTGTAATTGTAAATACCAGTTTGATTGTAATTCCATGTGATATTTGCATAAAGAGTATTTGCTAAAGTTTGATTCCATGACGCATTATCACTTGCTCCTGTAGATCTTGCATCTATTGTTGTGTTCAATTGCGCTTCGTTGAAAGTAAGTGTTGAGCCGTTGAATGTTAAATAATTTGTTGAACCAGCACCAACAATCCAGTTGAACAATCCTTTGAACCATCCGCTCGCGCCAGTTGAAACATTTTCTCCAGCGTTCCAGCTTGGGCTTTCATTTATGAATGCAACATTTGCTAATGAAGTTGAACCGGAACCAGAATCATCAGTTTCACATGCAACACTACCATTTTCATAAATTAATCTTATAGAACTTCCGGCAGCACAGCTTTGGATAAGTGAGAAATTAAGGTATGAGATGTTGTTTATTAATCCTAAAGATGATTGGAAAGAAATTCTTTCATCTCCGTCGAAATCCAAATCTTCCCCATTTATCTCGTAATCTTTATAATAAGTATTTCCAAATTCCAAGTTTGGTGATATCATTAAGTTCCATGAACCATTTGAAATTGCGTTATTAGTTGTTTGGTTGAAAAGCAAATTTCCTTCTGTAGCATTGTCATAAATTACTATTGTTAGGTTTCCTGTTGAGATAAGCTGTCCTGTTGATTTATTTTTTACTTCTGTTCCTTGATCTGAAAAGAGAACCGCTGGTACTATTTGAGAAAAAAGTATAATTGCAATAATTAAAACAAATATTTTATTTTTCATTTTTTCCCTCTTTTTCAAGCAATTCAATCAGCGCTTTATTTAATGAAATAGAACGAGGGACTGTATCTTTCCATTTATTCCAAATCTCTTCTGGAATTTCAAGTAAAAATTTCTTAAATTTTCCTTCTTTTTTCATTTTATTTTTACTTAGTGATAATTACCTTTAATTAATCTTACTTAATTAAAGTAATCTTAGGTTTATGAAAATAACCAATACTTAGTATTTAAAGTTTTTGTTTTTATGGGTTAAGAAATGATTGAAAAATCTGAATTAGGAATATTTATAAACTATTTTGAATTATTTCAGTTATGGCTAAAAAGAGGGTGAGAAGGAAGTCACCAAGAAGAGTTTCCAAAGTATCTAGGTCAATTAGTAATTCTGAAAAGCATGAACGATATGCTAGAAAAATGAAATTATCTTTGAAGAATTTTGTCTTGTTTTTTGTACTTGCAATTTTGTCATATATTATTTTTAGCGTTGCCACTCAACCAATTTTTGTGAATTTGTTTGAAATTTTGGCTATACTTTTTGGTTTTTTGAGTTTGGCTTTATTAATTACCTTTTTTATATTTGTTCTATTGAAATGGTTTGCTAAGAGATAATAGCAAATACAAAGCCTTTTTTGGACCTCATATTCGATTTAATAATTTCATTTGGCTAGAATATGAAGCCTCGACCGAGAGTCGAACTCGGGATCTCGTCCTTACCAAGGACGTGCTCTAAAACCAACTGAGCCATCGAGGCGTTCGCCAAAAACCTTTTCAAGGTTTTAGGGATGTTTAATTAAATTTATAAAACTACTTTCTTAAAGCTTGTTATGGGTAAAGAAGAGAATCTTGAGAAATTGAAGAATAATTATAAAGTTCTTGAAGAAAAGTTTGGTTTGCCCAGTTTTAGCGAATTGAACGAGGATTTTCAGATTGAACATATAGAACTTGCCAGTTCTGATTTTTTAGTTAGAGAAGTTAGGAGAATGATCTCGGAAAAATTGGTTGGATATTTGAAGTTTATTGAGACGCTTATGAATCCTTCTGGCGCGCCATTTTTTGTTTATTCAATTGTAAGGCCCTTTGGAAAATCGGAAAAGGAAAAGCTTGGAGAATTTTACAAGAAACTTGCCAAAAGGCAAATTGAAATTATAAAGCTGGATTTAATTTATGATGTGAAAAAAGAAGCTATTTTTATCAAAGAGGTTTTCAATGAATGGAATAAAATGAAAAGCGAGATTTTTGATATTATTAGTTTTGCCGAAGCGAATATGGATAAAAAGTCAGACAATGGCAGCAGAGCTTATTTTGGATGAAAGACACCCCCTGGTTTCTTTCGAACTTCCTCAAAACATTGAGGGGTGATATCTTTTCATTGCCTCCGTTTGATATCACATAAACTAAATCTTTAATTATCACCTCTTTTTTTAACAAGATTAAATTTATTTAGAATTATATTTTAATCAATCAAATCATCAAAATTAATCTCTAGAGTTGCTACTGGTATTTTTATTTTCCAGTTTTTAAGAATTTTTGGATGTATCTCTCCTATAATTCCTATTGTTTTATTATTAATTTGAATTTCTGCAGTTCTACCATCTATAAAATGTGGGGGAATTTTTCCATTTTCTGCTTCTTTCATTTTAATTTCTTTGTTTACCATTTTTCCAAGATATTCAATTATTTGCTTTAGTTCTGTGTAGTTTCCAGGGGCAATGGCAATGCACAAACTTTCTTTTTCTTTTATTTCTGTTCCGTCTTTTGAAAAGACGCGGCCAATTTCAAAAAGTTTTTGGGGATATTCGGCGTCTATATTTTCTGAAAGAATCTTTAAGCTGTAGTGCGACAGATCTTTTCTCATTATGTTGTATTCTGTTTTTGAATCCAAAACTTCCAGAAAATCCTTTTCTTGATTTTCTGCAATTCCCATTTTTGAAAACTGGTTCTTACGCGAGGTTAAATGATAATTAGATATTTCCAACAAACCAAGTCCGGCAAGAATCTCAGATACTTTTGTTTTTGCTAATTCTTTAGGATTTATTTCCCCTATTGTGGATATGCTTGGTATTTCAGGGACGAAGTTTTTGTAACCGTAAGCAATTGCAATTTCTTCTATTAAATCAACTTCATGCAGAATGTCGACTCTCCAGGCGGGAATTTCAACTTCTCCTTTTAAGTAGTTGTGCCCCATTCTTTCAAGGTATTGTTTAATTTCTTTTTCATTCAATTCCAATCCTAAAAGTTTGTTTACGTTTTGTATGTTAATTTTCATTTTTTCAGGATCGAGATTAGGAGTTTTTTCTTTTAATCCGACTAGCTCCATTTGGTATATTTTTCCCCCCATATCTGCCAAAGTTGTGACAATAATATTCAAAGTTTTCTTTAAAATACCCATATCAAAGCCAGAACATTCTATAAAAACATCTTTTGTTTTTTCTGTAATTCTTCCGGTTTTTTCTGAATTAATTATTGGGGGCATGCTCAATATTTGGTTATCAGCGTCGACGAAAATTGGAAATTTTGCCTTTCCTGCCAATAAATGCGCGTAATCCCTTCCGGCCGGATGCCTTTGTAATATTTGCAGGCCGGACATTTCTTTTTCGGATTCAAGAGGGATGAATTTTATTTGATCCGGTTCGAGCGCTTTGTAAGTTATAGGAAGTTTAATTTGCTCAAGCGGGTAAATTCCTATTGCAAGTTTTTTTCTTTTTCTTCCTACAGTAAAATGAATTTTTTCCTGAATTTCAATTATTTCTTTTATTTTGTCGTCGTTGAAGGTAAGTCCTTTTACAATTGCGCATGCGGTGTAAGGACGGACGTCTTTTACAGAAGAGTCAATTTTTATCTTGAAGTCCTTTTCGGGAGGGAGCAAGGTATATTTTTTCAGACCGACGCTCTTTCCAAGATAAGATAAAAAACTTCTTTTGAATCCGTGGTAAGATAACATGTCCGGTCTGTTTGGGAAAATTTCAATTTGCATTTCATTCTCAGTGATTGATTCTATAGGAGTTCCGAAATAAGCAATTTTTTCCTGCATTGCTTCATCAAGTTTTCCTATTTCTTTTTCAAATGTTTTTCTTGGGATTGTGATGTTTGCCATTTTATTCTAATTCAATTACATAATGACCAAATTTAGTTATATCATTGATGGAATTGAAATCCGTGACTTTTATCTTGCTTAAATTTTTTACTTTCTTTTTCAAAGTTCTTCCAGTATATTCTTTTATTTTTGGATTGTATTCTTCAAATATTATTGTATCTCCTTCTTTAATGTCAAAGTCAGCTAATCTAACGTCCACTGTTTTTTTATTTTCCAACATCTTTTGAAACAATTCAGGCCAAGCCTTTTTCTTAACTTCCATTTTTATTATCCCATCCACCTGCATTTTTATTTGCATGCTTTAATTTCTTCATGATTTCTGGAGGCATTCTTTTTTCATATTCTTCCAGAGTATCTTGTAAAGCTTGTGATGCATCCACTTTCGTTTGATTTGCAATTTTTAATAACAAAAACAAAGTATCACCTATAAAATCAGAGGCATCATCTTTTTTCTCTTCAATTATCCTTCTTTGTTTTTCTTCATCAACCCATTTAATTAAGTTCCAAAATTCACCAACTTCTTCAGTTATATTCAACAATAAATCTTTCAGGTTCCAACTACTTTCCCATCCTCGTGCTTCATCAAATTCTTTTATTTTATTCTGTGCGTCGCTGATTTCCATTACGTTTTCATCCAGAATTTAATTTTTCTTAATTGAGTTATATCATTTTTGTACAATTCACGGAGGTCTTTAATTTCATAATAGTCAATTAAAATTCTGTCAAAGCCCGGGCCCCATGCTAATACAGGTATTGACTCTCCCAGCAACGGAATTGTTACTTCAGGGCGGAAAATTCCTGCTCCTCCTAATTCAAGCCAGACCTTTTTTTCAGGATGCCATGCGTCAATTTCTACAGATGGTTCAGTATATGGGAAGTATGCAGGTCTCATTCTTATTTTTTCGAACCCCATTTTCTTGAAAAATTGTTTTAAATATCCAAGAAGGTGTCTGAAGTTTGCGTTTTTATCTATGACAATTCCTTCTGTTTGATTGAATTCAAATCCGTGAGACCAATCCACTGTTTCGTTTCTAAAACATTTTCCTATCGCGAAAAATTTTTGCGGCAGAATGGATTTATTTTTTGAAATTTCATGA
>JAUSKC010000017.1 GCA_030647125.1 Nanobdellota archaeon | reverse complement strand
AGATATCACCCCTCAGTGTTTTGAGGAAGTTCGAAAGAAACCAGGGGGTGTCTTTCAATGGTTTACATTAAAAAACTGGTGATGTACGGATTCAAGAGTTTTCCTAAGAAGACCGAAATCCCATTTGATCAAGGAATCAATGTAGTTCTCGGGCCTAACGGTTCAGGGAAGTCAAACATTTCTGATGCGCTGTGTTTTGTTCTTGGACGTTTATCAATAAAATCAATGAGGGCGGCAAAAGCAAGCAACTTAATTTTCATGGGTTCTAAAATCGCTTCCCCCGCAAAAGAAGCGATAGTTGAAATTGTATTTGACAATTCAGATAAAGTATTTACTATTGATTCTCCTGAAATTTCAATAAAAAGAGTTGTCAGAAAAAACGGGCTTTCAATTTACAAAATTAACAACGAAGTAAAAACGCGCCAGGATATTTTATTTTTGCTCGCGCAAGCTGGAATTGATCCAAACGGTTTCAATATAATATTACAGGGAGAAATTCAAAATTTTGTAAGGATGCATACAGAAGAGAGAAGGCAAGTTATTGAAGAGGTCTCTGGAATATCTGTTTATGAAATGAGAAAAGAGAAGTCGCTAAAAGAATTAGAACGAACAGAAGAAAAATTAAAAGAGGTCTCTGCAATTTTGCGTGAGCGTACGGCTTACTTAAATAATTTAGAAAAAGAAAGACAGCAGGCCTTGAAGTTCAAAAAATTAGAACAAGATGTAAGGCGTCTGAAATCAAGCATAATTTCACACGACTTAGGAAAGAAGAAAAAACAATCTTTCCAAGTGACTGAAGAAATAAAAGTACGCTCGTCCAACATTGACAAAATAAAAAAAGAAATTGTTTTGTTGCAAACAAATATCTCCAATTCTGAAGAGCAAATTGCAAAGATAAATTTGACAATAAAGCAATCCACCGGATTTGAGCAAGAAAAATTAAATGTTGAAATTGCAAATCTGCGCGCTGAACTTGCCGGATTAAATGTTAAATTGGAAAATTTTGAATCAAAACTTTCTTCACTTCAAAAACAAAAAGTGGACTTGGCTAATTCTACTAGAGAAATGGATATCTCTGTAAAGGACTTACAGAAGGAATCTCCAACACTTGTAAAAAAAGAAAAGGAATTGCAGGCGAAAAAAGCACAACTTGAAAAGTTTGAAGAGCAAAGAAAAGAGTATTACACAACAAAATCAGAAATTAAGTCATTGCGTGAGCGTATGCAAGATAAAAAAACTCTTTTTCAAAATTACACACACGAATCAGATTTTATTTTGAAGCAAATAGAAACTCTTGGCTCCGAATTATTTGACAGGAAATCGTCCCCTACAATTCTTGAAACTCTTAAAGCAAGTTTAGTCCAAAAACGAGAACACCTGAATTCTTTGAATCTTCGTGAAAGAGAAATTGAGAAAATTTCTCACACAAACGAATTTGAAATTGATAAGCAAAATAAATTAATAGAAAAAATATCTAAAATGGATATTTGTCCAGTATGTAAAAGCAAAATAACAGAAAATCATGTTCATTCTATAAGAGGAGAAACGCTTCCGGAAATTGAAAAATTGAAATCGCAGATTAAAGATGCCGCGAAAGAATTAAAAGAAATTAATTTGCACAGGGAGTTATTAAATAAAGAAATTGAAAAAACTTCTGATGAAATTTCAAAGAGAAATTCCGACTTGTTAAAGCTTGAAGCAATTCAAGAAAAGACGCAGCAGCTTAAGACATTGCAAGAAAAGATTAATGAAATAAAAATTGAGGGCTCTCAGCTTGATAAAAAATTAAAGTCCTTGGAAACAAACTTTGAGAATGATTCTGATATAGAACATAAATATGAAACTGCACGTCTTGAAGTTCAAGAGATTTCATTGCGTTCAGAAGAGAACGTTAATTCTGAAATTTCATTTAAGCAAAGGGAACTTGAAAGGGCAAAGCTTCAAGTTAAACAAATCGCGCGTGAAGAAGAGGAAATAGAAGAGGAACTTGGCTCTCTGAAATCAACGATAGAATCAAAGGAAGAGCTTCTTGAAAAAAAGAAGAAGCAAGAAGATACTTTAAGCAAACAGTTCAACTCTTTTATTATTCAAAGAGATTCTTTGCAAAGCAAAATACGTGAGATTGAAACAGAAATCTCAAAAAAGCAGAATGTTGTTTATACTATTGAACAAGATGTTAATAACTTTAAAATTGAAAAAGCGCGTTACGATGCAGAAGTTGAAAATTATGAAATTGAAATGCTTGAATTTTCTGGTATTGAACCAATAAAATTAGCGCGAGAAGCGCTGGTTGAAAAACTTGCAAATGTTCAGGACATACTAAGTAAAATTGGTTCTGTGAATTTGCGTTCTCTTGAGGTTTACGACGAAATAAAAGCGGAGTATGACCAGATTCAAAATAAAGTTGAAATAATAACAAAAGAAAAAGATGGAATATTTAGAATAATTCATGAAATTGATATAAGAAAGAAAAAGACATTTTTGAAGACGTTAGAGGATTTGAATGAAATTTTTTCGCGAAACTTTGCGCAGATATCAACAAAAGGCGCTGTTTCTCTTGAGTTAGAAAATAAAAAAGATCCGTTTGAAGCGGGCGTTGCTATTCAGGTTAAAACTGGTCACGGAAAATATTTTGACGTCACGTCGCTCTCCGGCGGCGAGCAAACAATGGTTGCTCTTTCATTAATATTCGCAATACAAGAACTTCGTCCGTATTGCTTTTACATTCTTGATGAAATTGATGCCGCGTTGGATAAAAGAAATTCAGAGCGTTTAGCCAACTTATTGAACAAGTACATGCAAAAAGGCCAGTATATTATAATAACTCACAATGACGAAGTAATTTCAAACGCAACAAATCTTTACGGTGTCAGCATGCACGACGGAATATCAAAGATTACGAGTTTGAAGATTTAGCTCCCGCTAGCTCATAAAAAATAAAATTATAAAAGAAAAAATAAAAATTAAAAAATTTAGTAGTAACTTTCTCCAAATTCTTCGCTTCTTTCTGGCTTTCTAGACATCAAGACAATTAATACAATAAGCAATACAACAAAAATTATTGCCAATATTACTGTCAAGATTACAAGAGGATTGCTTGTAGCTGAACTTCCACTGACTTTTACAGTCATAGGAACGCTTTCAACTAATTGCTCTCCAGAGAATACACTCGTAGTGAATTGATATTCTCCTGAATCTTGTGCGCTAGCAATTATTCTAACGTTTTTGCTTGATCCTGCTGGAACAGCAACAACGGAAGTGTCCGTACTTGTAGAAAGACCGCTTGTTGATTCTGTTACTATTCTGTAAACCTTAACTTGGTTAGTTGGGTTAACAAGTAACAAATTGAACTCAGCGTTCTCGTCTTCAGCTACAGATTTTTGTGAGCTGTCAACAGCAACTTCATTAGCGACATTGTTTTGCACATTAAATTGTGTGCTTGCGCTTGTAGTTGTGTCGTCATTTTTAACCTTAACTTGCAATGTATAAGCTCCGGCTTTAGCATCGTATGGCATATTCAAAAAGATTCTGCCTGCAACACTATCATCGTCATCTTCATTACATTTTCTGTCAACGTCAACATTATAGTTCTCTACAGAACTAAATTGATCATCACATTCAACAGAGACAATATCTCCGAAATATGCTGATTTTTGAAGTCCTAATTCTGGAACCATAACAGTAACATAAACATCATCAAGGTTATTGTAACCTGTGTTTTTCAAAACAATATCGACAGGGAAAGTTGCCCCAGCGCTTATTGTTTGATCTGCAGATACAGACATAACACTAGCTTCATATGGTTGTCTTTGGATTCTAACATCGTAAACTTGTTCAGTTTCGAAGCCGTCTCCAGATATTTTAACAGTCAAAGTTGCGTCATCACTAAGTTGATCTTTAAGTTCGTAAGGAACTTTCAAGTTCAAGAACTTTGTGTATCTATGGCCGCTTTCAACATCGAAATATCTTGTCTCAACTTGAGCGTCAGCTTTATCGCCTTCTAACTCAACTTCAACAGTGACATCAGATGCATTCACATCAGATGTGAATATAACCTGAATAGTCATTGTATCTCCAGCAACAATACCAGTATTATCTACTCCAGCATTGTCAATGAAGGTTGAAACACCACTAGCTAGTTCGTTAGCACTTACAAATGCAGTTGCTACAATTAACAAACTTGCGATAGCCAAAAAAGAAACTAAAAGTTTCTTTGTTTCCATTTTTTTCATGTTTTTTATTTAATTTAGTTGTCCAAAAAACATTGTTTTTTGGTAGAATTACCACCCGAATTTCTTTTATAAACTTTGTGGTGACAACATAATGTTTAATTATTTAGTAGGTAACCTGTCACTAGCTGTCGGAACAGCAAGTTATATTCCATTTATCCTCGATAAACTTAAACCCTCAATAGCATCTTCAACAGGCGTAGGGGACTCATTTACGATGCTTATTTCCTTGTTTTTTGGCAGAGCTTTCAGGAATTTCTTCCATTCATCTTCTTCCGTTCGTCTATGATGCTTCTCTCCTTTTTCTCCATAGACAATTCCTGAAAAATGCAAATATAATTTTTCAAATTTTTCAAAAAGTTTAAGCACTTCTTCAAATCTGTAATCCTTGTCCCGGGCAAGAATATGCGCGAAGTCAATACAAAAATTGCAACCCGTATCTTCCACAAGTTTTCTTATTTCTCCAGTGCTTCCAAAAACGTTTATTTTTCCCATTGTTTCAGGCGCCATTTCTGTAGTGTAACCCCTTTTCTTCCTTTCGTTTTCAATTTCCAAAATGCCTTTTTTTATCTTTTCATAAGTTTCTTCTTTACTCCTTTTGCCATAAAATCCTGGATGAAAAACCACAATCTTCGCTCCAAGCCAAGTCCCAACTTCAAGGCATCTTAAAATTAGGTTCTTGCTATTTTCAATTTTTTGGGGTTCTTCAGAGTTAAGATTAACCCAGTACGGCCCGTGAATTCTTAATTCAATTCCAAGCTCTTCAGCCCTCTTGCCAATTTTCTCTGCGTCCCCTTTATTTTTTATATAGACAGAATAAGTAAAAGCAATCTCGCATGTTTTCAATCCTAATCTATTATACTCCTCTAAAGTATCCAGCGCAGTTTTAATCGGTCCAAGTCCAGAAGGACCGAATTTCCATAACGATGACATAATTAACTTTTAGAAAGCAAGGTTAAAAGGTTTTTGATGCCCCGCCCAATTATTTTTAATTAAGAAGAATTATTTTATTGTGTTGAATTCCCAGCCGTTGTATTCCCTTGAATTGAATTAATTGAATTTAAGCTCGTTTCTATTTCTCCTAAATTGCCTACAACATATGAATGAAGTTTTTGAATTATCAAATTCTGCATTTCTTCTTTTAAGCGGCCGTGGCACTTTGAAGTGTCCGACTCGGGTGAATCAATGCTGCCTATAGGAAGCGAGCAAACCATGCTTTGACCTTCAAGGGCTTTATTTTCAACACTTCCTGTTTTGACTTTTAAAATTGTAACTTCTATTTCACAAATTCCTTGGTTTTTCCTTTGAATCACATAATTCCATGTCGCGTCTGTCTGATCATTGATAAATTTTGTTTTAAGGCATTTTGCTTGGTATGATTTGAAGCATGCGATGTCATTGTCCGCGCAGCTATAATGGAAAAAGAACATAAAATAAATTGCAACTGCAAGTGCTATAATTATTCCAACAACCAAAAAGAACTTCCATCCTAAACCCCTTTTTCCAATAGGGAAAAACGAGTGACCTCTTTTATTCATAATAAGTTAAGAATAAAATTGTTTATAAAATTAACCACCTATTGATATTCCATAAAATCTTCTTCTTTGATCTTAGCTAATTCCAAAATACTTTTTAAAGTTCCAATTTTTAATTCTTGATGCATTGGTACTACCGTTCCAATTTTACCAGAAGATGTTTCTTTTTTTAATATAACATGGCTGCCTCTTTGCCTAAGAATTTCAAAACCAAATTTATTGCATAGAATTTTCAAACACTCTTTACCTGAGATTTTCTTTAGCTTGGACATTTTTTATCTCGAAAAAAGTAAACAAAGACCTCTTTCTTTTTTGGGTGGGAAAATCTTCTAAGTATAACTCTGTAGCTTCTTTTAAATTTTCAACAGCTTCTTCAATTGTGCTGCCCTGACTGACTGTCCCAACTTCAGAACATTTCGCTACATACATATCTTCATCTTTCTCAATTATAGCTGTAAATTCCATAATTAATTAATGCCTTGAATGTTTATAAAATTAACTAGCACAATAATTCTTATAAATGGTTTATTTTAAAGCTTATTATGAATTTAGAACTAAAATCTGGATATATTTACAATCCCTTAATACCTCATTGGGATGAAGAAAAACCAAATAGTCGTAGTGGAGAGTGTTACCATATAAAAAATGAAAGAGTTAATCTGTTTAATGCTCACGGAATATCTTATTTATTTGTGGGTTCTGCTTCAAAACATTTGATTAAATTAAAATTAAATTCTATGAATGGTGCGTCTGAAGATTATTCTCCAAAGCGTTCCCTTTTATGGTGGGGAACTTTTGCAATTTATGCTAATAACCAGCCAATTCTTGATGGAATAGTTTGGCAAGCAATTGATTTTCCAAATCATGATAGATTTCCTGAATTTCAAAGAATTTTAATTGGAAATCAAAGCCCAGATAATACTGACAAAAGGATTGAAGAAGTAATGAAAAAATATGAAGAATCTATTAAAATTTATGAGTCATTAATTAAACCCCTAGAATAAATTAACTTAAAATAAAAAAAACAAAATGAGTTTGATTTACAAACTCATCAATTTAATCTGAGTATCTGTTGTTGCGAAATTCTTTGCTACAATAACTTGAACTCCAACTTCTTCTGCCGCTTCGACAATTGATTTTGTAACTGTTCCGTCCATCACAATTATAGTCGGTTTGTTGTTGATTTTTCTTAAAGTTGGTGCAAGCGCCTTAATGGAAATTCGTCTGTCTTCTTCCAAAGAGCTGTTCAAAAGAATTGCTTTGTCGCTTCTAGCAATTTCGCCAGATAGTTCCTTAAGCTTTCTTTTGTCTTCGGAAGTCAGTTCAATTTTTTCTATTACTCCGTTAGAAGTTCTTTCTTCAGTGTATTCTTTTTTAGAACCATTGAAGCCGTTGTTCATTCTGAACTTGGAAAAAAATTCATCAATAGGCATTCTTTTTCTGAGATTCATGATTATCTCTTTTCCAGCCAGCTCTTCAACTTCTTTTCCGTCCGGTGCAACAGCAATCCATTTGACTTTAGCATTGTCAACTACGTTTTGCGCAATTAACTTTCCGCCTCTGTCGCCATCGACAAACAGTGTTATGTCTTTTTCTGTGCTGAGTTCTCTTATCGCTGAAGGAAGTTTCGTTCCGTTCATTCCGATAACATTGTTGACTCCCGCTCTTAACAGATTTAAAACATCTGCACGTCCTTCTACAACAATAATTTCATTTCCGCTAAGATCTCCGCACGGCAATTTTTCATCACCATACTCTCCAACTGAATTAGTTCGTGTCGACTCTTTGATTTGGTTTGAAATTTCCCTTGAATCAGTTGAGCTGCTTAAAGACCCCATGAGCTTTTTTGCTCTTTCAATTATGAAGTCCCTTTTGCTTCCCCTTACATCTTCAATTCTGTCAATTTCTATTTGCGCATCGCTAGGTCCAACTCTTTCAATTGTTTCTATAGCTGCAGCTATTAATGCTGTTTCAGACATATCCAAAGCTGTAGGAATGTGAATTTTTCCCATAGTTCTTTTTTCAGAACGTTCAAGGTCAACTTCAATTCTTCCTATCTTTCCTTCTTTCTGGAGTTCCCTCATTTCGAGTTCAGATCCTAAAAGACCTTCTGTCTGTCCAAATATAGCTCCTATCACATCAGGCTTTTCTAAAGCGCCTTCAGCAACAAGATTCGCATGTATCATATATTTGATTGATACAGGACTTACTTTAGCCATTTTATTAACATTCTCCTTGTTTAATTAACCGAAATCTATGACTTCGGACTAGAAAAATATCTTGTCTCACCGAATAATAAAGGTGTTCAAGTGAATGTGAATGTGAAATCCAATAATAGTCGGATTGTGAGCTTGATACTCTTCTAATTATATATTAAAGATGTTGCTAGTATTTAAATGTTGTTAAGATTAATGGTTAACTCACCCAAGCTTATTAGCTTCCTTTATCTTCCCAAGCTTTTCATACAGGAATTTTAATTTATCTTTTATTTCTCTTTTCTCAACATCAGAAATTCTCATTAAAAGAAGCTTTTCATAAATTCGAACTGCGTGATTTCTTTTTGTTTCTCTCTCGTAAATCTCCGCCATTCTTTTGTAGAATTCCTTTACTTTAATGTAAATTTCATTTCTTTGTGTCGCGTTAGCTTCAACCATAGCTTTTTTCAAGGCCTGGTCTGCCCGGACAAAATCATTTCCTTTGATATAACTTTGACATTCTTTAATATGGTACTCAATTTTTTCCACAAAAGTCAGCGACGATGTTGCCGCATTTTCGTAGCTTCGCGCCGCTTCAATGAAAGTTCCTTTGTTTTCATAAATTTCAGCCATTTTCAGAAAAGCGAATTTTCGCATATCAATAGACGGCGTCTCTTTCAAATATCTATTCAAATAATCAACTTTGACAAAGTCGCCTTTTCCTCGAAGTTCTTCTTCAACCTCTGCCTTTGACATTCCTTTATTAAGCATAATAAAAAATAATTGTTTTAGTATTTAAGCATTGTTGAGTTGATAAAACCAATTTAACTAAAGTGGTATTAAAAATATTAAAGAATCTATTTTTTCTCAACAATCTCAACACACATTCCAGCAGCAACTGTTGCGCCAGCATCTCTTACAGCGAATCTTGCCATGTGTGGATTGTCTTTTAATGTTTCCAAGCATAAGTTTCCTTGAGGTCTTATTCTTACTTTAGCAACATCTCCGTTTTTCAAAAAGTCAGGATTTTTCTTCATAACTTGACCAGATTTAGGATCAATTTGTTCAATTAATTCAACAAATTGGCACGGAACTTGAGCTGTGTGAACGTGGAATACTGGTGTATATCCTTTAGCTAAAACTGTTGGGTGATTTATTACTGCGATTTGAGCAATGAATTCAGCAACAATTGGTATAGGGGAAGCAGCGTCGCAGATTACGTCTCCACGAGCAATATCTTTCTTTCCAATTCCTCTTATGTTTACTCCAACATTATCTCCAGCTTCTGCTTGAGGTAAAGTTTCATGATGAGCTTCAACTGTTTTTATTTCCCCTGCAACACCTTTTCCAGTTCTTCCTGGAAGTACTATAATTTTTTGTCCTGGTTTCATAACTCCTGTTTCAATTTTTCCTACTGGAACAGTTCCAATACCTGTAATTTCATAAACGTCTTGAACAGGCATTCTCAAAGGCAAGTTTGTAGGTTTTTCCGGAGCTGGGAAATTATCAAATTGTTCTAAAATTGTTGGTCCTTTGTACCAAGACATATTAGTAGATTTTTTAGCAACATTATCCCCTTTCAAACCTGAAGCAGCGATAAATTGAACTGTTTCAAGTTTAACTCCAACAACTTTCAAAAGTGCAGAAACGTCCTCTTTAACTTTATTGAATTTTGCTTCGTCATAACTAATTTCATCCATCTTGTTAATTATAACTGAAATGTTTGAAACACCCATTGTTCTTAACAACCATAAATGTTCTTTTGTTTGTGGCTGAACTCCTGAAGGTGCAGCAATAACTAAGAAAGCAGCGTCGGCTTGTGAAGCACCAGTAATCATGTTCTTTACAAAGTCCCTGTGTCCTGGAGCGTCAATTATTGTGATTTCGTATTTTTGTGTTATAATTTTTTTGTATGCAAGGTCAATTGTAACTCCTCTTTCTCTTTCCTCTTTGATTTTGTCCATAACGTAAGCGAATTCAAAACCAACTTTACCATGCTTTTGAGCTTCGGCCTTTAATTTTTCCATTTCTTGTACAGAAACAGCGCCGGTTTGGAACATAAGTTGTCCAACTGTAGTTGACTTTCCTGCGTCAACGTGCCCGACGAAAACTACATTCATTGCTGGTTTTGTTTTTGCCATATTAAATTAAATTTGTTTAGTATTTCTACTATAAAAAAATACCTTTTTAAAGATTTCTATTTCTACTCCCCCTTAATTTCTTAATTCCGCCAAGTATAATACAAAATTAGCAACTGCGAAACCAAGTGCATATCCCCCAATCACGTCGGTAAACGAGTGAACGTTCAAATAAATTCTGCTGAAGCCGATTAGTAAAATTAAGAATATATTAATTAAGATGAAGATTAAACGTGTCGTCTTATTTTTTATTTCGTCTTTAAAAAAGTAAATCAGCATTGAAAATAAAATTATAGAGAATATTGCATGTCCGCTTGGGAAACTATAATCAATTTCCTGGATAAGTTGCATTAATGGACGGACGCGCTGAACAGAAAATTTTATTGCTTGCTCAAAAACATAACCCAAAATTAAACTGAAAAGCAAAATCCAAGATTCTTTCTTCCTTTTTCCATTATATAAAATTAATGCAGCAATCAATGCAAACCCAATCATAATTTCTCTCGAGAAGTTTCCAAGAAAGATAAAAAAGCCATCCATTATAGGATTACGTAATTTATTGATCCCAGAACTTACTGAATAATCAATCGAGGGCGTTCCATTAACAACTATAATTAATATAAACAAAAACGCAATAAAAGACATTAATGATAAAATTAATTTCTTATTTCGTATCATAAAATAAGATAAGAAAATGAGATTAAATAATTATTGATTCTCCACCAAACTTAAGATTTATAAACCATTCTTATTCAGGTAAAAATATGGAAACTTATGAAGATAAAAACTTTAATGTAAGATTAGAAATAAGAGTAAAAAATGCTGAGTTAGTCAAAGCAAGAGAAGCATTAGGACTAAATCAAAGACAGGCAGCAGAATTAATTGGAACTGCTCCTTACGTTTTAGGACAACTTGAATTATTACACCGATATCCTAGCAAAAGGATGCAAGAGAAAATTTGTTTTGCTTATAGAAATGCTGGTTATTTTATTTTAGAAGAAGATGTTTTTCCAGAAAGTTTAAAACAAATTAAAGTAAAAGGTAAGTATATTACAGAAAGAGAGATTCCAGAAAGTAATCTTATTTCATTATCTGACACAAGCCAAAGATTATTGCCTCAAGTTGAACCGGAAGCCCCAAACAAGATTTATGGAGAAGAAATACACTCAGCTATTATAAATGTTTTAGATGAATTAGATGAAAGAAGAAGAACAGCAGTTATGATGCACTTTGGTATAGATCAAGACAGAGAATATACTTTTGAAGAAATAGGAAAGTATCTGGGTGTTGGTGGAGCAAGGGTTGGGCAATTAGTAAATAGTGCATTAGAAAAATTGAAGCATCCCTCTCGGAAGAAAAATTTAGTTGAAGTTTTTAGAGATATGTAATAAATATTATTTTATATTCAAAAAATTATTGATTTTCAGCCAATCCCTTCCGATCTCTTATCTTCTTAATTATATCCGCTTGTATTGAAGTTGGTATCTTTTCAAACAACTGGTCTTTTAATGAAGACGTCCCGCGCCCTTCCGTCGCTGAACGCAAGTCCGAACTCCACCCAATCATTTCTGCAACTGGAATCTTCATAGTGATTTCAGTGTTCATTCCTTCTTGCGTCATGTCAAGCATTTGTCCTCTTTTGCCGCCAACTAATTTAGTTACAGCTCCCATGAAATCTCCAGGAACGTCGATAACATGAATTTGCAATGGTTCTAACAAAGTTGCATTTGCGTCTTTCATTGCTTCAGTGATTGCTTCTCTAACAGCAGGATAAACTTGCGCCGGACCTCTATGAATCGCATCCTCGTGAAGTTTAATATCCGTTAAAGTAACTTTCATTTTTGTGCACGGCTCGTGAGCCAAAGGTCCTGATTTTATTACCATTTCGAACGCGTCAAGAATCATTTCAATAACTTCCCCCATATGAACTTCCCCTCGTGTCTCATCTATAAACATGCTTCCTTTGAAAATGTCGCGGACGTCTCTTACTTCATCTCCACTCCATCCCATTTCATATAATTTTTTAGATAGTTCTTCATTTTTTTTCTTTACTCTTCCTTCAGGCAAATCTCCATTTTGTATTGCATTGAAAATTTCATCTTCCAATGGTTCAACTTTAATAAAGAAACTATTGTGTTTGTTTGGAGACCTTCCTTCTTTTGAGCCGGACGTCTTAGCAACTGTTTCTCTGTAAACAATTATAGGCGCAGAAGTTTTAACTTCAAGATTTTTTTCTGTCTTAATTCTGTTTTCAATAATTTCAAGGTGTAGTTCCCCCATTCCAGAAATAAGTGACTCTCCTGTCTGTTCATTAATTTCAACTTTTATAGATGGATCTTCTTTAGCAACTTGTTTCAAAATTTCAACTAATTTAGGAAGGTCAGCAGTTTTTTTGACTTCAATTGCTTTAGTAATAACCGGCTCAAAAATATGTTTCAATTCTTCAAATGCAGTTTCAGGCTCTGAGGTTATTGTCTCGCCAGCTTCTGCATTGACTCCAGAAATTGCAAGAACATTTCCCGGGCCAATTTCATCAAGTAGTTCCGGCTTAACTCCATTGTAAATTAAAACTTGCTGAATTCTTCTTTTCTGTTTTGCTAAATTCAAATAAACATCCATTCCCGGCTTTAACGTTCCTGAGAATAAACGACCAGCAGAAATTTCTTTTCCCGAGCGCGGATCAATTACAATTCTTGTAATAACAAAACCAAGTTTGCCGTTGGGATTACAACTTAACAAGTCCTTTCCAAATTCTGAATCCAAATCACCTTTCCATATTTTTGGAATTCTGTATTTTTGCGCTTCCAAAGGATTAGGCAAATGTTTTACAACCATATCTAAAAGAACTTCATACAATGGCGCATTCTTCCAGAACCAATCTTTTCTTTCTTCATCACTCATAGCTGTGTAAGCATTAAAAATATCTTTGAAAGAAATTCCTTTTTTCTTCATGAACGGGACTGATAATGCCCAATTTTCTCTAGCTGAACCGAAAGCAACGCTTCCATCGGAAATATCAACAGCCCATTTTGTTCCGTATTCTTTTTCAGCAACGCTCTTGACAAGTTTGTTGAAGTCCTGATAAATTTTTATAAATCTTTCCTGCATTTTTTCAGGAGTCAGTTTCAATTCCTTAATCAAACGGTCAACTTTATTAATGAACAAAACCGGCTTTACTCTTTCTCTAAGTGCTTGCTTGATTACCGTTTCTGTCTGAGGCATCATTCCTTCAACTGCGCAGACAAGAACAACAGTTCCGTCGATGGCTCTCATAGCCCTTGTAACATTTCCGCCGAAATCAACGTGTCCGGGCGTGTCAATCAAATTAATTAAAAATTCTTCTTTGTGATAATCATGGACCATAGAAACGTTTGCAGAGTCGACAGTCATAAGTCGTTCTTGCTCGTCAGAGTGCTGCCAGGTTGCCATTCCCTCTTCAAGGTTTCCAGCATTTTTTACAGCCATATATCCTGAAGCAGCCAATAAGTTGTCTGTCAAAGCGGTCTTTCCGTGGTGAATGTGCGCGCTCGTCGCTATATTTCTTATTTGCTTTTGGTCCTTACTTAATCTTTGTATCTTGTGAAATTGTGATTCTTTTTCTGCCATATTACTATATAAAATTCTCTATTAAATAAATAGAATATTTATCATTCGGTAAAATGCTTTTTAAAATCTTCGTTTTGCAAAATTAATAATTCGGTTTGTAGCCTAATTCTTTTAATTGTTTTCTTGCATAATTTATCCAGTCCCTTTCAGATACCTTTTCTATCCCAACATCTGTTAATTGGAAGGTATAAGGCCTGCCATTTTCTTCATAATTAAAGTCCTTCATTTTTCTTCTCATTATTCCCCTAATCATTTCCGAGAAACTTTCTCCTTGTGCAAAAATGTTTGAATATTTATTGTTTAATTTAGGAGCAATCTTTCTTGAGATATGATTTAAATCAATTTTTATTCTAGAAGGTTCGTAGGATATTCTTTCCATAAAGTCCAAATATTGTCTAAGATGAACTAAAACTTCTTTTTCCAAACCAGATGAACTATAAGAAACATCATTCCTATTATCTTTGTAAGTTGTTGCCTCGGCCATTTTTATCAGAATTATTATATAGCCGGGCCAAAATGTTTGACTGGGCTAAAATATGATTTAGAATTACATCTAGCTGTTATATTCCAGTTAGAGTTAATTCTTTTATTTAACATTCGAACTACAGATAAAAAGAGTTTAAAAATATTCTTGTTTTATTTATTATATCTTATAATACGGAGCAAAGGGCAGCAAGTCAACATGTCCTTCAAAATGCCAGCTTTCTGTTTGATAAGGATAAGTGCAAAGAATATCTCGTTTTATTTTATCATCATACCTGTGAGTTTGATAACGAACTCCAAATCTTTCTTTAAAAATGTCTGCAAGAAGTGAATTTAAATTTCTGCCTGTTATTTCCTCTCCTTCAAATTTTTTGAAGACCTTTTCCGTAAGCTTGAATTTTCCATCTTTTCTTATAAAATATTTCCACCCCCATGTATAAACTTTCATGTCTAAAGAGAAACCAATTCTGTCAAAAGCTCCGTCGCCATCTTCAGATAAGTTTAACTCAGTAGAATTTGTCGGAAAATTTACCCCCATAAATGGAAAACAAAAAAACAGTTTTTAATTATTTATATCTTAAATTAATGATTTGCGTGCTGATTGACATAATTGCCTTTTAAGAAATTAACAGCATCATTATGAATATCCTGTAAGTCATCTCCTCTTCCATTTCTTGCATCAATTTTCTTCCAAGATCCATTATTGGCGTAAAATTCGCTAATATACCTTGTTCCACTTTTGAGTGTAATAACCTTTATCATTTCATATTTTACAGAATCAAGTTCAACTTTTTGAGGGAATTTTAATGTTCTTTCAATTCTATCACTAGAAACAACATATTCTCCATCAGGAACTATTTCATACCATAACTTTCGTTTATCCATAAAAATAAATATTTAATGTATTTAAAAAGATGATTATTAAAGAATTATATTTAATGATCAGAATAGAATTTTTTATCCGATATTCTCTGGGCAACATAATCTATTATAACAGAAGCTCCATAAACTCCCATTCCTGTTAAAATAGTATTCATTCCTTGCAACTCTTCTTTTCCAAATAATCCTAATCCTATGGTTATCATTCCAATCATTTTGAATGCGTCTATTCCCCCAGAAATTACATCAGCCGTTTTATATTCTAGTTGAGGGTTAAAAGGAAAAAGACAAAGAATTTTATCTATTGATTTCATAATAATAAGATTACTTTAAACTTTTTAATTATTTATATTATTAAATCTATATTTATCGTGCGCTATCAGCCTGTTTCTCCGCTTCGTTTTTCTTTCTTGCTGCAAAACTTTCTCCGTTGTTTTCGGAAGCCAAAACAATTTCTTCGGCAAGTGCTTGTGTGATATCTTTCTTTTTTCCAAAGGCCTTGTCCGATGCGCCTTGAACAAGCCATCTTATTGCCAAGTTAGCTCTTCTCAAGGGTGAAACGTCAACAGCTTGAGGATAACGTGCCCCACCATATTCAATCATTGTAATTTCGTCTCTTGGTGCAGAGTTCTCAACTGCCTTAACCAAAACCTGTACAGGATTTTTTCCTGTTTTTTTCTCAATCATATCTAATGCATTCAAGAATATTCTCATGTTCTTGTAATATTTTCCTGTAACATGCCCCAATTCTATTTTGTGTTTTTTGCTTCGGTGTCCTGCGGTTGCAATTCTGTTTGCAAATCGTTCAATAATATTTACCCTTGCTTGTCCTGCTTTCATGACATTTCTACCTTGGCTTTTAACAACCAAGGTTGGAGTTAAATTGATAATGCTTCTTAATCCAATATCTTCAACTTTCACTTCGCTGAGATCGTACTTGTCGAATACCTTAAAAGTTTGTATTTGTTTTTCTTCTGTCATTTTATTCTGTTCTCTTTATCCCCCTTAACATTTTTTCTCCAATACTGCAAGCTACAAATTCGTATCTTTTATTTTGATAACTAAAATTTGTTTTATTAATATCATAACCTTCTGCTGTAAAGCCATTCATTAAATCTTCATGAGAGACTCCTCGGGAGTTTGGGATATAAATTTCATCAACCCCTAATATTTTTACAACATCAATAATACTTTCTAATCTTCTTCGATTTTGTGCTTCTTGAATAACTATAGTTGTATCAGCACCATAACCTGTTCCAGTTCCGCCAGCCATATTATCTTCTACCCTCCAGCATTTTCACGGAGTAAAATGATGCGGTTCTCATTATCTTCTACCCTTCTCAATCTGGCCCGTCCACAATCTGTGCAATGGCTGATCATTTACTTTTATAACTTGATAACGAACGCCTGGAATATCTCCTTTCGAACGTCCTTGTTTTCCACCAATTCTTTCAATTATAACTTCATCATGTTCATCTATAAATTTCTGTGCTAAATTACCTGGAATAAATGCAGTAACAGTTTTACCATTTTTTGTTAGTTGAACTTTGCAACATTTTCTCATCGCTGAATTTGGCTGCTTTGCTTCTTTTTGAACTTTTTGAAGAACAATTCCCTTCGCCTGATTAGCTCCGCCCAAAGGATCCGATTTTGCATAAAGCTTTAGGGTTCTGACTTTGTATTTTCTGTCCTTCCATCTGAACTTTTTCGCATTCTTTATTTTTTTCTGAGCACCGAATAATCCCATAAGTTAGTTTACTAGATTTAGTTTAAAAAGGTTTCTTATTAATTTTTTATGAATAATCTTTATCGTTAAACAATCTTGAAATCCATATTAAAGAAATCCTGTGAAATCTTTTGCATTTCCATAAGGCGCCTTTTGTTTCTTCCTATCAGCGCTGCTTTGCTTTGGCTTCCTGCAGTTAAGATTATTTCATTGTCCTTGATTTCCAGATCTTTGAATGTAACCGGCGCAACAATTTCTGAAATGAATTTTCTTACATCTTCAATTCCTTGCGGTGCCGAAATTATTTTAATTCTTTTCCCTAGAATTTCATGAATCTTTCTTACATTTCTTCCTTCAGGCCCGACGGCGCGTGCAATCATCGCTTGCGGCACGCAGAAAATCAGCGTGTCGTTATATTTTATACAGAACCTCGTCGTGACCCTAGTAACTCTTTCGAAAAGATTAAGGTAACGCATATCCTGCATTTCAATTGTTCTAACCATTTTGAAAAACTCTTTTGTTAATTCGGGAAGAATTATTTTGTTTTTAAACTTTTGTTTTGTAAACTATTTATTAACTTGCTCAACAATCTTTGAATCAGCTTTTTTCTTTTCGGAATCTTTCTTTGCTAGAGAACCAACAACTTGAACTGCTAATCCTGGAAGTCCTGTTCCGACGGGAATTGGTTGATTTAGTATAATATTCTCCACGACGCTTGTTAAGTAGTCCCTGTTACCTTTTATGGTGGCGTTGACGAATTGTTTTACTGGCGTCTCAAAAGTTGCTCTGGCAAGTATCGATGCTTTCTGCGCAATGATCCCCATTCTTGTAACTCCCTTAACAAGGCCTGCAGTTGTCATAGTGTCTGCAATTAATTTCAAATGTCTCATGTCAATATCTAAACCCTGACTTCTTAAGGTATGATCAATTTCATTTATTATCAATTGTCGCGCGGCTTCAATTCCGAAAACTTCTGCCAGTTCATATAAATCATTTGTAATTGTCCTTTCAATGTTGACTTCTTTAAGCTCAATTATCTTTTTCAAATTAGTTCCTAAAGTTATAATTACAAAGTCCTTGTCTCTCTTGACAATTAAAATTTGTTCGATTCCTTTTAGTCCGGAAATAATTGTTTCCTTAAGTTTTTCCTTTACTTTGTAAATCTCCTTGAATGTTGAATCTTTTGCGTTAATAGCAATGGACTCGCTTCTTTCGTTGACTTTGTATCCAAGATCTTTTAATTTTTCTGCGACTTTTTTCAAATTAGTGTGTGTTCTTCTCATTCCTTCTTTATCAAGAACAATTTCAATAATCTTATTGCCAAAGTCCAAATTGACATGCGACGCAATTTCCTTAAGCTTTACTTCTTTTATTTTTTCAGCGATGGTTCTTGCATCTTTTTCATTGTTTGAATCCTTATCTAGGTAAATTTCCATTTTTGGCGATGAAGGTTTTTTACGAGCATCAAAGATTTCTATAATTCTTGGAAGGCCTGTAGTAACCTGCATTTCTGCAACTCCTGCCATGTGGAATGTATTAAGGACCATTTGCGTCGATGATTCTCCGAACGATTGCGCAGTTACAATTCCAACTGCCTCGCCTGCATCAACTTTGCTTTCTTTCAAATGTAACCTTGAAACGTCTTTTCCATCATCTCCATATATAAATTGAATTATATTATTATTACTGTCTCTTACCGTTCCATCGTATTCTACCCTTATATCCTGCAGCGCATTTGCCAATCTTCTGTAAAGATATCCTGACTTTGGAGTTCTCAACGCTGTATCCATAAGTGAATCTCTTCCTGTAATTGCCTGGAAGAAAAATTCATCGGGACGCAGACCCTTTATGAAAGGACTGTGAATGAATCCTCTTGCACGAGGGGATAAATCTCCTTTGTTAAAAAATGAAAGTGTTCTGTCAACATAACCAATATCAACTCTTCCGCCGGCAAATGCTTGTTGCCCGACGCACGAAGCCATCTGTGTAATATTTAAGATATTTCCGCCCCCTCCCGATTTTATCATGTTACTAACAGGATTATCTTCAGGGAATTCTTTCTTTACAACTTCTCCAATTTTTGTTCTTACTTCATTCAATGTCTGAAGAATTTTCAATTCTCTTGTTTCTTCAAATGTTTTTCCTGGGATAATTTCTAAAGTGCCGTCGTGATAACTTGCAATTAACTCTTCAACTTTTTTCTCAGCGCGTGCAATTATTTCCTTTCCTTTTTCAATAATACTTTCATCCAAATCCAAATCTTCAACAGAAATTGTAATTCCTTTATCAGTTAAGTAATTTGTACCTAAAGTAAAGATATTTTTTAATGTCTCAAGTGTCTGTGTTCTTCCAAATGCTTTGTCTAATTCTTTAACCAACTCTCCATCTTCTTCTCCAAATGTGCTTCCGTCAATATGCCCGGAGATGATTTTCCCGTCTTTGATCTTTACAGAATCATTTTCAAAATTAGTTCCTTTTGGAATTATGTGTGAGAAAATCTCCAATCCTGAAATACTTTTTTTGGAAACTTTAAGGTCAATTCCAGATTTGAAAAATAATTGATTAGCATAGGCCTTATCAAGCTCGTTTAATCCAAGCAAATAATTTCCTGTGATAGAATCAGCTTTTGTTCCGATTAAATTTGAATTGTTCTTAGGGGAAATTAAATTTTTCTTTACATCCAATAAAATCTTTGCTTCAGCGCGCGCTTCTTCCGTCTGTGGGGAGTGAATATTCATTTCATCCCCGTCGAAGTCCGCGTTGTAAGGGAATGTTACTGCAGGATGCAATCTAAAAGTTCTGGAAGGAAGAACTTTTACGTAGTGCGCCATTAAACTTCCTTTGTGCAGCGAAGGGTGACGATTGAATAAAACTATGTCCCCATCTTGCAAATGTCTTTCAACTTTATATCCAGTAACAAGTTCATTGATTATTTCTTCTTTTAATTCACTGGTTATTTTCTTTCTTTTTCCATCAGGTCTTATAATATAATTTGCTCCGGGATATTCTTCTCCTTTATTAACCAGTTCTTTCAGTTTGTGAATGTTTAAATCAGTCACCGCTTCAGCGACGGTAACAATCTTTGCAATTTCATAAGGAACACCAACTTCATTAATTTCAATTCTTGGATCTGGTGAAACAACTGTTCGTGCAGAGTAATTTACTCTTTTACCTGCCAAGTTCTTTCTAATTCTTCCTTCTTTACCCTTTATTCTTTCGGTGATTGTTTTTAATGGCTGTCCGCTTCTGTGACGTGCTGGAGGAACACGAGCAACCGAATTGTCAAAGAATGTTGTAATGTGATACTGAAGCAAGTCCCATAAATCTTCAATTATAACTTCAGGAGCTCCTGCATTCAAATTTTCCCAAAGTCGTTGATTAGCCCGTATAATATCTGATAATTTATGTGTTATATCATCTTCACTTCTTTCTCCTGTTTCAAGAATAATTGATGGTCTTATTGTAGGTGCAGGAACCAACAACGTCGTTAAAACAGACCATTCGGGCCTTGATGATTCAGGGTTTACTCCTATTTTTCTCAGATCCTCGTCAGGAATTTTAACAAGCATTTCTCTTATTTCCGTAGGGAAAATTCTTTTTTTGCCTATATAGAAACTTGTTGGTTTGTCTAATTTGATTTTTTCTTGGTTTGCGGTGCAGTAAGGACATTTCTTTGAGTCCTTTGCTTTTTTGGCTCTGTTTGCGGGGCTGAATTTAGCAAGGTCTTTTTCACTTAACATTAATTTTCCACAATCATGGCAGAAACATCTCAAACCCATTTCAATTAGCGGAACATATTTCAAATGTATTACTGATCTTGCCAAGTCAATGCTTCCAGGATATCCAGGACATTCTTTTATAACTGCTCCATCTGTTCGACATCTCAATCCAGGATCAACAACACCCATCCTCAAATCCATTAATCCTCCGTCGACAGGATACCCGTCTATATCATAAAGTTCTGGCGTCACAATCTTTGCAACTGATAACTTTTTAATTTGTTCAGGATTAACTAAGCTGAATCTTATTGCTCCAATTTTATTCTTTACTGGTCTTGATTTTAATGACATTTTATTCGTATTTATTCTTTAAATCGAAAGATGCATAAATATGCATAGCTAACAATTCATCGACTAATAATTTAAATGCGTATGAAACTTCAACTGGTTCCACGTCGGTCTCTCCAGAAACTGGACAGTAAATTTTTTCCCGAATATTATCTTTGATTGCAATCTCTCCGCTTTTCTTTCCAATGTATAAAACAGTTTTGTCAGAATCATATCTTTCTTTCAAAAGCAGCGACGCGCCGTGAGCAACAAGTGCTTGCTGTTCCATTTCTCCCAATCTTAATGCTCCTCCTCGTGAACGTCCTTCCACGGGCTGACGTGTTAACAATGCAATCTTTCCGGAAGCACGGCCGTGAATTTTATTTCCAACCATATATTTCAACTTAAGGTAGTACAAATTTCCGATGAAGATCTTTGCATCCATTCTTTTTCCGGTAACTCCGTTATACATTGTTTCTTTGCCATCGTATCTGAATCCCATTTCTTTCAATCCTTCTTCCAATTCTTTCTTGCTTTCTCCGGAGAATGAAGTTCCGTCGACAACTTCTCCTCTTAAACATCCAACTTTTCCGGCAAGTAATTCCAATAAGTATCCGACAGTCATTCTTGACGGCAAACCATGAGGATTAAACATTACGTCCGGCTTTATTCCTCGAGAAGTGAAAGGCATGTTTTCTTCAGCAATTATTGCACCTATAACCCCTTTCTGTCCGTGAGCGGTTGCGAATTTATCTCCAAGTTCAGGAATTCTTTGATCTCGTGTTTTAATCTGAATAATTTTATTTCCTTCATCGTCTTCAGTTATGAAAACAGCATCGACAATTCCTTGTTCTTCTTGCCTCATTGTGACTGAAGATTCTTTATTCGTTCGTACAGCGATTTCTCTAGCTTCAGACAGGAATTTTGGCGGCGAGACTTTTCCAATTAAAACTTCTCCTTCGCCGACTTCGGCTTCAGGGGAAACAATTCCGTCGTTTTCAAGATATCTATAACTTGCTTCAGTTTTGTAGCCAGAAGTATCTTTGTCTGGGATTAAAATTTGATCCTTCAATCCACCCGCATAATTCATCTCAACTGAAGAGTACGGACGATAATAAAAACTTCTTCCAACTCCTCTATCAACACTTCCTTTATTGAATATCAAAGCGTCTTCCATATTGTAACCTTCATAAGGCATTATAGCAACAACAAGATTTTGCCCTGCAGGATATGTCTCCAAAGTATCGTACATGAAACTTCTTACGATTGGTTTTTGCGGGTATTGTAATATGCTGACATCTGTGTCAAGTCGCGCATGATAGTTCGCAGCATAAATTCCAAGAGATTGTTTCTGCGTCTTAGAACCTCTGTTCAGTCTAGATGACTGGTCATGATTTCCGTAAGGAACTAATGAGGTTATGACCCCGAATAAATCCATTGGATCAACTTCTAAATGGGTGTTTTTCTCTCCAATTTCTTTTTCAAATAAAGCAACTAAAGCATTCTCTTCTTCAGCAGCGTCGATATATTCTATAACGCCTTCTTTTATTAAATCAATCCATCTCATTTCTTTTTGTTCAAGTCTTACCATGTGCTCCGGTTTTAATTTTGATTTTTCGTTTTCAATAATTATTAAGGGTCTTAAGACCCTTCCCGGCTCCGTGGATATATTAATAACATTCAAGCTCGCATCATTTCTTATGCTTAATTCTACTGGGAGTTCACTTGCTCTTCTTTTTTCTCTTATGGTTCTGACAAAATTTTCTGAGTCCTTGACGTTTCCAATGTACCTTCCGTTGAAGAAAACTTCCATCCCTTCAATACCTTCTCTGTCTAAGCCGATTTTTTCAGCTTCTTTTGAAAACTTCTCTTCTTCAAGATCAATTCTTGTAGATACTCTCGCCAAAATTGCCAGATTTTTTCTCAAACCAATTTCAGTTCCTTCAGGCGTTTCAATAGGGCAAAAACGACCGTAATGCGTTGGGTGCAAAGTTCTTGCCATGAAATTTTCCTGATCAGAAGCAAGCATAGATGCAACTCTCTGCAGCTGCGAAATCGTAGCTAAATAATTTGTCTTGTCCATATTTTGTGTAACCCCAGAACGTTCTCCTGTCCAGCTTCCAGTTGCTATTGCTGATTCAACTCTGTGTGAAAACAGCGTCGACTTAGCGATTGTTTTTATAGAGTAGAATTTTTTTCTCTTCGAAGATTTTTGCAATGAGTACTGAACGTCCCTTAACAAAATTCCAAGATTGACTCTGAACAAACTTGCTAAAAGATCGCCGCTTAATCGGACTCTTTTATTCGCATAATGGTCTTTATCAGTTCTTATTTTTGGATTTTCTTTTGCAATTAAAAATTGTTTTATCAATTTGCATAAAGTAATTGCTTTTTTCGGCCTGTCTTCTTTCTTAGTCCCAATGTGAGGGAAAAGATACGAATCAATTCTTTGCTTAACTCTGTCCAAGATTTCTTTTTTTGTTCCTTGCAGCGCGGTCTTTTCAGCAATGTACATCATCGCGTCTTCGACATTTTGTATGTTTGCAAATTCATACAAATTTACAATAACACTGTCGGTTTCTTTTCCGATGTATTTTGCAATGTCTGATTCTTTTGTCATTCCTAATGTTTTCAAAAGTATGACTGCAGGGATATCTCTAAATCTTGAAAATGTTGTTTCAAAAATTCCTTCTTTGCTTTCTGAAATTGTTACTGGAATTCTGTAAGTTCCCCTGAGAGAAAACATCCTTAATTTTAATTCCCCTTTATTATTATTTTCTATGAACGGCTGGTTTTCCGCGAGGTCTTCAGCCATAACCATGACTCTTTCATTTCCATTGACAATAAAATATCCCCCCGGATCTTTAGGATCTATAAAATTTTCAATCAATTTTTCTTCATTCATTCCATAAGTATTGCACGCTTTGCTCTTAACCATTACAGGAATTCTTCCAATTTCGACGGTTTGAGAATCAACTTGATCATCTTTTTTAACCGTCATTTCCATGGTTATAGGCGCTGAATAAGTTAAATTTCTAAGTCGCGCGTCATTCGGAGTTATCAGCGAGGAACTTCCATCCGCTTCTATAATTTGTGGTTTTCCAACTTCAATTTTTCCGAGCTGAATCTCAAATTCGTCACTTTCAATATTTTCGTTAATATCATTCACAATTTCCTGCATTCTTTTTTCTATAAAATGATTAAAAGAAATTATGTTTGACTCAACTAATGAATGATCTTCCAAATATCTTTTTACAATTATATGGTCATTTTTTCTGGACATTATACGACAACCCTATGGAAAAGAATAGTATTTTCTTTTTCTTTTCTTTCAATTTTAATTATGTCCCCAACTTCACATCCCTCGGGAAGAGCAGTATCACTAGAAAGAATTTTTGGAAGTTGTGATTTAGAAACATTTAATTTGTCAAGCAAAACTTGAGCGTCTTTTTCGTTAAGTTTCGTGTGTTTTGGTTGAAGAATGTGCATCTTTTTTGGTTGGAATTTAGTTAAAATAGTTGCAACAGGGCCGTAATATCTTTAACAACTATTGAATAATAAAATATTGCGAAAGTCGGTTTAAAAATGTTTGGGTTTTCAAGAAGGTAGCGCAGATTAAGTATAAAGATGCCAGAACTTTATATATTTTGTTGTTCTGAAGATTTTAGAGGTAGTTTTATGCCTTTCTTATACAAAATTAGGGTTTATTTAAGGATTTGTATGATTTTCATAAAGAAAGATTTTTTAAACTAAAAATTTCTAACTCAATTATGGCTCCGTAGCTCAGTCTGGTTAGAGCACTGGACTTTTAATCCAGGTGTCGAGGGTTCAAATCCCTTCGGGGTCATTTTGTTATTTGGATTTGAATCCTTGGGTTTATGAAAATTTGCTTCAAATTTTTGTAGGTCGAGCGAATGTGAGGCCCAAATCCCTTCGGGGTCATAATTTTAAATTATATCAAAAACTCTTTTATCTTATCTTCAAATTCTTCAGTGCATGAAGTTCCTGAGAATTTCCCATAAAAGCTTCCGTCCTTGAATATGGCGAAGCACGGAGTTGAATTAACTCCAAATTTCTTTGCGGCTTCTTTGTTGTCTTCAACATTAATTTTTGCAAATTTTATTTTTCCGTAAAATTTCTCGCTTATTTCTTCAACAATAGGATCCATCACTAAGCAATTCATACACCAGTCCTTAAAGAAACTTACGACGACAAAGTTACCATGAATAAACTTTTCAAATTCCCCGTTCGTCAACTCCGGTACAAGTTCTTGCTGTAGCATTTTCCAAACCATCCTTCATGTTATTTTTCATCACTACCATGTTTATAAAGATTTTGAAAACGTAGATGTATATCTTGTAAAAGTATAATCATCCAATCTAAATCCTTTTAAATAATCATAAGCAAAGACAAATATGAAATTCGAAGAGGAAATAAAATTAATAACTGAATTCAATGGCCAGAATATGGATTATTTAACATTATCAAAAGTTCCTGTTGATAAATTAACTAAGTTATTGCGTAGTGAAGGTTTTTGTTTTGATCCTACTGATTCTGTTATTATTTACAATTCTAGGGGGGGAGAATCAGAGATTCCTTTAAAACTTTGGAGCGAAATAAAATCTAAAGTGGGAGTTATGGGGTTACAACTTATTGGATATGATAAGATTTTAAAAAATTCCCATGAGTTTAAATTACATCTTAAGGAAGATGTAGACTATGATGAAAAAACAGATTATCCCCAAGATGTAATAGCGGGCAGAGCAACACTAACAACAATTCATCCTAAGGACTACGAAGCAGCTCTAAAAGTAATGAGTGGAATTAATGAACTAGTTTCTTCTGTTTACAGAAAAAGTTAGTTTATCATGCAATTGCAGGATAATTATATTTAAAAATAATAATCCCAAAAAAATCTTATGTCTGAAAAAGAGTTTGATATTCCAAATCCAGAAAAATTATCTTTGGACGAGCTTGTTTCCGTTTGGCCTGTTTATCATAGAAATGAAGTTAGTGTTGGAAATGTTGATTCTCCTCTTGCAATAACAACTTTATGGACTGAAAGGCAGCCCTTAGCAAAACGTCTTGACGTTTCACAATATTCTGCAATAGGCCAGTGTTTTTCTCCTAGAGGTGTTAATTTAATTTTGCGAGAACTTCTTGCAAATCCAAATATAAGAAGATTAGTAACTTGGGGAAGAGACCCGACAAATACAGGATCAATGTTAAATAATTTTTTTAACAACGGGTTTAACGATGACTATACTATAAAAGGAATAGATAAAAAGGTCTTGATTCTGCCTGAAGAAATCCCTTTGCAAGAGTTTGACGCCCTTAGAAAAAATATTAAAGTGCACGATTTAAGAGAAAATGTTCGCGAAGGTGACTATGAAAGCGCCGCAACAGCAATAAGGGAGATTTCACATTCACTTTCTAAAGATCCTTGGAGGGACTTTGGAATGAGATATCCTCTTGGAAAAGAAACTGCTGAGACATTTCCTTCTGAAGACATGGGATATATGATCCGCGGAGTGACTGTTGAAGAGGTCTGGTTGGACATTTTAGATAATATAATCCGGTTTGGAAAAGTAAAAATTTTGGAAGGAGAGGACTCAAAAAAAGATACTGTAGGAACTTTTGCAATTGTTACAGGAAATGAGGACTACAAAACTTTGGTTAAACCTGAAATTTTTGGGCGAATTCCTGAATTTGAAAAGTCCGTTGCAAAATATGTTCATCAATTTACTCACGGCGACCCTTTGGAAGGTTCCGCTTATTGTTATGGTGAAGAGCTATTTGCTCATCGCGCTGATGGACAAGTAATAAATCAAATTGATTATGCTGTGAAAAAATTATCCAAAAAAGGCGGCGAGCATACCGGAAAGGCCTTTGCAACCTCCTACAATGTGGCACGACATATGAATGCTCCAGAGACCCCTTGCTTAAGAGGAGCCCATTTTATGGCTATAAGCCCCGATTCAGATGATAGTTTTAAATTACATGTTATTAATTATTTTGCGACTCATGATATGTTCGAGGGCTGGCCTGCAAATATTTTAGGAATAAGAGAATTGCAAAAACTTGTTCTTGAAAGAGTTCAGCCAAATTTTGAACAAAGAGGACTTTCTTTAGAATTGGGTTCAGTCAGCACAATTTCCGGCTCTGCCCATTTTTATGGAGGTCAATTAGAGAATGCTAAAAAAACTTTAGAAGAATTTCCTTTGATAGATAATAGAACTTATACGCTACATCAAGCGAGTAAATTAAATCAAGATCCTAGGGGGAATTATTCAATTTCGATTAATCAAGAGAATAATTTTTATATTGAGCACCTTCATCCAACAAGCAGCGCTGTTTTAGAATCAGAAACTTTTTCATCAGTAAGACAAGCACAAAGATGGCTAGCTGAAAAAAGAGTTGGTGACTGGCTTCATATGTCTTATCTCGGTGCCGAATTGCAAAAAGCCGATACCGTTAGACAATTAAGAAAAGCGGGAATACAAATAGAATATAAACAAGACAAGCCAATTGATTTTAGTTTTTTAAAAAATTAATTTTTCTTGAATCAAGCAATTTTTCTAACCTTCTTGCTTTTTTCAATTACTTCCGCAAATGTCTTGTAAGGAAGGAACTTGCCTGGCCTCATAAGGTTTTTTGGAACTGGTGGTTCTGCGGTCTGATTTGCATAATCCCCTTCATAAAGATTTTCTGGCTGGCTAAGAATTTGTTCAAAATATACTTGTGCAATCTTCATACCAGCGTATATTGTTATTGGTTGTTGGACACTTATTTCAAGAGTCCAATTCGCCTTGAAACCAACACTTCCTTTTGAAGCAGTTTGATGAACTACAATCCCATATCTTCCAACAGTACTTGTACCATCAATTGAAGGAACATAAAAATCAGAGCCCGCTCTTTGCCAAGTCGAGCCAAGGTAAAGTCTTCCCGGATGAAGTTCTAATCCTTCTTCTGGAATAATAAAATTAATTGATTCAGGGTCTTTTCTTACATCAAGGGCGTGATCTCTATAAGTTTTCAAGAAAGGGCCTAGATGCATGTCAACAGAATTTTGGCCAACATCATTCTCATTATAAGGGTCAATAATAATCCTCCCTTCTTTTACTTCTCTTTTTATCATAAAATCCGGCAGATATGCCATAAAATTATATAGAAAATCTGTTTTAAAATATTCCTGTTCCAAAAAAGCTATTTCCCAGTATGTCCAAATCCGCCATCACCCCTTTCCGTAGGCGAAAGTTCGGCAACCTCTTGAAATTCAACTTCTGGCCTTGGTAAAACCATTATTTGTGCAACTCTTTCTCCGATTTCATATTCTTCACTTCCAATTTTATAAAATCTAATTTTTAATTCTCCCCTATATCCAGAGTCAAGAACACCGACGGAATTACATTGGCTTAAAGTTTTGTTAGAAACACTGCTTCTAGGAAAAATCAACATAACATAATTTTCAGGAACTTCAAAACTCAATCCTGTTCCATATTCAATAAATTTTTCTGTAACATTTTTTGAAACAGCGACAACATCCATAGCAGCATCGCCATGTTTGGAATATTTTGGGATAACGGCTTCTTCATTTAATTTTTTTATTTTGATTTTCATTCAAACCCTAACTCCAACTTCTTCAAAATAATTATACGCAACTTTTTTTAATCCCCCTAAATAATCCTCATAAACATCTGGTTCGCTTTTAAAACTCTTGTCCAGCAATTTCCCTTTATTGACAAAACCTTGCAAAAAATATCTTTTTGGTTTAACTCCATATGTTAATCCTAAGATCCATTTAAACATTTTTTCTAATTCCTCCTCCGAATGATACCTTTTCAAAATTGTCGTTCTGAATTCATACTCGCCGCCGTAGGAAACCATAATCTTTATTGTTTCTTCAAGTTTTTCTAGAGAAACTTGCGCGTTCACAACTTCAACGTATTTTTCAGGGGACGACTTAAGATCCATAGCAATATAATCAATTAAATTTTCATTAATTAATTCTTTAAGTTTTTCAGGATTGCTTCCGTTGGTGTCAATTTTAATTGCATAACCAAGTTCTTTTACTTTCTTTACAAACTCTTTCTTCAAACTCAATAACGGTTCTCCTCCAGTAAAACAAACTCCATTAAGTTGTGCTTTTCTTTTTTCCAAAAATTTTAAAATTTCTTCTTCAGAATATTTTTCTTCTGTTGGTGAAATAACTAGCTCAGGATTGTGGCAAAACCCACATCTGAAATTGCATCCATAAAGAAAGATCGTGCACGCCAATTTTCCAGGATAATCAATCAAAGTTAATTTCTGCAGCCCTTTTATCATAAAAATCCGAGTTCGTCTAACTATTTATTGATTTCGTTACTCTTTCTTCATTTCTTTTCTTAAGAATTTATCAACTGTTCCAGGATGAACTCTTGCAAAATGTTCAATTTCACTTGCTGACCTGTGAGCGGATTTTGTTATCTTGCCGGGCTTGTTATTTTTAACTCGAATTGGTGACTTTAAATCATAAGGCCATCCGTGCGCCATCAAATTTCTTTCGTGCATTTCATGTAGTAAGATAAATTTCATTTCTTTTTCAGACAGATCGTCGTCCAACCATATCTCGTTTTTTGGAATAAAACTGTATACCATATCATGGCCGCCTTCGGTAAAATCTATAAAAAACATTGAACGTACGAGGTCCCCATTTACAATCCACACATTTATCTTATTGCTGTATTTTTTAAGAAGTTTTTTATGAATTCTTTTTATTACATTTTCTTTGTGTGATTTCTTTAAATTTTTTATAAGCCGAACTGTAGAGCGTTCTCTTTTTTCTATTTTGTCAGCCATTTTAAGAGCGTAATAATAATCCTTGCCTTCAGCCATCATGCGGTTCTCCGCTATCATATGATCAATGTAAAATTGTTCTTCTCCACCTCTTCGTGTTTTATCAATCCAGAACTCATTTTTTGGAACAAACCTGAATCTGAAATGCTGTCCGAAATTTGTGAATTCTTCATCTATATTTTCCCGGATATATTCTCCATCGATAATCCATACAGAAAAACCAGCCACTTCGCCGTATTTTTTTACATATGGTTTTTTCATTCTAAATAAAGGTCTGGCAAGTTTAAAAATCTCACTTAATTAATATGCTTGTTAAGAACCACAATCTTTTTAATAAGTTCTAGGATTGAATTTTATGACACGTAATCTTGAAATGCTTTGGTATGATTCAAAAACTGGAAAAGTTGTTGACCTTTTTGGAACACCTATTAAAATTGTTCATGTTGGCAAAAGAGTGAATTTAGAATATTCTTTAAGCGAAGATTTATCAGAAGTGGCCTCAAGAAATGCCCATTCTGCAGCGACTGTATTTGTTAAATATGGTTTCGGTAAGTATATAAATAACGGCAAAGGAGCTACTATCACAGAAGAGATATTATATGCAGCGAGAGATAGGGGCCTTTAAGCCACACATTCAATAATTTGTTCTTTTGATTTTCCGTCGATAACAAAAGTTTTTCTATCAGCCCATTCTGCCTGCTTCCCTTCATTCCATTGCTGTACCGGCCTTATATAGCCAACAACTCTCGAATATACCTCGCATTTTGTTCGTTCCATTTTTCCTCCCTTTTATTTATCTTTTTGTTTAATCAGCAAACCCGTTTCGTTGCTTATTCCGTGTTCTTCATCGCACCGAGGGCAATACTCATGCTCTCCAGCAAGATACCCATGAATTGGGCAAACTGAAAATGTAGGGGTTATAGTAAAATAAGGCAAGTGATAATTCTCAGCAATTTTTCTAACAAGAATTTTTACCCCATCTTTATTTATTTTCTCTCCTATGAAACTATGAAGAACCGTTCCGCCAGTGTATTGGACTTGCAACTCATCTTGCAAGTCAAGCGCTTCAAAAAGATCATCGGTAAAATTAACTGGAATATGGGTTGAATTTGTGTAGTAGGGTTTTGCCTTACCTTCTTTTACAACTTTTTCATTTGCAACAATAATTCTACCAAATCTTTTTTTGTCCTCTCGCGCAAATCTGTAGCTCGTTCCCTCACCAGGAGTCGCTTCAAGATTGTAAATATTTTCTGTCTCAACTTGGTATTCTTCTAATTTAGATCTCATGAAATGCAAGACCTTCAATGCGAATTTTCTTCCTCTTTCTGTTGTTATATTTTCGTCAGGCATAAAGTTGACAATGCATTCATTCATTCCCAACAATCCTATAGTTGAGAAATGATTCTTCCAGTATTGTCCAAATCTTTGATAGACACTTCTCAAATAAAATTTAGAATAAGGATAAAGTCCCATTTCAGTATATCGTTCTAGTGTTTTTCTCTTAATTTCCAAACTTTCTTTTGCAAGCTCCATTAAATTGTTTAATTTTGAGAAAAATTCTTCTTCAGTAACGCATGTAAATCCAAGCCGTGGCATGTTAATCGTCACAACCCCAACACTGCCAGTTTGTGGATTTGCTCCAAAAAGTCCCCCTCCTCTTTTTCTTAATTCTGTCTGGTCTAAACGCAGACGGCAGCACATACTTCTCGCATCTTCTGGATTCATGTCAGAATTTATGAAATTGCTAAAATAAGGAATTCCGTATTTTGCAGTCATTTCCCATATTAAATTATAATTTTCATTATCCCAGTCAAAGTCCTTTGTGATATTATAAGTAGGTATAGGAAAAGTGAAGACCCTTCCTTGTGAGTCGCCTTCGAGCATGCACTCTGCAAAGGCCTTGTTAATCATGTCCATTTCTTTTTGGAATTCTTTGTACGTTTCTTTCATTGGCTGACCTCCTATAATGACTTGTTCTTCTTTCATATAAGACGGAACTTTCAAATCCATTGTTATATTTGTAAAAGGTGTATTTCCAGTTATGAAGACCTTTCCCTTTCTCTTGGCTATTACTGTCTCATTATCTGTATTAGGGCACCAAATAATGCCATTATAATCTACTTTTTTTATATCTTGAATATATGTCTCCTTGTGCTTAATTAGTCTTAATACATAAATTGGTTTTGTTCCGATAGTCGGTTCTCTTTTTAAAACAGTAAAACCATATTCTGCATTGACGACAATTTGTTGCAGTCCGTGCAAAATTTCTTTATTTGTTGTGGCAATCTTAGCTCCTTCAAATCCATCTGCTTTAAGGTAAGTTTCCAAAAATAATCTTGATTGTCGTGAACTCATATTTAATAATTTCTCTGGAATAAAATTTACATTTCTCTTCATCTCAAACAAAGCATGCACAAATCTGGAAGATTCAGCATTCATTCTCATCATTTTTACTGAACTTCCTAAAGCAGGTGTAGAATCATTTTCAGAATAATTTAAATTGAAACCTTGCAGTAAAGAAGTTATCTCTTGATATTTAGATGGGTTTTTTATTGCAGATTGATATATTGTAACTCTTCCTGAATGCCTGTGTGAAGTGTAATTTTCTATTGTGCCTTCAGCAATAATCCAAGCCATTAATTTTATTTGCTCATCTGATAAATTAATATCTTCACAAGAATTTTTTGCAGCAATTGGAATTATAAATGGCGATTTCATTTTTTCCACTTTTTCTATTTCTTCAAGAATATACTCATCTGACTGGAATTTTTTCCTTACAACCCTATGTCCTGGAGAAATTAATTGGTTTTGAATTCTATTTTTTAGGTTATACATAACACCACTATATTCTCTTACAAATAATCGTTTTATGGGTTTGTCTTCTATAACTTTTTCTTTAATGTTAAATGTTTTTATTATCTCTCCCTCTTTAAGTTCGTTATATTTCTTCCATCCATTTGGAGTTAAAATTTGTGTATCTTCAGACATGCACTGAAATCCGACGCGAGTCGGAACAGCAAGGTTAAACAAAAATTCTTGCATTGCTTGTTTGATTTCTTTGTAATTTAATTCGTCGTATCTTACAAAAGGTGCTAATAAACTATCAAAATTTGAAAATGCTTGCGCGCCAGCTGTCTCGCCTTGCAAAGTATAAAAGAAATTAACCATCTGCCCTAATGCGGTTCTAAAATGTTTTGGTGGTCTTGACGAAACCTTTCCTGCAACTCCAGTAAATCCTGTCATTAACAAATCCTTCAAATCCCATCCGACGCAATACGCACCCAAAGTTCCTAAATCATGAATATGAATCTCCGCATTCTCGTGTGCGGCCCTTATTGCTTCAGGATAAACTCGCCTATTCCAGTAATTTGTAATTATCTTAGTCGCAATATAATTATTTAGCCCTTGAAGCGAAAAACCCATATTTGAATTCTCCTTAATCATCCAGTCATTCAATCCCAAATAATCATCGACAACTTCAATCGTGTCGAATAATCCCTTAACTTCTCTTAGTTCTTCATGACTTTTTCTATAAAGAATGTATGCCTTGGCTGTTTTTGCGCGTCCATCTTCAATTAAAGTTTTTTCAACAATGTCTTGCACATTCTCCACACTAGGGATTGCATTGTCTCCGTATTTTTCATTTAAGTCCTTAACAACTAAATCAGAAATGTGTTTTGCCATTTCTTTATCATGTCCGCCAACGGCTTTTGCAGCTTTCCAAATTGCTTCCGTTACTTTTTCTTTGTCGAACGGAACAACATTCCCATCACGTTTCCTTACTTTTGTTATCATTTTTATTTATTCCCTAAAACACCACAGTGTTTTCGTCCTCTATTATTCCCTAAAACACCACAGTGTTTTCGTCCTCCATTAATCCCTAAAACATCTATTGATGTTTTCGTCCTCAATTGTTATTAATCCCAAGTTAAATTTCCTGCGGTCTGATATTCTGTGACGCGCGTTTCAAAAAAGTTTTTCTCCTTCGATAAATCTGTTGATTGTGACATCCAAGGAAAAGGATTTTCTGTATTGTAAACTCTTAATAGACCAATTCTTTCAAGTCGCCTGTCAGCAATGTATTCAACATAATTGCAAAATTGCTCAGCATTAATTCCTAAAATTCCTTGAGGACATGCATCATAAGCATATTTCTTTTCAAGTTCTACTGCTTTTTTTATAAGTTGAATCGCTTCATTTTTGAATTCTTCATTCCATATTTCAGGATTTTCCGTTTTTATTGTATTAATTAAATCGCAACCAAAAGCCAAATGAATTGATTCATCCCTCATAATAAATTCAAACTGCTCGCCTATTCCAATCATTTTATGCTGCCTCTTTAAAGCAAGCATCATGGCAAATCCTGCGTAAAAGAAAATTCCTTCCATTATAACATAATATCCTATTAAATCATGCAGAAATTTTCTTACATTTTCTTTTCCTTTCGTAGAGAAATTAGGGTCGAAGACACTCTTAGTAAGTTCAATTACAAAATTATCTTTTTCTTTTATTGAAGGAATTGTATTATACATATTATATATCATATCAGGATTCAAACCAAGAGTATCACAGCAATAAATGAAAGTATCAGTATGAATTGCCTCTTCAAAGGCTTGTCTAAGCAAATACTGTCTGCATTCAGGATTTGTGACATGATTATAAACCGCCAAAACAATATTGTTTGCCGTCAGAGATTCTGCAGTAGAGAAAAATCCCAAATTCCAAATAATCATTCTTCTTTCTGTTTCGTTCAAAAACCTGTCTGATTTCCATTGCTCAACGTCGTCCTGCATGGGGATTTCTTCAGGAACCCAATTGTTTGCGACGCCCGTTTTATAATGTTCTCGCGCCCACAAATATCTCATAGGCAAAATCTTATTCGGATCCGTTTTTGAATTATTTATTATGCCTATTTTACTATAATCTTCATCTTCTCTATCTTGAAATTCATTTTTGTTTTCTTTATTTTCTAACGTCGGTCTTTCTAAGTTAAGCATTAAAAGTTTTATATTTGAAAGTTCATCATTAAGTTCCATAATTTGGGAAGTCATCTTTTCTATTTTCAATTGATTAACTTCCAAAAGCCGTTTTACATTTTCAATTTCCATTTTAATATTATTCTTTATTTATTGACACGCTTCGCAGTCCGGATCAAGCAAGGAACAAATTTTGCCATTTGTAAATTCAGTAGCTGACATTTCATTGCCGATTTCAAGATCAAAATTTGAAGCGGCAGCCCTTTGTTTTGTAGTAATTTCTTTAAGTCGTTCAACTTCCTGAATTTTTTCTGACACATCAAAATTTTTATATTCTCTTTTTTGCGTGAACCCGTATTTTTCTGCATTCAGCGTAGACTTCTCAATTTGCGATGCTGCCAAACTTCTCAAATAATAAGTTGTTTTCAACCCTTTTTCCCAAGCATACAAATATGTTTCGCTTAACTTAGTTCCTGAAACTCCTTTTATGAACAAGTTGAAACTTTGCGATTGGTCAATCCATTTTCCTCTAGCTGCAGTAATATCAATTAAATGTTTTGCATCTATATCAAAAACTTCTTTGTATTTTCTTTTAAGTTCATCTGGAATTCCTGCAATCAGGCCTACATTGCCGTCGTAATATTTCAATTGCTCAAGCATTTCCTGATTCCATAACCCATTTTTCTTTAAATCCTCAATTAAGTATGGATTGACAACTGTAAATTCCCCACTCATATTAGCCTTGACATAGATGTTTTTGTAAATAGGTTCGATGCACGGATAACATCCAGAAATTGTGGATATCGTCGCTGTCGGCGCAATTGCCATAACGTTTGAATTTCTCATCCCGAATTGTTTAACATGCATTCTTACTGGCGTCCAATCCAAACTCTCGTCTCGTGAAACATTTATCTTCAATCCTCTTTCTTCTTCAACTAAATTTAATGTATCTAGTGGGAAAATTCCTTTATCCCATTTCGAACCAGAATAACTCTCGTATTTTCCTCTTTCTTTTGCTAATTCAGACGATGCAAGGATTGCATAATAAGAAACCAATTCCATGCTTTTGTCAGCAAAAGTTACTGCTTCTGGAGAACCAAAATCAATATCTAACATGTAAAGTGCATCCTGGAAACCCATTATCCCAAAACCAATTGGTCTGTGTTGCAAGTTTGACATTTCTGCTTCTATCGTCGGATAGAAATTTATGTCAATAACATTGTCAAGCATTCTGACGGCAGTTCTAACTGTTTTTGCAATTAATTCCTTGTCCAATTGATTATTAATTATATGTTTTCCAAAATTTATGGAACCAAGATTGCAGACAGCGGTCTCTTTTTCAGAAGTATTCAAAGTTATTTCAGTGCATAAGTTAGAATTATGTATAACTCCAACATGATCTTGAGGCGAGCGAATATTGCACGGGTCTTTGAATGTAATCCATGGATGCCCCGTCTCAAACAGCATGCTTAACATTTTCTTCCAAAGTTTCAAGGCCGAAACTGTTTTGTGTTTTTTTATTTTGCCGTTTCGTGCTGCCTCTTCATACTCTTCATATTTTTTCTCAAATTTTCTTCCATATAAGTGATGCAGTTCAGGGACTTCTTCCGGCGAGAACAAAGTCCATTCTTCATCGTTTAAAACTCTTTTCATAAATAAATCAGGAATCCAATTTGCCGTGTTCATGTCATGCGTTCTCCTTCTTTCATCGCCAGTGTTCTTTTTTAAATCCAAAAAATCCTCAATATCAAGATGCCATGTCTCAAGATAAACGCAAGTTGCGCCTCTTCTTTTTCCGCTTCGGTTTATTGCAACAGTAACATCATTTGCAATTTTTAAAAAAGGAATGGTGCCTTGGCTTGAAACTCCATTTGTTTTTATAGTTGCTCCAGTTGCACGCACATTTGTCCAATCAGTTCCAATACCTCCAGACCATTTTGATAATTGCGCATTATCCCCATAGACCTTAAAAATATGATGCAAATCATCCATTACAGTATTCAAGTAACATGAGCTTAATTGCGGATGAAGTGTCCCGGAATGAAACAGCGTCGGTGTTGAGGAAACATATCTAAGTGAAGAAAGCAAGTCATAAAATTCAATTGCCTTTTCATCTTTGTTTTTTTCTTTAATTGACAATCCCATAGCAACTCTCATCCAAAAACCTTGTGGCATTTCTATTCTTTTTTCTCCAACTTTAGCAAAATATCTTTCATATAATGTTTGAATTCCCATAAACTGCAAAAGTTCATCTCTTTCGATCTTAAGGGCATTTCCCAATTTAATTAAATCAAAATTTAAAAGCCGCTTGTCAAATAAATTTTCTTCCACACCTTTTTGTATCCCATAAATAAATGCTTTTTTGTAATTCTCACTTTTGCCGGCTTTTAGAATTGATTCACCTGTTGCCTCTTTGAAAAGTTTTTGCAAAAACAATCTCCCAGAAACATAATTATAAGCAGGGTCTTTTTCTATAAATGTCACCGATGCTAAAATTAGTGACTTTTGAATATCTTCAGTTGTTATGCCGTCGTAAATATTTTTGACAAGTTCTTTTATAATCGAATCGGCCGAGATGTCCTTTTCATAACCTCTGGCTGCAGCCAAAATACTTTCCTTTATCTTTCCAAGGTCAAAGAGAACTGCTGTTCCATCAGATTTTTTTACTTTTAATCTTCCAAGCTGGACTTTTTTCTGATTCTCAACTTTTTCTTTTTCTCTTTCGAGTTTTCTTTTTTCTCTGTAAAGAATATAGGCCTTTGAGATTTCATACAATCCATTTTTTACCAGGTTTTTCTCAACAATGTCCTGCACATTCTCAACATTAGGATAAAAATCAATGAAGCGCGCTTCAATTTCCTGCTGAATATCAAAAATAAGTTTATCCATCAATTCCTCTTCTATTTTGTTGTCCGTCGCGCGAACAGCTTTCATTATAGCATTTTTTATTTTCTCTGACTCAAATCCTACTACATCCCCATTTCTTTTTACAATCATTAACGAAATTGTTTCAGTCATGCGAATATCTCCAATTCTTCCTTAAAATCTTTAATATCTTGAAAGTCTCTGTAAACCGAAGCAAATCTTATATATGCAATATTATCAATTTTCTTTATCTTTCTTATAGCCATCTCCCCTATCGTAGAACTTTTTACCTCTTTTTTACCCATTTTTCTTATTTGCTCCTCAATTTCTTGAACTATTTTGTCTATCTTGTCTTTTGCTACCGGCCTTTTTTCAAACGCCCTATAAATTCCGTTCTGCAACTTCTCTCTCAAAAATTGCTCTCTTCTTCCATCCTTTTTTATTACAAAAATATCATCTTTCTCTATTTTTTCTTGCGTAGTAAATCTTTTCCCGCACTTTAAACACTCCCTTCTTCGTCTTATTCCCTCTTCAGAGTTGCGTTTGTTCGTTACTTTAAATCTTGTACTTGAACAGTATGGGCATTCCATATTCACCTCGCGTAATACAACATATTGTACTTATAACCTATTAACTTTACCATCTGTTGTATTTCGCACTTGTTTCAAACCAAACTTTTATTTAAAGATTTTGAACTATCATAAAAAAGTAACACCAAAGTTCGCACAAATTATGCAGCTTTAGAATAAAATAATGCATCTTCTAGATTAATAGGGTAAATCTTAAGTTTATCTAATTCTTTTTCTACTTTAGATAATAATTCTCCGTTTTCAGATACACAAAGCTCTGGAATATATAATATTTTTCCTTCTGGGGAGTAATTTTCTCTGAAATAAGCCATTGCATTTGTTACACAATTTTCTAGAACTCCTCCAATAAAAAGATGATCCTCATCTCCATTGATTGCGTTCATAATTTCTGATGATATAGAATAAATCCCGCACAAATATTTCCATTTGTCTTCACTTATTTCTTTAGGTCTTTCATCTGGTAAGGGAATACCAAATTGTGTAGTTGTTATATTTTTTAGTTTTTTTATATAATCAAAATTCGAATCCATATTAAGCGATATCTCTCGTATATTATCTTCTATAAGGCCATTACGAAATCTATGGATTAGAATTCTCTCTCCAAAAGAAAGCACGAATTCTCTAACTTGCTTGTTCCTTTCATCAAATTTTTCTGGCCCACCTATACAAAAAGTATCTCCATCTCCATGATAAGTATAAGGATGAATTATATTTAATAACATAAATTTTCATTTGTCGCTCCCTATATAAACTTTTATAAACCTCTTTTTATTTTATAACATATAAGAGGTAAAATGGTAGAAAATTATTTTCAAGTGCTCGCTGATCAAATAGGAATAAATCTTTGGTTGCTCGTTATAATAATAATCTGGTCTGCAATTTGGAAGATGGCTGCTTTGTGGAAATCAGCAAGAAAAGATCAAATCACTTGGTTTATTCTCCTCGCAGTCGTTAATACTGTTGGTATCTTGGAAATACTTTACATTTATGTCTTTTCAGAAATGAAGAAGACCCCTAAAACAGAAAAAGCTCCTAAAAAAAGATCAAGGAAGAGATAATTACTTATTTTTGTTTCCTGAATTAATCTGGCGAGCATATAATTTCTGAAACTCTTTATCTCTTGCTAACCTCAAAGTATAAAATGGGTTTAATGATCTTTCAGGATTAACTCCTTTATATATCACTACAAATTTATCTTCCTCTTTTGATCTTACCCCTAATTTATTCTTTTCAGATAAAAACCTATGGTCAAGATATTTTCTTGTTCCCCTGTTAAGTTGTTGGGCTAAAATAAATTGCATTTCTTCTGATGTTCTTGGACTTGATAAAAAGTATTGCACAGATAAATCCACTAATCTTGCTAGCCTGTCCACACTGATATCTTTTTCTCTTTGAGGTATCGGTGAAATACTTGCTGGCATCGTGCCGTTTATTCCCGCTATATATTCAATCCCTTTTTTATTAAGATAGATACAGTATTTGTCTATATTACTTGAACGAGTCATAAAGCCTTCTCGTAATTCTGTTTATTAACAATTATTATCCTGTAGTATATACTTTAATTATCATGTAAAAGTAACAATTTTTTGGGTGTTCTTTTTAACTTCAAACTCCCTTGAACTCTTCGAGCGTTTTATAAATAACATTTATCTAATTAATTTATGGAAAAAAAGTTTATTTTAATATCGCTTGACGATGAAAAATCAAAAAAACTTGCAGATATCTTAGGTAATAAGACATGCAAAAAAATAATTGATTTTCTTTCGGACCAGAAAGAGGCATCTGAAAAGGATATAGCTGACGCATTAAAAATGCCTTTAAACACGGTAGAATACAACTTAAAGAAACTTGTCAACTCTGATTTAATAGAGAAAACAAAAAACTTCTTTTGGAGTTCTCGGGGTAAGAAGATTCCAACTTACAAAATTTCAAATAAATCTATTATTATTTCCCCCTCACGTTCTACATACTCAAAGTTAAGGTCCATAATTCCTGTTGTATTAATTGCCGGCGTCGTTGCAGCCTTAATTGGTTTTATGACTAAATCAAATGAACTTTCACAAACATCAAAAGATTTTGCTTTGCAGGCGCAGGCAAGTACCGGAGCAAATGAGATTGTTTCAAATTCAAATTTACTCTTTTCTCAACCCTCACCAGTTTGGATCTGGTTTTTTGCCGGCGTGGTCTTTACTTTAATCTTATTCGTCCTATTAAATTGGAGGAAATTATAATGTTGAAGCGAGAATCAAAGATTCTGCATACATCTTTTTACAAAAGTAAAAATCTGAAAGGAGGTAAAACAAATATGGATAATTCAGTAAAGATAACTGGAATAATTGTTTTAGGGCTAGTCGTCCTCGGATTTTTAATTTCAAGTTCGCTGAACAATTTAAATCCTAATCCTGCAAACACTGTTTCCGTATCTGGTGCAGCAATGATAAAAGCGATACCAGATGTTGTTTCTGTATATTTCTCTGTGGACACAAAAGGAACAACTTCTGCAGAAGCAACTTCGAAAAATGCAGATATTGTAAATGAATTGACTCAAAATTTAATTGCAGAGGGTTTTTCTGAAGACCAAATAAAAACGCAGGACTTTAACGTTTACCCTGATTACAATTATGTTAACGGCCAAAACATTCAGAATGGTTATAGAGCAACTCACACAATTGTTGTAAAAATGCCAGCTTCTCAGTCGTCCAAAATCGGCAAGTCCGTTGACGCTGGAGTTAATGCTGGGGCTGGAATAAGTTACATAAATTTCGAGTTAAGCCAGGAAAAACAAAATGAATACAAGGCGCAGGCAATTAAACTTGCAGCGCAAGATGCTAGAGTTAAAGCTCAATCTGTCGCAGATGGTTTTAACAAAGAATTAGGAGAATTGGTTTCAACAAGTGTGAACGATTTCAACTATGTGCCTTGGTTGGCTTATGCAAGTGACGGAGCGTCCGCATCAGAAGTCAAGCAAGCTGCTACCGATATAACCCCTTCAGAACAAGATATATCTGCAAGTGTTACAGCGGTCTATAAGTTAAGATAATTGTTATTTTTTATTTTTTTTATTTTGTAAAGTTTTTATATTCATTAATTCTTTATTTTTACATGCCTGTGTGCCGGAGCGGTTAACGGAATGGTCTCGAAAACCATGCCCTTGTGGCCCCCAAGTTCGAATCTTGGCGCAGGCGTCGGACGTTTAGATAATTTTATATATGGTCTATACCAGGGTAGGCACATGGAAAGACCAGATCAAAATCTTACTTTAAATGGAAACTTTTTGTCTCATGATCTAAAATATTTATTATGGAAACAAACACAGGGTTATACTCAAGTATCTTTTGGTAAGGGAATAGAAGATACTATCCCCCTACAATTAAACTATTTGTTTATTATGGTTTGTTATCATCCAACAGGTAAAGTAAAAGCAAAAGCAGTAATGAAGATAAGAATGCCCTCTTCATATGGAATAACTATATACTCGCAACCAGAGACAGAATATTCTTCTGTAAATGATTTTGAAGCTTTCATAAAAGATGCCAATATTAGAATGGGAATAAAAAGAGAAATATCAGATTTTATAAATATTGATAAGGGTATTTTTAATGAACAATTAACTGCCTAAAATAAAAATAAGATTTCTTCACCTCTTCAATTTCAGCGACTTCCAGTAAATAAATCCAAGAAGCATTGATAAGATAGTTGTTGAAAAAAGTGTTATAATTAATAGCGTCGTATGACCTTCAAAATAAGCGTCAGATAAAGCCGGAATTCCAAATATTGCTCCGACCGTTCCAGGCACATTTACAACTATGCTTACAATTGTTAAAAAAGTCATAATAACTGTAAGTTTCTTCATCGTATCATTCAACTCCCTGTTCGAACGCATTTCGGATTTTGTTCTTAAGGATGCAATTCTATAAGTATGGCTTCTGCATCTCTCAAGCCAGTATCTCGCCTCTGCACTGAAAATTTCATAATCGAAGTTTATGAAAGAAGTGTTAAAGCAATTAATCTCCTCTTCTTTTAATTCAATAATAATCTGGAATAATCCTTCCATTCTGTCAGTTAATTTTCTAAGCTGTCTTCCTGCATCTTCAATAGAATCAAGCACGGGATCTAACTCCAAGCCGTTCATTACATCTCGAATTCTTAAGAACTCATGAGAGTAATTTTTCAAAATTGATTTAAGAAGTATAAATATTGAGACTGTGCTTTCTCCTTGCTTTTTCTTAATAATCTTTTCGTATTTTTTCTCAATCTTGCCGTTCATAATTGTGGAGCAAATTAATATATTACTGCCAGCAACAAAAATAATATTGCTTGAATTATCTTTATCATATGAAGGAATATGGATTATAGTAAACTTATCTTGGCTGTCTATAAATGGAAGGTCTATCCTTACTATTTCATTTATATCAACATCTATATTAAGTTCAGCTATCTCTTTTTTTAACTCCCCAAGATTTGCAGTAATCTTTATCACAATAATTTTAGCTCGCTTTCATTTATATAATCTATTGTAGTATAATTAAAATTCATATAATTTATAAATCAAATAAAATCTTTCTGTATATGGGAAAAACAACATATTTGATTTCAATATTGTTGCTCGCGTTTGTAATAATAGGGGTAACTTTCTTTCTAGGTTTGAACAATTCTTCTAATAATGATGCTTCAATTAAACTAGGAACACCTGTTACTGGACAAAGTGGGAGTGATTCAAGTTCTTCTGGAATAACCCTAGCTGAACTGGCTAAACACAATACTGAAAATGATTGTTGGGTAGGTTTCCAAGGAAAGGCCTACGATATAACTTCATGGCTTCCAAAACATCCTATAAATACAATTCTCCCTAATTGTGGCACTGCTAAAGAATTTGAAGACGCATTCACAAAAAAACACGGAACTTCTAAGGTCTCGTTATTTATGAAAGTTGCAACTTATATGGGAGACATACAAGATAAGGGGAATTTACAATGAAAATTAATGGGGAAAACGGGAAAATAGTTTTGCGAATTTCACTTTCGCTTGTCTTCTTATGGTTTGGAATTAACCAAATTTATTCTCCTACAAGCTGGACTGGTTTTGTTCCTCCATTCGTCTCCTCGATAATCTCTCCCGGAACTGTTGTGCTTATGAATGGTTCTTTAGAAATTATTTTAGGTTTATTTTTAATATCAGGATTGTACGTCCGTTTCTCGTCGCTGGTTTTGGCTGTCCACCTATTTGCTATAGCCTTGCCTATGGGATACAACGCAATAGCAATAAGGGATTTTGGTTTGGCTTTTGCGACTTTAGCAATTTTCTTCAACGGCGCAGATAAATTCTGTCTTGATTACAAAAATAAAGATACTAACATTTAAAAAATTCTTAATTCTTTCAATTATATAAAAGAGGGAGCATGTTTGATATAGTTACTTTTGGCGGAGCGGTTATTGATGAAACGATAAAAGCGGATGTGTCCGAGAAAAACGGAAATATTTTAATTCCATACGGGGCAAAAATTCTTATTGAAAAAGTTCATTTTGATGTTGGCGGAGGCGGAACGAATACAGCCGTTGCATTCTCGCGTTTAGGTTTCAAAACTGGCTTTATAGGAAAAGTGGGCAGCGATAAAAATGGAATTGAAATTTTAAATTTGTTAAAAAAAGAAAGAGTCGTTTTCCTTGGCTCAAAAACTAAAGACGAAAATTCTGGCTTTTCTATAATATTATTAAATAAAAACAAAAACCGTTCAATCTTGACTTACAAAGGAATTAATGATGAAATTCTTTTAAAAGACATTAAAAATTTCCAAACAAAATGGATTTATTTTGCTTCTTCAGGCGGGCAGACTTTTAAGTCACAGGTTGAATTGGCTAAACGACTAAAGCAAAAAGGGGTAAAAATTGCTTTCAATCCGAGCGAATATTTGTTGAAAGAGTTAAATGTAAGGCCTTTGTTAAAATATTGCGACGTCATTGTGTTAAATAAAACAGAAGCTGGTTTATTAGTCGGGAAAAAAACCGAAGTTGAAATGCTTAAACAAATTCAAAAAATCGGACCTGAAACAGTTGCCATAACAAATGAAGGCCAAAGGATTTATTGTTTGTATAAAAATAAAATTTACTCGGCAATGCCAACAAAAACAAATATCATAGATAAAACCGGTGCAGGGGATGCTTTTGCATCCGGGTTTGTAGCAGGTTTAATAAGGAACAAAGATATTTCTTTTTGTATTGGTTTAGGAATAAAAGAGGCAGTTGCAGTTATGTCCCATTACGGATCAAGAAAAAACTTAATAAAGATGGTGTTGAAATGAAAATAGCAATATTTGATGTCGAACCATGGGAAAAAGAGAAGTTTAAACAAGCATTCAAGAATGAAAATTTAGTTTTATTTCATGAAGAATTAAATTCGAGCAATCTAGAAAAAGTAAAAGATGCGGATATTGTTTCTTCTTTTATAGATTCCAAGTTTGATAAAAAAACAATCTCGTGTTTTACAAAATTAAAAGCAATAATAACTCGTTCAACCGGATATGATCATATTGATATAAAAGAAGCTAAAAAGAAAAAGATAAAGGTCTGCAACGTCCCGTATTACGGCTCAAACACCGTCGCTGAACACACTTTTGCTTTAATTTTAAGTTTAACTAGGAAAATTCCACAGGCCTTGAAAAAAGTGAAAGACGGCGACTTTTCATGTGACGGACTTACTGGCTTTGATCTAAAAGGCAAAACAATAGGAATTGTTGGTTTAGGAAATATAGGGGTCCATGTTGCGCGCATAGCAAAAGGTTTTGAAATGAATGTTATTTATGCCGACGCTAAAAGAATGCCAAAGTTAGAAAGATCTTTAAGAATTAAATTTGCAAAACTCGACGACCTTTATTCAAAATCAGATATAATAACTTTTCATGTTCCTTTAATTAAACAAACTTATCATATGTTAAATAAAAGAAATTTGTCCAAAGTAAAACACGGCGCTTACATAATTAATACTTCTCGCGGTGGTATAATTGAGACGGACGCATTAATTGAAGGGCTTAAGTCAAAACAAATTGGCGCTGCCGGCCTGGACGTTCTTGAGGATGAAGAATTAATTAAAGATGAACGCGAATTGATATCAAAGAATTTCAACAGAAAACAGCTTCATTTAATTTTTGAGAATCATGTGTTAATGGATTATCCTAATGTTTTTATCACCCCTCACAATGCATTCAACAGCGCAGAGGCTTTGCAAAGAATTCTTGATACCTCAATTGAAAACATAAAAGGAATAATAAAAAATAAACCTATAAATTTAGTGAAATGAAAATAAATCTAAACAAGATAACAACAAAAGGAAAAGCGCTTTACTTGGCTTATGATCAAGGGCTTGAGCACGGGCCTATAGAATTTAATGACAAAAATGTTGATCCTTTGTATATCCTTAACATAGCAAAAAAAGGAAAGTATAACGGAATAATCTTCCAAAAAGGAATTGCTGAAAAATATCATTCAGAGATTATTAAATCAAAAGTGCCTTTGATTTTAAAATTAAATGGTAAGACAAAATTATTCAAGGGCGAACCATTATCTGCACAAATAGCAACAGTTGCCGACGCAATAAAGTTAAAAGCAAAGGCCGTTGGCTTTACAATTTACATCGGCTCAAAATACGAAGAGCAAATGATTGAAGAGTTCTCAAAGATAGAACAAGAGGCACACTCAAAAGGTCTTCCTGTTATTTTATGGGTTTATCCTCGTGGAAAGTCCGTTAAGAATGATACATCAAAAGAAAATTTGGCTTATGCAGCAAGAACAGCTTTGGAATTAGGCGCAGACATAGCAAAAATAAAATACGGAAATAATAAAGATGATTTAAAATGGGCAGTTAAATCCGCAGGGAGAACAAAAGTTGTAATTGCAGGTGGAATAAAGACCTCTGAAAATGCCTTCTTGAAACAATCCCATGACATAATGTCTTCAGGAGCCAGCGGCCTTGCAATAGGAAGAAATGTCTGGAAAAGCAAAAATCCTCTTGAACTCACAAAAAAAATAAAAAAGATAATTTGGAGTTAAATGCTAATTATCATTAACTTCAAGAACTACAAAAAAGGAAAACAAGTCTTAGATTTAGCGATTAAAATACAAAAATATCTTCCAAATTCAATTGTCGCTGTCCCGTCTCCAGAGATTAAAGAAGTTTCTTCAAAAACAAAACTAAAAGTTTATTCTCAATATTATTATAATAACACAAACTCAGGAACTTTGTTAAATCATTCAGAACATAAGCTAAGTTTTTCAGTTTTAAAAAAACAAGTTGAGGTATGCAAGAAATTAAAGTTGAAAACTCTTGTTTTTGCCTCTAATATAAATGAAGCAAGAAGAATTATGAAATTAAAGCCGACTATGCTTGCTTACGAAGACTCAAAACTTATTGGAACCGGGAAAAGTATTACAAGTTACAAAACGAATGAAGTTAAAGAATTTGCCAAATTATTAAAAGGAAAAAAGATAATTCCTTTGTGCGGTGCGGGAATATCAAATAAGGAAGACATTCAAGAAGCTCGCCGTCTTGGTTGCAAAGGTGTCGTTATCTCCTCGGCAATTGCAAATTCTAAATTTCCCAACAAAATTCTAAAATCTATTTCGGAATAAATCCAAATCTCTTTGTACTTTTATCAAATTTAATTTTGTATTTATCTAAAGGAGGGCATAAATTTTGTGACTTGTTTTTATATAATTCCTTTGCTGCTTTTATTATTTCCATTGCTTCTTCAGGTTTTTTTACAACATAAATAGAATCAAAGTCCTCTATGTTAACAAACCTTCTTCTTAATTGCCATTTCTGCATCCACCTAACTAAATCAACCCACATAGGCCCCATTAATATTATTGGTATTCGTACATTTTTCTTAACTTGTACGACTTGCAAAGTATAAACTAATTCAAGTAAAGTTCCAAATCCGCCTGGTGCAACAACAACGGCATGACTTAATTTCAAAAATGTTTCAAGTCGTTCTATAAATTTTTTAAATATTGTTTTAGCAGTAAGATATTCATTTGCTTTTTGTTCTTTTGGAAGTTTTATTAATAATCCAAGAGAATGTGAATTATTATTTCTACTCCCTTCTTGATGACCTTTGTTTGCTGCTTCCATAAGTCCCGGCCCTCCGCCCGTTACAATGTCTATATCATTTTCACCAATTATTTTAGCCAATTTTTTTACTATCTCATAATTTTCAGTGTCTTTCTTAACTCTCGCAGAACCGAATATAGCAACCCTAAAATTCATCTTTTTAATTTCTTTTTCAAAATTTCCGTCAGCAAATATTTTTTCCATCTCTTTTAATATATTAAGAAAATAAGAGATGTTTTTAAATAATTTGGTTAATACCTTCTTCTAGGTCCATCAGATCTTCCACGGCTAAAACCTCTAGAACTTCCTCCAGAAGTTCTTCCTCTAGAACTTCCTCCAGAAGTTCTTGCGAAGCCCCTAGAATTACTTCTTCCATTACCTCTACCAGAATCCCTATTTCTATCAGACCCTCCACCATTAAAGTTTCCTCTTCCGCCATATCTTCTTTTTACAATTTCAACCATTAAATTTTCAACTTCTGGAACCGGAACGTTCTCAATTTTTAACGACTCATCATTGCAGACATTTCCAAAGTTTTCATAGTCCCGTGAAGAAACTAAACTAATTGCAACTCCTTCTTTTCCTGCTCTTGCAGTTCTTCCTATTCTATGAATGTATTCTTTTGCAGTCATTGGCGTGTCATAATTATAAACGTGTGAAACGTTTTTTACATCTAAGCCACGTGTCGCCACATCTGTGCAAACCAAAATTAAAACCTCTCCTGCATGAAAGTCCTTCATAATTCTGTTTCGATTATTCTGGGCCAAACCACCATGAATTGCCATTGCATTAATTCCTTGTCTTTTCAAATTGTTTGCGACAAAATCGGTGTTTATTCTTGTATTGCAAAAAACCATTACTAAGCCCTCTTTCTCACTTTTTAGCAAATGAACAAGCAATGAAAATTTCATGCTTTGTGGAACATCATAAAAAAATTGCTTTAATTTTGACGGATCAACATACGACTTAACTTCAACTCTCGCCGGATTCTTCATATAGCGCGAGCCAATAACTTCAATATCTCTATCTATTGTTGCGGAAAATAAAAGTGTTTGTCTTTCTTTAGGGCATGCATTTATAATTTGCTCGACGTCATTTATGAAACCCATTTCAAGCATTCTGTCTGCTTCATCCAAAACTAAGACCTTTACTTTTCTAAGATTAATTGTATTATTTCTTAAATGATCCAAGATTCTTCCTGGAGTTCCGACGACTACATCCGCGCTTCTTAAATTTCTTATTTGTGGATTCATAGGAACTCCGCCGTAAATTTCTTTTATGTTTAATCCATAATTTCTTGAAAACACATTTAAACTTCGCGCATTTTGTTCTGCAAGTTCTCTTGTCGGCGTTAACACAAGTGCTTGAATTCCTTCGCCGGGCTTTGCTCTTTCTATAATACCAGAACCAAATGCCAAGGTCTTTCCAGAACCGGTTGCCGAGCTAGCAATAACATCTCTCCCTTCTATAATAAGAGGAATCGTTTTTTCTTGTATTTCACTAGGCGCTTCAAATCTAAGTTCTTGAATTACTTGTAAAATACCTTTACTTAATTTCAATTTTTCAAATTGTTCCATTTGCTTTCATATCAATCAGAAATATTCCTGAGTCAAGCCTTATGAGACCGACTCAAAGACTTGTAACAAATAATAATCCTTATAATACTACAATAATTCATTCAAAATTCAGTATATAAAGGTATGTTTTATAGTGTTAAGTTAATATTTAGTAAGTTTTATAAATAATAAAAAATAAGAAGAGATATGACCAATGAAAGACCCACACTTATTACTGTTTTATGTGTTTTAGGGTTTATTTGGATTGTATTATCGACTATTGGAATTTTTTTCTTTCAAGATTTTCTTTCGAAATTGACTAATGTTTCTGTATGGTATTCTCTTATTATTGAGTTATTACTCTTAATCGGGTTGATACTTGTTTGGAATATGAAAAAGATGGGATTAATATTTTATACAGCGATATCGGTAATAGATTATATTATAACAATCTATATTGGGCAAGAAAACTACACTTTATTTGGATACCTTTTTCCATTAATTACTGAAGGAATCTTTATTGGGTTAATGTTTACTAAATTTAGATTAATGAACTAATCAAATTAGGCCTAATCATTTTTTAATTCTTACGACTTGCTAGATATATCAATTCCAACCATTTATTTTTATTCTTTATCAGAATCATACACTCTTCACAATTGCTTTAGCATCAATTCCGTACTTTTCTAATAACTCTTCTGGTTTTCCTGAGTGAGGTGTTGCGCGTATGCAAAGATGCTTTATCCCAATCCCAGTTCCTACTAAAATTTTTGAGATCATCTCTCCAATTCCTCCAGCTTCGTAATGATCCTCAGCAACAATAACTTTGTTTCCATGTCCCTTCACGAAGTCAATAAACTTCTTAGAATTAAACGGCTTAACACAATATAAGTCAATAACTGCAACATTTTTATTTTTCTTTTTTAACTCGTCATGCGCTTTAAGGGATTCATGAAGTGTTATTCCTGCCCCAACAATAACTGCAACATCTTTATTCGTTTCCCTCAGAACTTTGAAATCCCCAACTTCAAATTTTTCATTTTCAGAATAAATTACAGGAGTTTTACCTCGTGTCGTTCTGATATATTTTATTCCGCTTAAATTTTTGCATTCAAATAAAATTCTTTCTGTTGAAACAGCGTCGGAAGGATAAAAGATTATTGAATTAGGAAGTCCTCGGAACATTCCTATATCTTCCAACCCCATTTGTGAAGCTCCATCCTTTCCTATTGATACCCCTGAATGCGAGCCGCATATTGTGAAATTTCCTTTTGAATAAGCGGACATTCTTATCTGGTCATGAGCGCGCGTTAAAAATGCAGCAAACGTTGAAGCAAAAACATGGAGGCCCTTTTTGCTTAATCCCAAAGCCATTCCAATCATATTTTGTTCTGCGATGTATGCTTCAATAAACTGCGCAGGACTTTTTTTCTTGACATTTTCTGATTTTGTTGAATTAGAAACCTCTCCATCGATAGCAATAACATTTCTTTCAGCTGAAGCCATTAAAGCCAAAGCATTTCCATATGCCTCTCGCGTTGCCACTTCATTCCCTTTTTTATATTTTGTAAAAATAATTTTCTTGTCCTTAAATTCCTTAATCTGAATCTCCTTTGGTTTCTCAATTTTTATCAAGGGCATTTCAACTTCTTTAATTCCTTTTAGTGCTTTTTCAAGTTCTTTCTCGTCAAGCGCTCTTCCATGCCACCCATTTTTATTCTCTAAGAAAGAGACACCTTTTCCTTTTACCGTTTTTGCCAGAATAACAAAAGGTCTTCCTTTATTCTTTTGAGCTTTTTCAAACGCCTTAATTAATTCATCAATTTTATGTCCGTTAACTTCTGCAACACTCCATCCAAATGATTCAAATTTCTTCTTATAATGTTCCAAATTCCAACCATCTAATGTTTCTCCTCTTTGTCCAAGTCGATTTATATCGACGATTGCAATTAAATTATTTAATTTATAATGTGCTGCAATTTCCATTGCTTCGTAGTTCGAACCTTCAGCCATTTCTGAATCGCCTAGTAAAACAAAAGTTCTGAATCTGCGCTTTTCCAATTTTCCTGCCAAAGCCATTCCAACTCCGACGCTAAGTCCTTGCCCCAAACTTCCTGTTGCAACTTTAATATGTGAATCAGAATAAGGTATAGGATGTCCTTCTAATCTGGAATTTACTTTTCTTAGTCCTGTTAAATCATCTTTTATTGCGCCTGCGCGTTTCAATACAGAATACAAAATAGGTGCGGCATGCCCCTTAGATAAGATAAATTCGTCGTTATCCTTATTATTTGAATTGTTAACGTCCCATTTCATTTCCTTGAAGAATAATGTTGCAATGATTTCAGCGCATGATAAACACGATGTCGGATGTCCGCTTCCAGCAGAGGACGTACTTATAAGAACATCTCTTCTTAGAACATTTGCAATTGATTGCAGGTCTTTAACTGAATTCATTTTCACCTCTAGTATATATCTTAATATAAGAATATAAATCTTTCCAGAAGATTATTAAATTTCAAATAATATTATTCTTTATGCATATAATAACCCATCTCCTTGTTGGAATAGTTTTTGCTTTAATTTTAGGATTAAATTTACCTTTTGTAGTTATATTTATTCTAGCATCTGTTCTTATAGATTTAGACCACATCACAGATATGGGGCTTCCTAAAAAGAGAAAGTTAAAAAGTGCCGACTTATGGAATCCTAAAAGATATAGGGAATATAATTATCAATCTGGTCAAAAAAGCATGCATCTCTTTCACACTTTTGAATTTCTAACATTGATTTTTATTTTAGGCTTATATTTTCAAACAATCTTTGTAATTGCTGTTTCTTTTTCTGTGCATATTTTAACTGATGCAATAGGCAATATTTGGAATAGAAATATAAACAAAGTAGGGGGAGAAGATTGGATAAAGTATTGGTTTATTATATATTATCTAAATAAAAGAACAATTTACAATAAAGAGAATTTTTAAGTTAATTCTTCATCATATTTATAAATCACCTCTCGTTTCTTACAATATGAAATTCGGAACAAACTTTGTTATATTTATTTTATTCTTTGGAGTTGCTGCATTGGATGTTTTCAAAGATAAAAACTGGCTTGGGGCAGCATTTTGGCTTGCCATTGGATTGGTTTTCTTATGGGCAGATAATAAAAGATAAATAGAAAATAAATGGCTCTTTAATCTCTAACAACACCTTGTTCAATTGCTTTCAATCTTACTGCCTCTGCAATTACCTTTGGAACATTTTTATCTAAAGGATTTGGCAAGACCTCCTCTTTTTTAGGATTCTTAACACACTTTGCAAGAGCATACGCTGCAGCGTATTTCATTTCTGGGGTTATTACTTTTGCTTTGGCGTCTAACGCTCCTCTGAATACTCCTGGGAAAGCAAGAACGTTATTTATCTGATTTGGAAAATCGCTTCTTCCAGTGCCTACAATTTCTGCTCCGGCCTTCAAGGCTATATCCGGCATAATTTCAGGAACTGGATTAGACATTGCAAATACAATTGCTCTTTTATTCATTGATTTAATCATTTCTTCCGTAACGCTATTTGGCGCTGAGACCCCTATAAAAACATCAGCATTTTTCATGGCGTCTGCTAAACTTCCTTTTATGTTATTTTTGTTTGTAAAAACCGAGATCTCTTTTTTTATTTCGTTCAAGTCGTCTCTGTTCCTATGAATTATTCCTTTTGTATCCACAACAATGATATCTTTTACCGGAGGATATAAACTAGATTTTATATCCACACATTTGAGGAACTTTGTTATAGCTATCCCTGCCGCACCCGCGCCGTTTATAACTAAAGTAATATCTTCAAATTTTTTCCCTACTATTTTTAATGAATTAATTAATGCAGCTAAAATAACAATAGCAGTTCCGTGCTGGTCGTCATGAAATACAGGAATTCCAATACCTTGTAACTCTTTTTCAATTTCAAAACATCTCGGCGCAGAAATATCTTCTAAATTTATCCCTCCAAATACCGGAGCAATATTTTTTACAATACTAACAATTTCTTTTGGATCTTGTGTTTTAATGCATATTGGAAAGGCATCAATATCTGCAAATTCTTTCATAAGAATACATTTTCCTTCCATTACTGGCAAGGCGGCTTCAGCTCCTATATTTCCCAATCCAAGCACTGCGCTGCCGTCAGTTACAACTCCTATAGTGTTTTGTTTTATTGTGTATTCATAGGCCTTAGAAACATCTTTTGCAATTTCTCTGCACGGTTCTGCGACTCCAGGGGTGTAAGCCAAGCTCAAGTCCTTTTTGTCTTTTAGCGGAACTTTTGATATTATCCCTAACTTTCCTTTATTCTTCTTATGCAAGTCAAGCGATTCTTTATAGATGTCCATGTTCAACGATTTCTTAATAACTATTTAAATATTCGGGATGTTAATTTCTTTTGCAATAAGATAAATTAAAAAACTCTTCTTTCTAATTATAATAAAAGAGATGAAAACCATTTATTTATCAGGCGACCATGCAGGATTTAAATTAAAAGAAGAAATAAAAGCGTGGCTTGAAAAGCAAGGTTACGAGGTAAATGATCTTGGGCCACATAGATTTGATAAAGACGACGATTACCCAGATTATATTTTATCAATGATTAAAGCATTTAAAAAAGAAAAGGCGTCCGTCGGCTTAATCTTTGCCGGCTCTGGCCAAGGTGAAGCTATGCTTGCAAATAAATTTAAGGGTATTCGTGCCGCAGTTTATTACGGGAAAAACTCAAAAATATCAAAACTTTCAAGGGAACATAACGACGCAAACATTCTTTGCATAGGCTGTTTCTTCGTCAAAGAGACCGAAGCAAAAAAAGCAATAAGCGAATTTTTAAAAACAAAATTTGGTGGTGGAAGACACGAAAGGCGTTTAAGAAAATTCTCTAATTTAGGAAGTTAAGTGCTCCCCGGACCTGAATTATTTGTGCCAAGATAAAATTTTAAGTGGTTAATTTTATATATCTTGTTTTTATTATTATTTAATGAAAAGGGGAGTAATAATATTTATTAGTGTTATTTTTTTATTGGGAATATTTTTAAGCCCTATTACAGTTACTGCTGAAGAATTTAAATCATGCTCTCAAGATTCTGACTGCAAGGTTGATAGTTGTAATGATAATTCGTGCATGAATCAATCTTATAAAATTCCTGAATGTGTTAAGGCAAATTTACAAGCAAAAGAATGTCGTTGTGTTGAAAATATTTGCTCTGTATCAGTAGGCTCGGTTACTCCTCCCGCTACCACTACCCCTACTCCTGTTATTGTTACACCTGTTCAATCAATTGGACAGCCAACTCAAATATGTACAGATAGTGATAATGGTAATTTTTATGAAAAAGGTATTATGAAAGGTGCAGCAGATGATTTAGGACATACTGATTTGTGCGGAGATTATAATACTCTTACAGAATATTATTGTGAAAATAATGAAGCAAAAAAAACAGCATTTAATTGTCTTAATGGTTGTAAAGATGGAGCATGTGTAAAAGGCGAACCAATTTCAGAACAAATTACTTGTATTTTTAAAAATTCTGATACTGAACAAAAGTGTTATCTTTCGGAGAATAATTTTAGGTTTTTTTGCTTAGGAAAAGATAGTTGTGTAATGACTGTTCAAGGATATAAAGATGAAAAAATGATATGGAAAAGCACTTGTGGAAGTTATATTCCCACTATAATTGATGGGCAAAATGAAAATGCTGAATTTGAATGTAAAATCGGAGAGACAACAACAACTCAAATAAAAAATAAAGGATTTAAAAATGCATATTTTCAGTGTTATGATGGAGAAGAAAGCAAGTCAACTGAAAGAGAAGCATGTAAGACCGCAGATTTTTGGAAAGAATTTGCATCTAATTTTTGTGCTAGTCGCTGTGAGAATGATCCTAAAAAATGTAAACAAAATCCAGATGAAAGTCAAGAAAATATAGATAAATGTTTAGGGAAATGCGGGGTGAATAGTTTTTCTGTGACAAATGAATGCTATGTTGAAGAAACATCAACTACTCCTACTGCTACTCCTGTTCAAGAATGTAAAGTCGATACTGATTGTCCACAATATAAATGTAAAGAAGCAGAAGAAGAAAAATGTATTGGTGCTTCATATACTTGTGTTGAAGGAAAATGTAAATTTCCAGGACAAACTGAATCAGGAACATCTACTGAACCAATTCTAACTTGCAAAGATTCATGTCCTTTAGATGGAAAGTGCTATCAATTTGGATATAGAAAAGGCGGGCAGTTTTGTTCTGATAACGGAGGATTTACAGAGCAACTAAAGGGCGAATCAACTTGTGATAATAATTTTGAGTGTTCTTCAAATTTATGTATTGACAACAAATGTGTTAGTCCAGGATTATTCCAAAAGATAATTGATTGGTTCGGTAAGTTATTTGGTTGAGAATAAAAATTTACAACCCCAACGCTTCCAACCCTGGAAGTTTTTCTCCGGCAATATATCTTACCAAAGCTCCTCCGGATAATGAAATATAATTAAAGTTCTTTTTTCTCAAGCCAAATTTATTCAGTGCGTCACTTCCACTTCCTCCAGAAAGAATTGTGTATGCCTTTGTTTTGGCCAAAGCGTTTAATATCTTTTTTGTTCCGTAATCAAACCCGTGTGTTTCAAAATTTCCAGGAGCCCCTTTGTAGAAAACAACGTCTGTGCTTTTGAGTTTTAAAATGTGCGCTGCAAATTCATTAGCAGAATTCTTTCCTATATCAAAAATATTCCTATTAACCGGGAACTCTCCAAGATCTGTATCTTTTCTTCTTCCATTGAAATCAACGGCCAAGTCCGAAGGAAGAATTAAATTTTTAATATTATCTTTAACATGTTTAAGATTTTCTTTGTCTTTCAAGACCTCTTTACTTTCTTTTCCCAAATCAATTCCATCAGCAGTCAATCCATAAAAAGCAACTCTCCCTGTTGCAATAATATTCTTGTATTTAATCAAAGAAACAACATCTTTAACTTTCAACCCTCCTAGAATAAATAAAGCATTTTTTGATTTTCTTTTTATTTTATAAGCATTTTCTAATTCTTTTTCCATAACCAAACCAATTGTTGGAGTAATAACGCGAGGAAAAGAAACTACAGACGTTTGGTTTCTGTGACAAACTGAAAATGCATCCTGCACGAAGTAATCAAAATTTTCTTGTTTCATAAACTGAACAAATCCATTATCTTCTGAAGGTTCGTACTCTTCTTTTACAAATCTTACATTATCAAGTAAAATAGCGTCGCCGTTCTTCAAAGAATTCATTGCTTCCCAAGCTTTCTCCCCGAAAACTTGATCAACAAATTTAATTTTAACATATTTGTTTAATAAACGCGCGTGCTGTTCTAAACATATTAAATCTTTTCCACCTTTTTCTCCTTGATGTGCGAGCACAACAACTTTCGCGCCTTTTTTCTTTAAGTATTTCAATGTTTCAGCATGTGCTTTTATTCTATCGCTTTCAATAACTCTGCCCTTAACAACAGTGCAATTAAGGTCAACGCGAACAAGAACTTTCTTTCCTCGCAGGTTTTTTATTTTTGTAATTATTATAGGTTTCATACTATTTTCTCCATAAATTCTTCGATATCTTTAATTAATTGAGATGTTATTGATTCAAACACAATCTCATCGTCAACCTTGCCATATTGATGGGCAATAATATTCCTCATTCCCCTAGCATCTTTTAGTCTTGCTCCAAGATCTTTTTTTATTATTTCTTCATTTACTAGAATATCAAAAATCTCTTTTTCTTCTTCAGGAATTTTTAGTTTATTTTCTTTTATAAATATAAATGCCAGGTCTGTGACCGCCCCAATAATTCTTTCAAAATATCTTTCACAAGCGGCCTTTTTTACATAATCTCTTTGATACTCTTCAAAATCTCGAGGTAAGATTGTCCCTAACTCTTCTAGATAATTTTGTATTTCCTCTTTTTTATCTTCAATTCTCGCCATTAAAAATCACCTCTCCCTTTTCATCAATCCCTTTTTTTATTTTATCTGGAACAATATTATAAATATTTATGTGAACTCCTTCTTTTAATTTCCCAAACATTCTTTTCATAAAAAGCTTAGCATCCTCTTTATTTATTTCTTTGAATTCGATAGCTATATCAATATCTGATCTGAAGCTTCTTTGTCTTTCTGCTGTGCTTCCAAACAAAAATATTTTCTTGATTTTCTTGGAAAGTTCATCTTCAAGAATGACTTCTTTTGTTTCTTCAATAATTTCTTTGATTTTTGCTCCTTTTTTTAATCTAAATTCATCTTCAAATTTTGAAAGTTCTTTGATTAGTTTAAGTTTTTCCCTTATATCCCTTGAAAGTCGATTTTTTTCTGATTGAGTTAAGTTAATCCCATAAAGTTGTTTTTCAATTATTTTGATTTCTCTCTGACCGAAAATCTTTCTTGAACTTTTGTTAGATTTTAGAAAATATATTAAATCTGTCATTATAACCTCAATGATGGTTATAATAACCTAAATAATGGTTATATTTAAATGTTTTCATCTCAACATCTTCAGCACGTCAATAACTCTGTTCGTATAGCCATACTCATTGTCGTACCATGCAAGAACTCTTACAAAATTTCCCATGCTTTGTGTTAGCGTTCCATCCACAATTGAACTATGTTTGTCTCCTATAATATCCGACGAAACAATTTCATCTTCATTAAATCTCATTATCCCCTTTAATTCTTTTTCTGAGGCTTTCTTGAATGCGGAATTTATTTGTTCAACACTTGCAGATTTTTTTAAAATCGCGACGAAATCAACTATGCTCCCGTCAAGTACAGGAACTCTTAATGATAGTCCGTTCATTTTTCCTTTCATTTTAGGAAGTACATCCCCTACTGCTTCTGTTGCGCCCGAAGTTGAAGGAATAATGTTTTGAGCGGCAGCACGCCCGCGCCTTAAACTTTTATTTGGCCCGTCAACTAATCCTTGAGTTGCAGTATAAGCGTGCGCGGTATTCATAAAGCCCTTCTCGACGCCGAAATTATCATCTAAGACCTTTATTACAGGCAACAAAGCATTAGTAGTGCATGAAGCGACAGAAATTATCTTATCTGTTTTTTTGAGTTCTTTATTATTCACTCCAGGAAGAATTGTAATATCAGGATTTTTTGCAGGCGCAGTTATAACAACTTTTTTAGCTCCCGCTTTCAAATGTTTTCCTGCTCCTTCTCTATCAGTAAAGAAACCGGTTGACTCAACAACAATATCAACTCCTAATTTTTTCCAAGGCAATCTTGAAGGGTCTTTTTCTGCAAAGACATCATATTTTTTTCCTCCAACAGAAATAAATCCATTTCCAGCTTCAACTCTTTTATTATAATGTCCATAAACAGAATCATATTTTAATAAATAAGAAAGGACGTCAGTACTTGTCAAATCATTGATTGCAACAACATTTATTCCTGCCTCTAAACATAATTTAAAAACAATACGCCCTATTCGCCCAAAGCCATTTATTGCAACTTTCATGCTCCTCTTTTTAATACCCCTTTTAATAAAAAAATAAATTAACAGATAGTTATAAAAGTATCGTTTGATTATTTACATAAGGTAAAATGAAAATCATACCCTCAATAATATCACACAATCAGAAAGAGTTTAATCAACGTTTTAGAAAAGTCAAATTTGCAAAATTAATTCAACTTGATGTTATGGACGGAAAGTTTGTTAAGAATAATTCTTTGGATAAAAATCTGGAATTGCCAAGAAAGAACTATGAAGCTCATTTAATGATAAAAAAGCCAGAAGAGTGGATTGCTACAAATATATGTTTTGTAAAAAGTGTAATCTTTCAAATAGAATCTACTAATCAAGCAGCTCAAATTATTAAGTTTGTAAGGTCGTCCGGCCAAAAAATTGGAATTGCATTAAATCCTGAAACGCCTGTAAGCAAAATAAAGAGATACATAAAACAAATTGATAAGGTCTTAATCTTGACAGTTCACCCTGGAAAGTATGGCGCAAAGTTCATTCCAGGCACGTTGACTAAGATAAAACAAATAAAGAAACTAAACAGAAAAGTTATTGTTGAAGTCGACGGGGGAATAAATCCAGATACAATCAAACTTGCAAAGAAAGCAGGAGCAGACGAATTTGTTATTGGTTCTTTCTTACAGAAATCAAGAAACCCAAAAGAATCCTATAAAAGTTTAATTCAGGAGATTAAATAATTATTTTTTCTTATCTTTTTCAAGAGTATTTACTTTTTGCTTTAAGTCCTTGATTTCCTTTTCTTTTTTATCGCCTGTAAAAAATCCTTGTATTGCCTCAAGCCCCCCGGCAATCTTTATAGCTATTCCAATTACAAAAAGAATTACTCCAGTTGTCAATGAAATCTTGAAAACGTAACCGGCCTGGTTGAATAATGTTTCAAATACTTTAAGGAATTGCAGCATATCATTTCCTAAAAGATAAACTATTAATTCATTTATTTTAAGAATTGGTAGAACTGAAAGAGCAAGCAAAATACCGACGATAATAAGCAAGTCCGACTTCTTTTCCAACATAAAAAACAATAAAACAATTATTGCTATAGAAATCAGCAGAGCAAGATAAAATTTATTCATCCAGTATTCTTGCGATTTTTCTGAAACAATGACAAGTGAATTGCCTTCTTTTATACATGTCCAATAATCACACGAGTAATTTTGATAATAGGCCTTTTGTGCAATTTGGCCTAGTGTGTAATTTACTGTTGCTTCGTTACCTTGGTTTGCAATATCACACGGAATAGAAAAAGTTTGATTGAGTCCATCTTCTGTTAAAGTGTAGTTCCCTGTTTGGCATGTTGTAAGCATTGTATAGTAAATTTTATCAATATCATTTTTAGCAACGCTTGAATTCGTGCCTTTTGAAACATAACTTATTACATTTGCTTTGCCGCTTTCAACAACTGTGCACGGAACAAAGACATTTGTGTTTGTCTTTTTATTTGTATAATAAAAGTTTCCAGGACTTGCACAAGTGCTTCTTGCATTATCTGCTTGTTCATTTATAAAACTAGAGAAATTAATTTCATCCAAGGTTCCATGGATAGCATTCGCCAATTCTGGCTGCAAATTTTCATATTTCAAAGAAAGTCCTACAGTAAGCAAAGAGTTTGTCAAAATAAGCAAAATTAAAAGTACAATTGAAAGAAACAAAACTGCTCCCCCTCTTATTATTCCCATTTTTATTTTAATAAAACCTAGTTTAAAAATTTTAATAAACCACCTTAAGGGAGATGTCGTAAGAAGAACCGTAGGTTCTTTTTACATGAGCCTACACAGATTTGAACTGTGGACCCCCGCCTCTCTCAGAGATCTCCAAGAGATCACAATCCTTAAGGACTGCGTTCATATAAGAGCGGTGCTCTAACCTGGCTGAGCTATAGGCTCGTTTCTATATTGAGCAATTATAACCAGACGGGTTTGTGCATTTAAGCACTTTAACCTGGCTGAGCTATAGGCTCGATTTTATATTCTTTATTTACGATTTTAATAAGATATTTAAAGGTTTTTCATTCTTTTAAGTCATGTTAATCGGTCTCGTTGGAAAACCTTCGGTAGGAAAAAGTACCTTTTTCAAAGCTGCGACGCTGGCAGAAGTTGAAATTGCGGCATATCCTTTTACTACAATAAAACCAAATCACGGCGTCGGATACGTGAAAGTTGAATGCATTGATAAAGAGTTTAATGTTCAATGTAATCCCGCTCACGGATTTTGCATAAATCACTGGCGTTTCGTTCCAGTTGACTTAATGGACGTCGCTGGCTTAGTTCCTGGCGCATCAGAAGGAAAGGGCCTTGGAAATCAATTTTTAGATGATTTAAGGCAGGCAGACGTATTTATTCATCTTGTTGACTTATCTGGAATGACCGACGCAGAAGGAAAACCCTTACCTGAAGGAAGCACTTACTCTCCTGTCGAGGACGTCAAATTTTTAGAAAACGAATTAAATTTATGGTATTACAATATCTTAAACAAGGTCTGGCGCGGTTTCGCCCGAAAGGCCGAGATGGAAAAAGCAAAATTCTCCGATGCTGTTGTAAAACAATTTTCTGGTTTGAAAGTTAATGAAGAACAGGTTAAAGCGGTCTTGCGTTCAGCAAACTTGCCGGAAAAACCAACTTTATGGACTAACGAACAAATTTTAAAATTTGCTTCTTCACTTCGCGAAATTTCAAAGCCCATGATAATTGCAGCAAACAAATGCGACCATGAAAATGCAAAAACAAATCTTGCAAAGCTGGAGTCCGCTTATCCTAATAAATTAATTTACGCGTGTTCAACTGATTCTGAACTTGCATTAAGGCAAGCAGCTAAAGCAGGTTTAATTGATTACGTTCCAGGAAATGATCATTTTGAAATAAAAAAGAACTTAAGTTCAGGCCAAAAAGCTGCTTTAGAAAAAATGAAGAAAAATGTTTTGGATGTTTATCAAGGAACAGGAGTTCAAGAAATTTTAAATCTCGCGGTTTTTGATTTGTTAAAATATATTGCAATCTTCCCCGCAGGCGCAAATAAATTAGCTGACTCAAAAGGAAATATTTTGCCTGATTGTTTCCTCTTGCCTCCTGAATCAACCGCGTTGGACTTTGCATATCACTTGCATACTGACTTCGGAAAGAATTTCATAAAAGCAATTGACGCCCGCTCAAAGATGGCTTGGGGCAAAGAACATAAATTAAAACATCGCGACGCTTTGGAAATTGTTACGAGATGATACTATCTATAAAAGTCAAACCATCGTCGGGAAAACAAGAAATTGAAAAGATTTCTGAAAGTGAATTTAAAGTTTACCTAAAATCCCATCCGGAAAACAACAAAGCAAATGAAGAACTTATTAAACTTCTTAAAAAACATTTTGGAGCAAAAGAAGTTAAAATAAGATCTGGGAAAACCTCAAAGAAGAAATTGGTTGAGATTAATTAATTTATAACTTTTACGAGGTTAATAATCTTAATAAAGAACTTTATTATAATCTAATTATGAAATACGAATCTGCGCCCGATATTCAAGAAACAGCGAATGAGATTTCTAGACTTTTATACCCCCATATCAAAGTGGAAAGAATAAAATGTTTCAGAAGTTATGGAACAAGTTCGCGCGGAACAATTGCCCGCTGTCATGCCCTTTCAAAAATAATGCAGATATCTCTTGGCGTTGATGCATTTTATCCTCTTGAATTTATTCACGAGCGTTTTGATAAACTACCGAAAGAAGAACAAACTAAAGTAATAATCCACGAACTTATGCACATTCCAAAGGCATTTGGAGGAGGCTTCAGGCATCATGATTTTGTTTGCGAGACGAATGTTAATAAACACTTTAAGCTTTACATGAACTCCAAAGAGGAAAAGGCAAAAGAAAAATTAACTTTTTATGAAAAAAAAGAAAATAATCATTCGTGGTGGAAGTAAATTTTCATTAGATGTTTATCAGTGCAATTCCTTTGAAAGAATTATCGGATTGATGTTTTCCCGTCGTGAAAGCGCTAAAGCGCTAATGTTCGAATTCTCGTACGATGTTAAAATGCCAATTCATTCTTGGTTTGTTTTCTACCCTTTTGTCGTCCTTTGGCTCGATAAAAACAATAAAATTCTTGAGAAAAAGGTCGTTACTCCATGGGCTTTTTCTATCTCCCCATCAAAAAAATACAAGAAACTTGTTGAAATACCTATAAATTCCAATTATAATAAGATTTTGCACGTTCTCGACGATAATTCGAAAGATTTAAAAAGAATTTTGATTTAAGATTATTATAATTCAAAAAGGAGGTGTGAAATGGGAACTATAATTGTAAAGAACGTTGTTAAGAGAAAGCCAGGACGCCTTTATTATGTTGATGGTAAGGGTAATGTCTGTGAAGCAATAATGGCTCGAGGCGGCAAAAGAAAAAAATCTGCTAAGAAAAAGAAGAAAAGATAATTCTTCTTAATTTATTTTTATTTTTTTATTAATATATTTTTATATAATTCATCTAATTTTTGTTTTTTAGACTTTCTTTAACCATTATCTCATCCCCTGGATTAGTTATACCCATCCATTTTTCATTTGTAGGATATATTTCCATTGTTATTTTCCCAGCTGTTATTAATCTATTAATCTCTTCAGGAAGTAGACATTCAATCTCAGGATTATTTTTATGTTTTTCTTTAAATTCTATTAGTATTTTATTTAACAATTCTAAAGTTTTGGGATAAAGTGCAAAAATATTCATGCTGCATAAGTCATCTCTTGAAAGATTCCTTAAAACTAAGTTTGCTTTAGAAATTTTAAATTCTTCTTTAAGACATTCTATTATGTTTGTTTTTTGTTTAATTTTGAATATTCCCCTGTTTACTTCTCCCTCTTCTGGAAGAACTTCTCCAAGTTTGTAACCTATGGTGGCATCTGTTAATTTTCTCTTCAAATGCTGAACAAGTATCTTGAATGGTTCTTTTCCATATAAATCGTCCCCATTGCAAACAACAAAGGGACAATCTATTAATCCTTTTGCACTGCATAAAGAATCATTTGTTCCCCACGGCTTTTTTCTTATTTTAGAATCATAATTTTGCACAGCATAATAAACTGGAATTCCATTGTACCTATCTCCGAATTTTTCTTTAAATGGAATCTCTGTTTTTTCTCCCACTATAAATATTATTTTTGTGAAACCAGCAGGAAGAGCTTGACTTAAAGAAACTTCAATTAAAGTTTCCCCCTGCAAACCTACTTCAGCGAATTGTTTTATCTTTCCTCCAAATCTGCTTGAAAGTCCAGCAACCATATATACAAGTGCGATATCTCCCATAATTAATTAAAAATCTTTGATTATATAAGATTTTTCCTAGATAAAAAAGGGAGGCGTTCCCACGAGTTCTGTGTAATACTTTTTATTATATGATCTATATCAGAAAATATGATAAGATTTGTAACATCAATTTTTTCTGAAGAAGTTAATTGTTAAGAATTTATATAGGAGATAATCATTAGTTATTTTCAGCCTTGTCTTTAAGATTTCACCAGGGAGCAGTAGTCTATTTTCGGGCAGGAGATAGTATATATTGCATTAGCCTCGGTTTCCCACATACGAGTCTCGTTTCTTACACTTGCATTGATGATTACTTGCATATTGGGATTAACATTAATCATCTCTCCAGCAATCTTATATCTTATAAGGGACCATTGTGCGGTCTCGAAATTTGAATTGACTTTCCTCGTGCAGTAATGCATTATCTTATCTTTTTCCCATCCTCCGCAAGAAAAGGATTCATCAGCTAGATCAGGAATTTGTGGATTTTCACCAAAAGAAAAAACAGTGCCCACAGGACCAGTCATAGAACCCGATACCTTGATCTCATATGCCTTAGCGTATGATCCACCTACTTGGCACATAGTTTTAGGAATATCAATGTAACCATTATTACTTATGACACAAGATCCATTATTAATTGTGACTGACGCTGGTTTTGTTGTATCATCGACTACTGGAATATTATTATCAACTGATTCATCAGGAATATCTGCTTCTGCATAATTCGTATTAATAAGATAGGTTTCGCATGCAGAATTTTCATCAACATCTTTTATACAGATTTCAAAGGTACTACCTTTTCCCGTAGGCGTGCCCTTCAATACTCCATCAAGACCAAGAATAAGTCCCGCCGGAAGAGACCCCGAACCTAGATAGAAATTATAGAGAGCATCTTCTGGAATGCCATTAGGGTATAACAAAGAGCTCAATCCAGAAGAGAAATTATAAATATATAATTCACCCACAATCCATTTTTCTGGAAACTCCCGAACATTTGATTGTCTAGCATTAGAATTTCTAATATTGAAAGATCCAATTATATAAAACACTACCAACAATGTAATAAAAGCGCCCAGAATTACTACTATTGCAATCCTCAATTTTGTATGAGCCCATGGGACAGGTACTATTTGAGTTTTAGGGTTTACCATATTTCACCACTTTTTTATATTATACTTTTGTTTTACAACTTTAAAAATCCTCTTAAAAGTTTAGTTTTGAATTCGACATTTTAAAAAATGTGAGATTATTAACCTTAGGTAACACGCCCCACGAATCCTTTCACCTAAATTCCCTCTTAGCAAAGTTATTTATAATTAATTTTTTATCTTTATTTATATAATTGTTTTTAATAACTCAGAAACATATTTCATTGCAATGGCTCCAGTGATAAATGAGTTATGTGTCCCTAGATTAGATTCTATAAAACAGGCTCCACCACAACTAAAACCCAAATCTAATCTTTCCCTCAGTCCAACACTAATATGAATGAGTCCAGTTTCATCACCGTATTCTACTCCCGTTTTATTCCCCCAACACAATTCTATTTCACTTTTTAATGGCGTAAATTCAAACACCCTTCCAAGATTTTGAGCATAATCATCAACTGTCTTTTTTCTTCCTTGATTATAAAAACTTGGTAGAATTTTTATAAAATCTTTTGGTAGATATATTCTAGGTAAAATTCCTCCCTCTCTTTGAATCTCAAAAGTAGGATACAACTCATAAAAAGGTAATTCACTAGTCATTATTTATCATATTGCAAATTATTTATAAAGATATATTTAATTTAATATTCATGATACTAGGAATAGAATCGACCGCGCACACTTTTGGAATTGGCGTCGTTAAAAATGGAAAAATATTGTCAAATGTGAAAGATGCATTTACTACAAAAGATGGAAGCGGTGGCATGATACCGACGGAAGTTGCAAAACACCACGCCGCTGTTAAAAATAAAGTTTATGAAAGCGCAATAAAAGAAGCAGGAATAAAAGAAAAAGATATCGACGCTGTTGCCTTCTCACAAGGTCCTGGTCTTGCTCCGTGTTTATTAGAAGGTCTAAAATTCACAAAAGAAATTGCATTAAAGTTGAACGTCCCCGTAGTTCCGGTAAATCATTGCATTGCACATCAAGAAATTGGAAGAATCACTGGAGCAAAAGATCCTGTATTGCTTTATGCATCCGGAGCAAACACACAAATAATTGCATACGAATCAGGCAAGTACCGCGTCTTTGGTGAGACGCTCGATTTGGGAATAGGAAATTTTATAGATACTTTTGCTCGTTATGTCGGTCTCGGCTTTCCAGGCGGTCCAAAAATACAAGAGTTAGCGTCTAAAGGAAAAAATTACATTGAGCTCCCTTACAAAGTTAAAGGAATGGATATCGCATTGTCAGGAATTTTGACAAACTTGCAGCAGAAATATAATTCTGGAAAATATTCTTTAGAGGACTTGGCTTTTTCTTTGCAGGAAACGGTCTTCGCAATGCTCGTCGAAGTTGCTGAACGAGCTTTAGCTCATACCGGAAAAAAAGAATTAGTTCTTGGTGGAGGGGTTGCATGCAACACTCGTTTGCAAGAAATGTGCAAAATAATGTGCAAAGAACGCGGTTGCAAATTTTTTTGTCCTGAAAGAGGATTGCTCGTCGATAACGGCGCAATGATTGCTTATGCTGGAGAAATAATGCTCAAAGCAGGAGTCAAAGTTAATCCTGAAGATCTTAAAAAATTAGATATCTTGCCGAGAGAAAGAACTGACGACGTTGTCGTAAGTTGGAAATGACTTTTGAAGTCAAAGCCACCCCCGTTCTTTTGCAAGTTCCTCTTCTCTTTTCGATTCTTCTTTAACTTGGGGTTTTATTATTAGTGTTGGTTTCCCTACAACAACTTTCCTTTCAGCTAAATCAATATATCTTGGACCAAATTTCTTTTTTATGTACTCTAAAGTCGGGTTACAATCATTTTCTCCTCGACAACTATACATTCCAAAACGAAAAGAACCATGCTCAGGATAAGTGTGTATTGTAGCATCTGATTCACCAAGAAGCCACATACAAGTATAACCTCTTGGTTCAAAAATGTGATGTTCTTCTCCAAGAATACTAAAGTTATATTTTTTTAATGCATTAGTTATTGTCCTTCTAAGAAAATTTACATCATTCAAAATGCCGTCGTGAACTCCATGAAAAACAGCACTTATCTCATGTCCAACAGGCGGTGATTGATATTCCATTTATAAATCATTAATTTTTTATTTAAAAAACTATTCCTTTTGAATATCTTTCTTCCACCAAAACTTTATAAACCACATTTATCCATAAATATTATCCGATGAACGATTCTTTCGCGAGGATCTATTCTTTGGGTGTTAAATAAATTCGACGATAAAAATAAAATGGCTATTGATATATACGGAATTGTTGAGAAAGCGAAGAGAACTGGTAAAATTGAAAAAGGAACTAATGAAGTTACTAAAGCAATAGAGCGAGGAACCGCCAAATTGGTTGTTTACGCTGCTGATGTTAATCCAAAAGAAATCGTTGCACACTTATCTGTTCTTTGCAAAGAGAAAGGAATAAAGTGCGTTGAAGTTGACAGCAAACAAAAATTAGGAATTGCGGCAGGATTGCCAGTAGCAACGTCCTCAATTGTAGTTGTAGATTCCGGTGATGTTGAAAGAGAAATCGCTGGATTGAAATAATCTTATAATCTTTTAAAATGAAACCATTAAAACCCCAACAGCAAAAACAACAAGAAGGATCAAGAGGGAGTGAGAAAAATATAGGTCCGGCTGTACCTGCTGTTGTTGAAGAGATTGTTGGACGAACTGGTTTTCGAGGGGAAATAACTCAAGTTAAGGCGCTTATTCAAGATGGTCGTGATAAGGGTCGTTCAATGAGACGAAATGTTAAAGGAACTGTTAGAGTCGGCGACATATTAATGTTAAGAGAAACAGAAATTGAAGCACGAAGAATTCGAAGCAAGGTTTCAAAGGGGGCTTATACTTAAAATGCCGAAGGATTCATTAACAGGCGAGAATTACGAATTTCCAAGAGGAATTACTTTAGTAAAAACAGACGGAACTATTTTGCACTTTGCTTCTTCAAAAAATAGAAAAAACTATCAAATGAAAAGGCGGAAGTTGCGCTGGGTTGATAGCATGAAGAAATCCCAGAAAAATGTTGCTGAATCAATAAAAGTCGAAGCTGCAGAAGCAGCAAAGCAAGCCGCTGAAGCAAAAGAGGCCGAAGTTGCTGCCTCAAAAGCAAGCAAGAAAGGTTAATTAATTTCCTGACATTTTCTTATTGAATAAATCCCGGATGCTAATAATATCCCAAAAGATAAAGCGCCTCCAAGATAAAATATCTCTCGGCTTTCTTTTTGTTTTCTTATGTATTGTATTTGGTTGAGTTGTTCGTAAGGATTTTGCTTATGGTGTTGAATTCCAAAATAAATAGAACTCGATAAAGTTGTCAGTGAAAAAGCACTTGCCAGCACGAAAGTTCTCATTATTCTTTTTTCCAAATCCCTCCTTTTCTTATCCATTAGAAATTCATGCTTTTTGCCTTTAAAAATCTGTTTTATCGTCGATAAAACGTTCAGAAAGGTTTTTAAATGGTGTTGCTTTTTTTGTATTGGAAATTAACGGTTTGTTAAATTTCTAAATAAATTTATAGTATTAAAATGAGTGAAGCTAAAGCAAAATCTGATTATGATGCAAGTTCCATAAAGGTCTTAGAAGGTCTTGAAGGTGTAAGAAAGAATTTTGATATAGTTGAGCTTTCTAAGAAAATCAAGAAAAAGGGCGATTTATTGATTCTCTCCCATGTATTGAAGATAAAACCAAGAATTCTTAACTCAGCAATAAATGAAGGACGGGTTTTGGCTATCTTACCTTATTTACAAAAAAGTAAAGCTTCAATTCTTGCTTCTCTGAGGACAGATAGAGAAATTACTCTATTTTCCAAAAGATACAATCTCAAAAATGTTTCAGCTAGAAATCTGATTAAATTAGTTAGAAAATGGAATAAGGATATTCAAACAAATCCTCTTTTGTTATTAAACAAAGAAGAGCATGATTTAATTATTGGGAGTTTATTAGGTGACGCAAGTATAAGGCAAAGAGAAAAAAATTCATGTTTTAGATTTTCACATTCAGTTAAGCAATTAGAATATGCTAAATTCAAAAGAGATATCCTTTCTAATTTTAGTATTTCTGAATTTAGGGAAGTTAAGAGGAAAATAAAAAATCATACTATTCATGCAATAGATTTCTCAACAAACACTCATCCCATTTTTAATTATTATAGAAATTTGTTTTATAGAGATGGTATGAAAGTTGTAAGTCCTGAAATATTAAATTATCTTAATCCTAATAATTTAGCTTTTTGGATTTGTGATGATGGGAGTTATGAGACAAAGCAAGGATATATTATTTTATGCACCAATTCATACTCTTTAGAAGAGCATAATTTAATGAAAGATGTTTTTAATAAAAAATTTGGTTTGGACCCTAAAATAGGGTTTAGAGATAGTAAATATTATTATTTAAGATTTAAACAAGAAGATTCCAAAAGATTAATTGAGTTAATAAAACCATTTATCCCTAAATGTATGGGCTATAAAATTGGAGAGAAAAATGGGTAAAGAAGAATATAACGCGCAAAAAATTAAGGTGCTTGAGGGGTTAGAAGGAGTAAGAATGCGCCCGAGTATGTATATTGGTTCTACAGGAAAGCCCGGGCTGCATAAATTAGTGGACGAAGTTGTAGACAACTCTGTAGACGAGTCCTTGGCAGGTTTTTGTGACAATATTATCGTTACTTTGAATAAAGATGGCTCCGCGACGGTTGAAGACAATGGCAGAGGTATCCCTGTTGAGATGCATCCTCAATTAAAAATTTCTGCAGTTGAAGTTGCTTTGACAAAATTACACGCCGGAGGAAAGTTTGACAAGGATTCTTATAAAGTCTCAGGAGGCCTGCATGGTGTCGGTGTCTCTGTTGTAAATGCTTTGTCAATTAAACTAATAGCTGAAGTCAAAAGAAACGGAAAACTTTACAGGCAAGAATACGCTCGCGGAATTCCAAAAACAAAACTTGAAGTTGCTGGCAAAGCGGGAGAAAAAGAAACTGGAACAATAATCACTTTCTGGCCCGACCCCGAAATATTTTCAACAATTGATTTTGATTATAAGGTCTTGGAAACGCGTTTTAGAGAAATTGCTTTTCTTAATGCAGGAGTAAAAATTGTCTTAAAAGATGAAAAGAAAAACAAAGAAGAGTCATTTCATTATGAAGGTGGTCTATCAGAATTTGTAAAATGGCTGAATGAAGGTAAAGATGTCTTGCATCCTAAGCCAATTTATTTTAAGCGTGAGCAGGACAATAACGTTTTGGAAATTGCAGTTCAATACAACTCTACATATCAAGAAAACATTTTTGGTTTTGTGAATGTTATTAATACTATTGAAGGTGGAACCCACGTTTCAGGTTTTAAAACCGCTTTAACGCGTGCATTAAACGACTACGCGAAGAAAAAAGGAAATTTGAAGAATGGAGATAGCTTTATGGGTGATGATGTTCGTGAGGGCTTAACAGCTGTAATAAGTTTGAAAATTCCCGAGCCGCAATTTGAAGGGCAAACAAAAACAAAATTAGGAAACTCTGAAATTAAAGGTTTTGTTGATTCAATAACTTACACTGTTTTATCAGAATATCTTGAAGAAAATCCTCAAGTTGCAAAAAAAATTATTTTCAAGGCGCTCGATTCTGCAAAGGCGCGTTTAGCTGCTAAGAAAGCAAAAGATCTTGTACGAAGAAAAAATGCTTTTGGTCTTGGTGGGCTGCCAGGAAAGTTAGCAGATTGTTCTCGTAAAAAATCAGATGACACAGAACTTTATATTGTTGAAGGAGAATCGGCTGGTGGTTCAGCGAAGCAAGCAAGAAACAAAGAAAACCAAGCAATCTTGCCTTTGAAAGGTAAACCTTTGAATGTTGAAAAGTCAAGTCCTGCGCGCGCTTTATCTTCCGAAGAAATTGCAAATATAATTACTGTTGTTGGTACAAGTGTTGGAGAAGAATTTGATATTGAAAAATTAAGATATTCTAAAATTGTAATAATGACTGATGCTGATGTTGATGGGGAGCACATTAAGACGCTTTTATTGACTTTCTTTTTCAGATTTATGCCTGTTCTAATTGAGCAAGGAAAATTATATATTGCAATGCCCCCTTTATATAGAGTAAGAAAAAAATCAGACCATTACGTTTACACCGACGAAGAATTGAAAGAAGCCGTCAAAGGAGCGCAAAATCCAAATGTTACACGGTTCAAAGGTCTTGGAGAAATGAGTTTGGACCAGTTGTGGGACACGACTATGAATCCGAAAACAAGAAAAATAAAAAAGGTCTTCATCGAAGATGCAGTAGAGGCAGATAAAACTTTTAGTATGTTAATGGGAGATGACGTTCAAGCAAGAAAGGAATTCATTCAAGAAAATGCAAAGGAGGCCAATCTTGACCTTTAAGGTTAATTTGGATTCGTAAATGAAATTAAAAATGACATGTCCTAAATGTGGATCAAAAGATGTTGTGGTGACACAAAATCCAGATGGCCCCGAGCCAATGTATCTATGTAACAAATGCGGTTATAAACATCTTTTATTTCCTAAATTTGAAAAGCGGGAGGACGAATAAAAATGAAGATGAAAGATTTTGAACAAAAACAAATTGTTGGATGCATAATTACTAATGATAAAGGAGAGTTTTTACTTCAGAAAAAAACTCTGAATCATCCTTTATTTCCAGGTTTATGGTCTTTATTTGGTGGAGAGGCCGAATCAGATGATTTTGTTAAAGAAATAAAAAGAGAACTTATAGAAGAAATTGGATTTTCCCTTCCTGTAAAATTTTGTTTTGATGTTAACTGGAATAATCAAGTAGACCATATTTTTAGAGCAAAATTGAATGATCTCTCTAAAATCTCAATTCGTGAAGGTGCAGGAGTTTCTTTTTTTGCAAAGAAAGAATTAAAAAATTTAAAATTTATTCCTGGAACTAAGAAGGCCTTGGAGGTTTTTAACAAATAAAATGCCTAAAGAAAGTAAAATATCAACACCGGACTGGATAAAAGAAGGGTACGACTCCCCAGCAGAGTATGCAAAAGCCAAAGGAAAGAAGGTCGCCCAAAAAAAATCTATTGGAAAGACATTCAAAGTCCGTATCTGTCCTAAATGTAAAAGCGACAAAGTTCAAGTTGTTCTTAACGGCGAAGAGGGAAAAGGAAGCGGCGAATGGGAATGCAAGAACTGCAAATGGAAAGGAAGAAACACCGATGAGAAAGAGCTAAGCGAAGATCAATTCTTAGAATACTTAGATAAGGAGGATGAAGAGTAAATGTCAGACGAAGAAGAAATAAATCATGAAGACGAGAAAGGAATTATTAATGCAGAAATAAATGACGAAATGAAAAAAGCGTACTTGGACTACGCCATGTCTGTCATTGTCTCGCGTGCAATTCCTGCAGTTGAAGACGGAATGAAACCAGTTCAGAGAAGAATTCTTTACTCAATGAGTTTGCTTGGTCTGAAACCGAATACACAAACAAAAAAATCAGCGAGAATCGTCGGAGATGTTATTGGTAAATTTCATCCTCACGGAGATGCTTCTGTATATGACGCACTAGTTAGGTTAGCTCAAGATTTTTCATTACGTTATCCTTTAGTATTCGGTCAAGGAAATTTCGGTTCTCTCGACGGAGATCCTCCGGCTGCTTATCGTTACACTGAAGCGAAGATGGAAAACATTGCAATGGAATTGCTTGAGGATTTGGAAAAAGATACAGTTGAAATGGTTCCAAACTTTGATAATTCAGTTAAAGAGCCAGTATTGCTTCCAGGAAAATTACCTGCTTTGTTATTGAACGGCGCAACCGGAATTGCCGTCGGTATGGCTACTAACATCCCTCCACACAATCTTACAGAAGTTGCTGATGCAATCATTGAAAATATAAAAAATCCAAGTATAAACAACGATCAGCTTTGCGAAATTATAAAAGGCCCAGATTTCCCAACCGGAGGAGTTGTCTCTGGCGACATGAAGGACTTGTATAAAACAGGGAGAGGAAAACTTATTGTAAGAGGAAAAGTAAAAACGGAAAGCGTGAAAGGAAAAGAAATTGTGGTCATAACAGAAATTCCTTACATGGTTAACAAATCAACTTTAGTGACGCAGATTGCAGAAATGGTGGGCAACAAAAAAATTAAAGACGTTTCCGATTTAAGAGATGAAAGTTCAAAGAAAGGAATAAGAGTTGTTCTTGAATTAAAAAAAGATGCAAATTCCAAATTTGTAATAAATTCTTTGTTCAAGTATACGCGCCTGCAGGATTCTTTCAATGTTAATTTCTTGGCTTTAGTAAACGGTCAGCCACGTGTTCTTGACTTGAAAAGTGTAGTAGATGCTTATGTTGATTATAGAAAAAAGATAATCATAAAGCGTACCGAATACGATTTGAGAAAAGCAAAAGAAAGAATGGAAATTGTTGAAGGGTTATTGATTGCTTTGAAAAATATTGATGATATAATAACTTTAATTAAGAAATCAAAGAGTGCAGTCGAGGCCGCTGAGGGCTTGATGTCTAAGTATAAGCTTAGTGAAAGGCAAGCAAAAGCAGTTTTAGAAACAAAGTTACAACAATTAACTTCTCTCGAAGTTGAAAAATTAAAAGCAGAACATTTAGAATTAACTAAACAAATTGCAGAGCTTGAAAAGATCTTAGGGGATATTAAAGAAGTTTTGAAGATTATTGTTCGTGAAGTTTCTGAATTGAAAAAGAATTATGGAGATGAAAGAAGAACTCAAGTTATGGGGAACTTTAAAGAAATAAAAGAAAAAGATCTTATTCAAAAGAAAGAAGTCGTCGTTACAATTACAGATAAGGGTTACATAAAAAGATTGGATATTGAATCCTATCGTGAGCAAAAGCGCGGAGGCAGAGGAGTTATTGGTTCAGGTTTAACTGACGAGGACTTTGTAAAACAACTTTTAACTTGTTCAACTCATGATTATTTGATGTTCTTTACTTCTCGTGGGAGAGTCCTTTGGCTTAAGGCGTATGACGTACCAGCAGCAGAAAAATTGAGCAAAGGCCGTGCAATTGTTAATATCCTTAATTTAAGAGATGAAAATATTACAAATGTAATTTCTGTAAAGAACTTTGATGATTATTTGTTCATGGCCACTAAAAACGGAATTGTCAAGAAAATATCTTTGAGTTATTTTTCAAAACCAAGAGCTTCGGGAGTTAGGGCAATTAACCTGCCGGCTGACAATTCTGATTTTTTAATTGGTGTTGACGTAGTTAAAAAAGGACAAGAGGTCTTGTTAGCAACAAAGAAAGGACAAGCAATAAAGTTTGCAGAATCCGAAGTTAGAGATATGGGGCGAGCTAGTTACGGAGTTACCGGAATAAAACTAGACAAGGGCGACGCTGTTGTTGGATTGGAAATTCTTGATACCGATGCTATTATGACAATAACAAGCAATGGTTACGGAAAAAGAACTTCAATAGGCGACTATAGAAAAACAGGTAGAGCAGGGAAGGGAGTAATAAACTTAAAGGTCTCTGATAAAACTGGGGAAGTTGTTAAAACCGTCTCCGTAAATGATAATGACAATTTAATAATCACAACTGCAAAAGGAATTGTAATAAGAACTTCTCTTCATGACATTAGAGTAATGGGGCGTGCAGCGCAAGGAGTAAGAATTGTGAAGCTCGGCTCTGACGACCATGTCGCTGACATGGCAAGATTCTTCGAGGATAAAGAAATAGAAAAAGTAATTGAAGGACAATAGCTGGAAGAACAATAAATTGTTGCATCATCTATAAGATAGATGCTGGAAGACAAATTGTCACATCATCTACAAAATAGATGCTGGAAGGACAATAATTTTAAAAAGAGTGATTTTCTAAAAATTCTAATGATGTTACAAAACATGCATCCAAATATAGAAATAATCTCGGAGGCTATTTCATCTGAAAGGCCTTATGGAAGATTTAATTCAGAAGATGAATTTCAATTTATTGCTTTCCCAAATCTTTTTACTTGTTTGCAGAATTTAACTTTAAGCGAAATTGATCAGCAATTGGAAACTTATGATAATAGGAAAGAATTTTTTATATCTAAATTAAAACAATTAGACACTTCAGAGATATCTTATTCAAATGCGTTGAGAAATTATCTTAATGCCTTAAAGTATACCAAATCTGAATTGTCAAAGTTAGTGGGGTCTAATCCTTCAAGTATTTCTTCAGCGTTGGAAAATCACTAAGCCGTTTCTCTCTTTCCTCTTTTGATTTTATAATCTTATTATCGCTACTAGATTTAGTCCATGCCGGACAGATATTTTTGTACTCACACCAATCACAAAGTGCAGAGATATTATAAGGAAATTCTTTTGTTGATTCAATCTCATTTATGAGAAACTGAATCTTTTCTTTTAATCTTTCAATTTGTTCATCTGTTTTGTAAATTTCTATCTTTTTATTAAAGTGCAAATAATGCCATATTAATTTTACTTTTTTGTCATTGCCGAAAATTTCCTTTATTGCAATTGAATAAAGCGCAAGTTGTCTGTCATTTTCTATTCTTTCTTTGCTCGGCAATGTCCCAGATGTTTTGTAGTCATGAATTTCATATTCTTCTGTTTTTATATTGTGAACTAGTCGGTCTATGAATCCTTGTAAGGTGTGCTCTTCATCTCCAATTTTAACAAAAATCTTTTTTTCAATTTCTATAGTGTTGTCATTGAAAGGAGCATGTTCTATATAGTAGTCCAAGATAAATCTTATTCCCCTTTCAAAATAATCTTCTTTAGACATTCTTTTGTTTATTATTACAATATCATCAACCCAATTATTTTCCCACTCTTGATGGTAATGCATAATTGTCTCATCAATTGACGGAATTTTGCCTAGAATAACAAGTTTGTAAAGCCATTCCAAAGTCGAATGAACTACAGAACCGAGATGCGTTTCAATTGTCTCTTCAATCTCTGGAATTATTTTATCAATATATCTAAATTTATATTTAAGTTTGCACTGTTCAAAAGTTGATAATTTAGAATGTGAATATATTGGCATAAAACAAAATAACAAAAAGAAGTTATAAAATTAATGTTTCACTTTTGGATAGAAATTAATTTAACCAGATACGTTTGTCTCGGCCTTGACATCAGCAGCTAAAAATCCCCACCAAGGGCCTTTAACTATTATTACTTGGCCAGTTTGAGCATCAACTTGTCCGTCAATACTTTCATTTACAGGAATTATCCAAAATAATCTTGCCTTTTTCTTCATAATAACATAATAAGTCCCATTTTCATCAAGAGTCATATTCCTCATTTCCGCTTTGGCCTTTAACTTTGCAATTATTCTTTCTTTTACTTCATCAGGTAGTATAATCTCTTTTGTTTCGTTATTTCTAAATTTAGCAATGATTGTTCCATTATCCGACTTGTAAAGTTCAACCCTTGTAGACGCATTAATTTCTTTAGTTATAATAATTATGTTGCCTGAATTACCTGCTATTACTGTCATTTGTCTCGTACCATTTATCATACAACGAGTTACAGAACCTTCACACTCACAATTTGTTGGGCAAGTGTCTGAATTATTTAATTTTATTCTCAATCTATTTTCAAAATTCATAATATTCTCAATTCTCTCGCGCATTCTTTCTCCTCTTTCAGAATTATTCAAATTTTTAACATTCGCGCTCGAGTTTGCTGAGATAGAATCGTCTCCTACTCCAACATTTGCATTTGATTCTACAGAAACTCCATATACTGCAGATACTAAACTAAAAGAAACGATTATTAAGAGCAAAACTGCAAGTTCTTTTTTCATATTATCAATAAGAACTTTTAGTTTAAAAATCTTGGGATTAGTTCCATCCAATTAATTTTTCTAACTCATTATAATGATTTATTGGATAATCGGCACTTCTATTTTTTATTGGACGATTGCTTCTACTAACATCCAGATTAAATCTTCCCCTTGGTTTTGAAAATGTAACTTCTACTATTCGTTCTTCTGTAAAATTATTCTGTCTTAAATATTCTTCAAAAATTCGCCAAGCCCACAATCCAACTATCCCAGACATGAATGGATTTTCTAATTTTTCTTTTTTAGAATGAGGTGCGTGATCTGTTTCAATAAAGTCAATTAAACCATTACGTAAATCTTCTAGAAGTAAATTCGGTTCTTCTGCACTTCTCAATGGCGGGTTAACTTTGTAGATTATTCCATTTGGTTTAAACATTTCTCCCATTGAGTAAACTAAATGATGTGGACAAACTCCACAAGAAAGATCTAAACCTTCTTTTTTAGCCCGATCCACTAACATCACTCCATCATGTGTAGATATATGAGCAATGTGTAGTTTTCCTTTATAACTTGTGTATTTCGCTAATAATACTTGATCTTTTATTGATTCTATCTCGGCTTGCGGTGGCCTTGCAATACAATGGCTTATTGGAATCACAGAACTCCATATGCTTTTATTCATATACGCTTCTTTTTCAGCATGAACTGCTAAAACTTTCTCAAACCCTTCTTGTGCTAATGTTCCGTAAACTATCATTTGATTCATTGGATTTACAACTGCAAGATTTCCAACAGATTCCCCCGCATAAAGTTTTATTCCGACAACTTCTTGATATTTCCTTGAAAGTTCAACAGCTCTTTTCAATTGTTCTGGATTTGCCGTTGCTCCAATATACATTCCATAAAAAACTTCAGGAATTTTAGCATTTTTTCTTAATTCTAATCTTGCTTTTACCTCTTCTTCTCCTATAATGGGTGGATCTGTATTCGGCATAACTAAAATAGCATCTAATCCAGAATCTTTTGCAACACTAAGTGCATGTGCTACAGTTTCTCCTTTGTATCCTTGTTTACCATCTCTATCATGAACATGTGCATCTATATACATTTTAAGCCACCCTCCTTAATTCTTGCAACAACTTAGGACCGCGGAAAATAAATCCAGTATAAATCTGAATTTCTTCAACTCTTGGAGATCTTTGCCTTTCTCTTAAGTCTTCGGTAGGATAAATTACACCAACTTTTCTAGCTTTTGTTTGTGTAGTTCTTTCTATGAATTTTTCAGCAGAATCAATCCCTCCGACAGCAACAATCTTAATTCTTCCTTCCTTATCAACTTCATCTAACTTTGTTTCAAACATTCTTTGTACTTTAAGAGATAAATCATAAACTGCTGCTCCGCTTGCTCCACCAACACCCGGAGATTTATTAATATACTGGGGAAGATGTAATTTTGTTGTATTTGTTGCGATTATGAAACTTATTCCATATTTTATTCCAGTATCAATTATTATCTCACATTCTTCCTCGCTAGTATCTGGCGATATTTTTGCCCCTAATCTTTGATATGAACGAATCTCATTTCTTGCAACATATAAATAATCTTCTAAATCACTTCGAAAAGCTTTCTTTTTATCAAGATTATGCTCTGTATTTGGACAAGAGATATTTATAACATCTTCATCAACCATATGCAAATCTCTTGTTGCTCTAATTGTTGAAGCAATATCATCTAATGCAGCCTTTCCAGTTTTTCCAGGAGTTGCCATAACATTTATTCTTATTGGAATGTTATGACTTCCATATTTAGAAAGATTTTTTGCAACTTGTTCAGCACCAACATCTTCTAAACCAATATAGTTTACCATAGAACTTGTTTCTGGAAATCTCCATATTCTCGGTCTTCCAGGATTTCCTTTCCAGGGTTCATAGGGTATTGTACCAACTTCAGTTCTATTAAAACCCAAAGATCTTAGGGCTT
>JAUSKC010000016.1 GCA_030647125.1 Nanobdellota archaeon | reverse complement strand
AAACTCGTCTTCATCATCATCTTTATCCTCGCTTTCCTCAGAACTGTCATTATCATCACTATCTTCCTTTTCAGAATTGCTTCCCGATTTCCCAGAATTTGAATTATCATCGTCAGAATCTTCATCTTCAGAATCGTTATCATCATTCTGTCCGCTTCCTGATTTTTCTCCTTCAGATTTTCCAGAATCGCTGTTAGAGTCATCATCTGCCAAAACAAAGTGCGCAGAAAGTCCAACAACTAAAAAAACTGCAAACAAAGCAACAAACAAAATACCTATTTTCTTCATAAAACTAAAGAACAAAACAAGTTTATAAATTTTATCAAAAGAATTATAACTTATATTCATGATTTCTTTTTCCTTTTATTCCAATACGGACTTTTGCACGTCGGACAAACTGTTGGTTTGTCTTTTCGCCTGGGAGCCCATTGATGAGTGCAACGTTCGCATTCATAACCCTTGACTCTGATCATAACTTCTGCCATGATTTATTTATTAATCCAAACTATAAAAACTTTGCTAATTATCTATCTTATAGTATATTACTAACTAAGTAAAAATTTATAAACCAATTAATCCTAAAACCCAAATGCTAACAATCTGGTTTTACACAATAGTAAGTGTTTTTATTGTAAGTTTAATTTCTTTCATAGGATTATTTACTATCAATATAAAAACAGAAAAGCTAAAAAAATTTTTAATATATACTATAAGCTTCTCCGCAGGAGCATTGTTTGGTGATGCATTCATTCACCTTCTTCCCGAAGCAGTGGAAGAAAATGGATTTACATTAGTGACTTCAATATCAATAATAATAGGAATAGGAATATTTTTTATATTGGAAAAAGTCGTTCACTGGCAGCACTGTCACATGCCTATCACAAAAGAACACGTGCACCCTTTTGCAATTATGAATCTTGTCGGAGACGGAATACATAATTTCTTAGATGGGATAATAATAGGAATTTCTTACTTAATTTCTTTCCCTATAGGAATTGCGACGACAATCGCGGTGGCCTTGCATGAAATACCTCAAGAAATTGGCGATTTTGGTGTCTTGCTTCATGGTGGATTTTCAAAATCAAAAGCTCTTTTAGTAAATTTCATCTCGGCGCTAACAGCCATTCTCGGCGCTGTAATCGCATTAATGGCATCAAATTATATAAAAGATTTAGAAGCAATATTAGTTCCAATAGCAGTTGGAGGATTCATTTACATAGCGGGCTCTGATTTAATCCCGGAATTGCACAAAGACATTGGTTTAAAGAAAGCTATCCTTCAAATAATTACTTTTGCTATAGGTGTTGGAGTAATGGTAATGTTATTGTGGTTAGAATAATCAAACCTTTATCTTCCCGTCTTGCCAGTCATGAATTATCTTTCTTGATATCTTATCCTCGTCGACAACTCCACCTTTTTTCAAAAAGTTCATTTTTCTACCAACAGCTTCAATAAATTCTTCAGAATCAATTATTTCATTCCCAACACCATAAAATTTCTTCAAAACCTTTGGATGCAAACTAAATAAATGCGCAATAACCATTTCAGGATCTTTTAATTTATTAGGCGAGCGGGCGCCAATCATTGCATCCAAACTTATGGATTCCATTTTATCTGGACTATATTTATTTTCAGGAATAACTCCAGGAGAATCAAACAATAAAACATCCTCGCTTAATCTTAACTTTTGAATTCCTTTAGTAAAGCCCGCTTGAGAACCGACGCCTGCCGATGAACGACCGATAAGCAAATTGATTATAGAACTCTTGCCGGAATTCGGTTGACCGATAACACCAACGTTAATCTTGTCAAACTTCTCTCCTGTTAAAACTCTCACTTTTTTCGCCTCAATTTTAATTTTCTCTCTCAGATCCTTCCCTCCATGCCTTTCAGTTGCTGAAACAAAAACGTACGGTCTTAAGTTTTTCAAAACACTTTTGTTTATCTTTTTCATATCAACCAGGTCGGCCTTATTAAAAACATAAATCAATCTCTTCCCTAAACCTTTAACCCACTCTTCAACTCTTTCATTTCTGCTCTCTACGATAAACCGCGCATCAATAACTTCCAGAATAATGTCCGAACCAGTCACGACTTTTTTAAGCAAAGCTGGGTACTTCTCTCTTTGCTTTCTCATATTATCTATATGACCTGTCCTACGTGATGAAAAACTATAACGAACTCTCATAATTTCACAAGGAAAAAAGAGTTTAATAAATAAACGCCCCGTCCGAGATTCGAACTCGGGTCCCGGCCGTGCTTTCTCGCTTCACTTGAATCATCTCGTGCGACGAGCTGAAAGGGCCGTATACTTGGCCTCTATACTAACGGGGCATGCCTTTATTTTTCGCACCGATTGTATTTTACCAGAATCTCAAAGAGATTTTCTGAGTTTATACTAACGGGGCTTAAGGTTGAATGAGAAAAATAGTTTTTAAAGGTTTTTAGGACAAAAATTTGTTTCAATTATAGGAGTTACAAAAACTTTTAAATGCTAAATTTTTTAGCACCTTAATTAAAAATGAGGTAAAAATGGAAGAAGAAAAGAAAAAAGAAGAAGCTTCTGAAAACAAAGAAGAAGCAGATAACTCTGATGAGTCTTCCTCTGCCGATAGTGGCGAGGAAACAAGCGAGTCTTCAGAAATCAGTTCAGAATAAATTGAACAATCAATTTTTTTATCTTTTTTATTTTTATATACTTGCTCCGCGCAATTTTTTCTCGTTCCGAAAACTTGCTTTGAGCTAAGTATCGGAAATCGTGATTTTTCGATCCTTTCTTTAGTTTCACCGGCCGATTGTGCACTTAGGTTAAATATGAACAAAAATAAATTTCCCAACGATAAAATTTATTTTTTAAAAGATTTTAACTTACAAAAATTATAAAAATAATTTTAAGTCCTATGGCCCACTAATATTTCTGATTTCATAGGAGGTAACTTTTTATAAAATTCTCTAAATTCATTTTCTGATACTGGAAAATATCCCCAACCTTCCTCAACATAAGGCGCAGATAAAGTAGTTATTTTACCAAGATCATTATTCCCATAAAGTTGAGAAACATTTGCAGCCAAACTTTCTATATTGCTGCTAGTAAAAGAAGTGAATCGTGGTTTGTTAATAAAAGAAGTGAATGGTGATTTAAAAGATTCTCTAACTAGCGCACCATATTGTCTAGTAAATTGACTATCTTGATTTGATAAATCTTCTGTAACAAAAACTTCACAAGTTCTTACCATAAAAAACAATTTGCTTACTTTTTAAAAAGATTTGTATGTTATTACATCCTTTCTAAAATATCAATTCTCTTGCTGATAGCAGGATGAGTGCTTAATAATTCCGACGGAGAAACAAAAAGCAAAGACGAAACAACTTTATTTTTTATCGGATTGACTTTAACAATTGAACTATCATCTCTAATTTTCTTCAGCGCTTTAATTAATCCTTGAGGATATCTTGTAAATTTAACAGCCGACGCGTCGGCAGCATACTCCCTCTTCCGCGAAATAGCAAGCTGAACAAGTTGAACTGCAATCGGCGCCAAAATTGCTAATAAAACTCCTATCACAATAAGAATTGCCCCACTCTTTTCTTCTCTATCTCCACTCATCCACAAACTTCTTAAGAATATTTCAGAAAAAATTGCAACCATTCCTACAAGTACAGCCGCCAAAGTTGTAAATCTTATATCATAGCCAGCAATATGAGACATCTCATGCGCTAAAACCCCTTCTAATTCATACTTGTCAAGTTTTTCCAAAGCGCCAGTTGTAACGCAAACAACTGCATGTTTCGGATCTCGGCCCGAAGCAAACGCATTTATCTCTCCTGAGTTCATCACATACAACCGAGGCATAGGCAACCCGGAAGCAACAGTCAAGCTTTCAACAGAGCTGTAAAATTGTCTATGGACTTGCCTCGACGCGGGCTTAGCATTTACCGAAGCCACAGCAATTTTATCAGAATTATAATATCCAAACAAAGTGTAAAGAATTGAAATAACTATTGAAATGCTCATAATGATAAAAAACAGCGACGGATCGTAAACCATTGCAACAACCCACCCTAATGCTGCAAAAACAATTACTATCGTTGCTATCAAAAACACCGACTTCCATTTATTCCTTGAAATCTCATCCCTGAAATCAACATGAACTCTTCCTTTCATATTAAAGAAAAAAGAAATAAGTATTTAAGATTAATGAATCTTAACACCGAATAAATAATTTAAAAAAACACTCCCGCCATCAGATTTAACCCGTGAAGTTTTAGACGAACTAAGCAAATGAAAATCAGAAAATAATTCCCTTACTTCCTCATCTTTATAATAAGCAAAATAGCGTTCACTTTCAGGATGATTTTTTGTCTTCACAAAACCTTCTCCCTCGCCTTCTTTCAAAGAGATAGCAACTTTTCCAAATGGATTTAAATGAGACCTTACTCGTTCAATAACAGAAATAAGATTTTTCTTTGGAATATGTAACAAAGAAGCATAAGCCCAAATACCGTCAAAAAGCTCGGGTAAGTCCAATTCTTCTATATCTCCCTTACAAGTTACTAATCCTTTTTGATTGCATAACTCTAACATCCCTTCAGAATTATCAAAACACAAAGGAGAGTATCCCTTTCTCAAAAAATATTCGGATGCAATTCCGGAACCGCTTCCCAAATCAAGAATTCTCCTTCCATTTAAAGAAGCCAAAAAATCATCGGCAAGATCCAAACAATACACATAAAAATGCTCTTCAAATTTCCTATCAAAAACTTGTGAGATAGAATTGTAAGTTTCCAGAGTTTCGGCTTTGTAATCTCTATTCATAAATAACCAAAAAATAACTCATTTATAAGAATTTATCTACTCAAAATCAACTTTCACAACTTTCTTTTCACCCTCAGCAATTTGCAAATACTCACGAACTTGTTTTCCGTAAATTCCTGCAAACATGCTTCCTGGGAATGTCTTGCACAAATTATTGTAATCAAGAATGCTGTCGTTATAATTCTGACGCGCGTAAGCAACTCTATCTTCAGTTGCTGATAATTCTCTTTGCAACTCCAAGAAATTCTCGTTTGCCTTCAAATTAGGATAATTTTCGGCGATAGCGAACAATCTTCCTAAAACACTCTGCAATGCGTCTCCTGCCTTAACTTTTGAAGAAATATCTTTCGCGCCAACCAAGGCCTTTCTCGCCTTTGTCACGTCAGCCATAATGCCCTTTTCATGTTTCGCGAAACCTTTCACCGTCTCAATTAAATTCGGAATCAAATCCGACCGACGTTTAAGCTGAACATCTATCTGCGATAAAGAATTATCAATTCTATTCCCAAGCAAATTAAATCTATTATAATAGTAAATGAATGCAATTGCAACTACCAAGATTACTGCAAGAACCACCCATATCAGAACTGCTACCATAACAAGAGAATATATTAAACATTTATAAATTTAAGCCTGGTTTGAGAGTACTATTTATAATGTGTGAAATATTGTTCCCATAATAATCTCTAGAAAAGAATGATTATTTAATTGGTTCAACCATCAACCACAATTCATTTCCTATTCTAGCATTATATTTGAGATATTTATTATCATCTGTGAATTTTAAATTCTGAGTATATAAGGGGTGTCCCATTCCATATGCTTCAGTAATTAAAGGAAATAAATCATCATATGATTCTTTAGAATTTCCATCTAAAACCACATATGATTGCCCGATTTTACCTTGCTCTATGTCATTTGAATTAAAAGTCCCAGCCCAGTATGCGATATGATTACTATCTCTACTAAAAACAAAAGGTCTTGTAGGATAATAAGCTTTATGTTCTTCTCCATCTATAATAATATATACCTCATTATCTTTCATCGCATAATAAGCATATCTAGTTCCATCCCGACTAAATTTAATATTAGAGATATAAGTGTATATTGGACCCTTTTTTCCATTAATTACAGCATAATTTTCTTGTCTATTAGGAGCTACCACATATCCATATTTTTTACCACTTTCATCAAAAACAAATTCGGTTATCCCAAATAAACTCATTACCTCAACTTCATCTATAAGTTCATTTTCAACATACAAGGATTCCTTTGTATTTCCTACTTGTGTACTTCTCCAAGTACCTCCTTCTTCCACAATATCCAGTTCAGCTGGAGAAGTTTGAGCAACATATGCAATTTTATTATTGCTACTAAACTCAATCAAAGAAATCCTTTCAAAACTTCGTGTTTCTTCACCATTTATTACTAAATATGAAGTTTCTTCCAAATTTTGATCCATATCTACTCCAATGTAAACAAGTTTACTACTATCAGGACTAAAGAAAATAGGATTTCCTAAATTATCTAATAGATTATCCTCAATTTTAGAGTAGGACTTCTGCTTTTGACCATCAAATACTACATAAGAATTTCTTCCGCTAAATTGTTTCTCTTCAAAATAAGCAATATGCTTGCTATCCGGACTAAATGTGATGAAACTTATTGAAAAGACGGTATCCTGTTCTTTACCATCTATTACTGCAAAGCTTTCTTTTTTATTTGGAAATGTCACTTCATAAGCTAATCTGCTTCCATCTGGACTAAACGTAAGCCCCCCAACATGCGGATAGGGATCCTCTCTTTTATCATGAACAGCATATTCTTCTCCATTCAAGTATACATATATAGAATCTTCAGTTATCACAGAATAGGCAAAATTTTTTCCATCTTTACTAATAAGAGGTTCTGTAAACTCATAATCAACTTTAGAGTATGGACCATATAATTTGTCATTAAATATTATGTATTCTTCACCACTTTTGATTCCAACTGCAATCCAAGAATTACCTTCTTCACTAAATCGCAATTTTGTAATTTTGTCCACTTTATCACAAACCTTACAGTCATCTACGATTACTTCAGTATAAGGGTATTCCCGAGTCCGTAATTGCACGTATGCCTTTTCCATATTTGGATTTATCAGAAAATTTCCTTCTATACCATACTCCCCAGAAAATTTGGCAATCATTTTGCCGGAAAGAGTTGAATTAGAAGATTTTGGAAAACCTTGAAATATAAAATAAGCCCCTACTAAAAGAACTACTAAAACAATAGCCCCAATTAGAAATAGAATCCACTTAGAACGGCCCGAAGAATTTTCTACTTCCTTAAAATCTTCGCTATTCATTTTTATATAAAGATAATAAATAGCTTAAATAACTTTCTATAAAACACTATGGGAGACTTTTGTTCCCAGTTATTATAAATTTAATGAATAACAATTATTCAAAATTAAAAAGTTCATATTGTTTGCGCGAGCCAACAACAATCGTAACCCTTACAATATCTTTAACTTCATTTATTCTCTCTTTCAGATATTCTTTATCATATTTACTCTGTGTATATCCTCTTACAAGTTCATCAATTAACTTTTGAATATTTTACATCTTTTTACTTAGCATTATCAACAATTTCTTTAATATCTTTCTCTACTTCTTCAGCTTCTTGTTTGCTTATCTCTGGAAAGAACTGAGAGATTATTAATGGGTTCATTCCTATTATTTTTACTTTTCCATCTTCTTCCAAAACATTGATTTTGCAAGGCATACAAAGAGAGATTAATTTATTCTTATTCAAGAATAGATTAGCATGTTTTCCAGAACAAATCTCAATAATTTTTAAGGGTTTCTGCTCAAATCCTTTTGCTGCTAATCTCTCTTTTATATCATAAATCTGAAACAAAGCCCAGCCTTTCTGTTCAACTGCTTTTAGCACTGAAACAACTGCTTCATCGAAACTCTTTTCAGTCTCAACAATATATGCAAAATCTTCTATTTTCATTCTTTACCCTCTTGCAATTGTTTAACTAACCATAAGATAAATAAAACAAGAGCTACTAAAATTAGAGTCATGAATAAGAATCCAAATATCCACATTCCTCCGAAACCATAGCCCCAATTTCCCATCATGCCTCCAAAACCAAACATTCCAAAAAGTAAGAACACAGCTACAGCAATTACTATTCCAATGATTAAGTTATTATTATCTCTCATTTTCTTTTCTCCATTACGATACCATAATGATATGGTTTCAAGTCATATCTTTGTTGTAATTTAAATCCCACAGATTCTGCCCACTTAATGCATTGCTCTGGTTTTGGTCTAATTTCCATTGGTGGTCCTCTTGGTGTTGCGGAATCGTAATTCCAATGGATAATCCCAACTTTCCCACCAGGTTTTAGTATTCTGTAAGCTTCTTTGAGTAATTTCTCAGGTCTTCCATTAGTATATAAAATATTGAAAACCATAGCATAATTCACACTTTCATCTTTTAAACCAGAACCTTTTAACACAAAATCGCGAAGTATAGTTTCTACATTGCTTAAGTTATTTTCTCTTGCTTTTCTTTCTGTTTCTTTAACCATTTCTGACTCTATATCAATTGCAAAAACTTTTCCTCGGACTATTTTTGCAGCGGGGATTGAAAAAGTTCCATACCCGCAACCCAAATCTGCTGCATTTTCTACGTCGGTGTTTAAACCAAGTTTCTTAAGAATTTTATCTGGTTTAAAAAATTCTTTCCACATGTTTTCTTCTGGCATACCGCTCTCTTTGAGTTTCATTTTTCTCTCCTTTGAACAAATAACAATTTTCTATCCATTTCTAACCTCTCGGATAAAATCTCTCTAATAATATCAAATGCTTTAATGATTTTAGGATTTGAAAGTTTGTAATAAATATTCTTTCCGTTTCTGTTTGATACGACTATTCCTTTAGATTTCATGATAGATAAGTGTTGAGAAATATTAGCCTGTGTCAGTTTGGTTTTTGTAATAAGTTCTGTTACAGACATCTCTTTATCTCTTAAAAGGTTTAGAATCTCTAATCTAATTGAATTAGAAAAGACTTTACACATTTCTGCATGAAGCTTATATACTTCTTTCATGTAAATATTAGAATATTCTAATATATAAATCTTATGAATTTAGCTTTAGGTTAAGGTTCTCCCGCTAAAATTAGGAATATTGATTAGCTCCCTTTAAATTTACAGCTCGAGAATAGAATATCTTTTTAAAACTAATTATCACAAAAAACATAAATCTTTAAAAATCAAAGAAAAAATAACCAAATATGGAAAGAAAACGGCTGGACAAGAAAACAATTGAAAGAGTATTGAACCAGATAGCAACATGCCCTCCTCCATTTCAAATAATTAGACAAAACGGGAGCGCCAGAATAGAAATGCAAGGAAATCCTACAGAAATTGGAATCAATAACGCAGAACTATTCAAATATTTTATAGATAAATATCATGTTGACACTTCAGAAGCAAAATTCAAAACTAGGGAGATAACTGAAAAAGTTGGTGAAAGGGACCTATACCTTTTAATAGAATATTCAAAAACGGAAAGAGAAGAAGAACTTCAGATTTATGCAAGTTATACTGCATAATACTCTAAGATAAAAAACTTTAAAATAGTTTGTTTGTTTTCGTCATCAAGAAAGATTTATAACTTTCCAAAATCATAAAATTAAAAGAGGAAATAAAATGTTCGGCTCTATACTTAAAGACGCGCTAAAGGCAAAAGAGATTAATGAAAAGGAAAAAGAAGATAGGATTAACGAAGCAATTGCTCATCAAAAAGAGCTGAAAAAAATAGGGAAAACTCTTGAAGATGAATTCCATGAGCAAAAAAAGCAAGCCCAAGTTGAAGAATACAGCGATAAAGACAATCTAAATGACTATCTTGAAAGTTTAAAAGAGCCAAAAGAAAGATTCAACACAAAAAATACTTCTAATGAATCAAGCAGAAAAGCCATCCCTGAAAACTTCAAAGCCCTTAATAAAAAACCCGACTTTGTAAAATGGTTTTCCGAACTAGATAAGGACTCTGGAAGCGTCGCTGGAGGAAAGGGCGCAAATTTGGCAGAAATCTTCAACTTAAAAGTTCCAGTGCCTCCTGGATTTGTTATAACAGCTCAAGCTTATGAATATTTTATTGAAAAAGCAGGGATAAAAGAAAAAATTGAGGAACTTCTTGACAGAATAAATTATGAAGATACAAAAGAGCTCGATTAAATAACTTTGCAAATAAGAACTTTCATAACCGATTCAAAAATGCCAAAAGAACTCGAAGAAGAAATAACTGATTCGTATGAAAATTTAAGCGCAGATCGTACGTCCATGCAGCAAAGCCCACCGATGGGCTTATTCAGAAGCACCGACCCGATTTTCGTCGCAGTCCGTTCGTCAGCAACAACAGAGGACTTGGCGCAGGCATCATTCGCCGGACAACAGGACTCATTCTTGAATGTAAAAGGAAAAGGGGAACTTATAAGAAATGTAAAGAAGGTATTCGCATCTCTCTTCACATCAAGAGCAACTTACTACCGAAATAAAAATGGCTTCGCTCACGTCGACGCTAAAATTGCAGTTGTTGTCCAAAAAATGATAAACTCTGATAAGTCCGGCGTAATATTCTCAAAAGATCCAACATCAAAATCAAACAACATAATAATAGAAGCTGTCTGGGGATTAGGAGAAGGAATTGTTTCAGGAAAAATAACTCCAGACGAATACGTTGTCTCTCCAAATATAGAAATAAAAAGCAAAAAAATTGCAAATAAGAAAATTGCAATAACTCGTGATTCCGGCGGAACAGAAATGACAGTCAAGTTGCGCGAAGAAAGAGCAAAGCAACAAGTTCTAAAAGAAGGAGAAATAAAACGCCTTGCAGATATTTCTTTGGAACTGGAAGCACATTATAACAAACCCCAAGACATTGAATTCGCAATAGAAAGCGACGAAATTTATATTGTTCAAACTCGCCCAATAACGACTCTATCAAAAAGGCAAAATGCCAACGAAGGAAGAAATATTTCTGGGGAAGAAATTTTAAAGGGAACTCCTGCATCTCCTGGAATTGCATCCGGACGTGTTATAATAATAAAAGAAATGTCTGACCTCGAGAATGTAAAACCTGGAAATGTTTTGGTAACGAAAATGACAAATCCAGACATGGTTGTCTCAATGCAAAGATCTTCTGCAATTGTAACAGACGAAGGCGGTATGACAAGCCATGCGGCAATTGTCTCGCGTGAAATGGGCATTCCAGCTATTGTAGGAACAGAAGAAGCAACAAATATACTAAAAGAAGGGGAATTAATTACTGTAGATGGATATACAGGAAAAATTTACAAAGGAGCAACTAACACAAACCTCCAAAACGAAAAAGTAGAAATAAAACCAATTCAAGCGCATACTAAAACAAAAATAAAAGTAATTGTCGACTTGCCAACTTTTGCAGAAAGAGCAGCAAAATCTGGAGCAACTGCCGTCGGTTTAACAAGAATTGAAGGAATAATAGCAGAATCAGGAAAACATCCAGAATACTTCTTAAAAAATAATTCAATAAATGAATACGAAAATATAATTTATCAAGGAGTTAGTCAAATTGCAAAACATTTCGATGAAATCTGGGTAAGAACTTCAGATATAAGATCTGATGAATTTTCAAACTTGCTTGGCGCGCCAAAAGAAAAAGAAGGCAACCCTATGCTTGGACTTCACGGGATAAGATACTCATTAAAAAAACCACAAATATTGCTCGCTGAATTAAAAGCACTTCAACGTATTGCTAATCAAGGAAAAACCGTCGGAGTAATGATGCCGCAGCTTATAATGGTTGAAGAACTTAGAAAAGTAAAGGAATACTTAAATCAAATAAATTTCAAAAATGTAAAACTTGGAGTTATGATTGAAACGCCTGCAGCAGTTCAAATAATAAAAGAGCTATGTGAAGAAGGAATAAAATTTATCTCTTTTGGGACAAACGACTTAACTCAATATATTCTTGCAATTGACAGAAATAATCCAGGAGTTCAAGACTTATATAATGAAATGAATCCCGCAGTCTTATATCAATTATCTTATGTAATAAGAGTCTGCAAACGTTATAACGTCGAAACAAGTATATGCGGCCAGTCCGGAAGCAGAAAAGACATGGCAGAATTCTTGGTTCAAAATGGAATAGACAGCATATCAGTAAATGCCGACGCTGCAGCAGATATTGCAGAGTACGTGCATGAACTTGAAACGCGCTCCGTAGCAGGAACAGATAAAGAGCCCAGGCACTTTGAGAATATAAAAAACAAGAATAATTGATTTAACTATTTCTAAATTTCCTAAAACATTTTAATCAAATTTATTCTGTTTTTTACATAAAACCAAAACATTTAAATATCTGCACATATTACACATAATACACGAAAATGCCAAACCTAACTTTATCTGTGTCAAGTGAATTGAAAGAGAAAATGGATAGAAATAAAGTAATTAATTGGAGCGAGGTTGCGAGAAAAGCAATTGAGAAAAAGTTGAATGAAACTCTTTCTGAAGAGGAAAAAGAAAATATTAATTGGGCTGTCAGACTTCAAAGAGCTGGAAGAAGCGGACGACTTGAAGCATTAAAGAAAAGAGGCTTAATCTAAAATTTAGAATGAAGTTAGTCGTTGATACTAATATTTTAATGACTTGTTTCTGGAAAAATTCTGAAACGAAAAAAGCAATTATGCTAAATGATAATCTGGACTTAATTGCTCCTGAATTCTCACTTGAAGAAATTGATAAATATAGAAATGAAATAATCAAAAAAACAAAAATCTCAGAAGAGGAATTTAAAGTTTCAAAGATTGATTTGGCTATCTCGGTTAAATTTTTTCCGTTAGAGAAGTATAAAGATTTTCTTAGGCAGGCATTTGAAATTTCTCCAGATCCGGATGATATTGATTTTTTCGCTCTTGCATTAAAATTAAATTGCCCTATTTGGAGTAATGATAAAAAACTGAAAGATCAAGATAAAATTAAAGTTTACTCAACAGGAGATATATTAAATATTATAAATTAGCTGCGCTAGTAAAAATTTCCAAGATATTTATTTCCAAAGACAACTCTCGAAGAATTTATAAAACAAAACCACCTATCTAAATTATGAAAAAGAAGAGTGGTAAAAAGAAATCTGTAAAACACGCGCCGCATAAAAAAACCCCTAAAATATCAAATTCTCACGATTCAACAATACGCGCGCTCGCTGAAAACACAATTGCTCTCCAAAAAGTTATGACAGACGTGACAATAAAATTAAATGGGCTATCAAATAATATAGAAAAACTTCTTGAATTATTTGGAGGTGCCGCAAAATCACTCGCAGAAAAGGACTTTTCCGACGACAAATCTAAATTTGAACGGGAAGAACTAATAAAAAAGATAGACACATTAATGGAACAAAATAAAATAATTGCAAGAGGTCTAAGTTTCTTCTCAGAAAAAAGACCTGAAAACGTAATGCCTCAACAAAACATTCCTCAAATGTCTAACCCCCCTAATCAATCTCCTCAAAGACAAATGCCCCAGCCATTTAGCAATCAAATACCTTTAGCCCAACCATTTAACAATCAACTGCAAAGGGGGATTATGATGCGGGAATCCGCTGAAAGCGAAACGCAATTTCAAGAAGAAATAGCTCCTCCAACTCCTGAAGAAGATCAAGATGAAAGCGAGGGATACGAAAATTTTTCAGACATAAATTCCTACGACAAACAACTATTCACAAGATCTCAAAGATGAAACAAAATATATCAGAAGATTTTAAAAAAGAATTTCTAAGAAAATTTACTGAAGAATTGGTGAGAAATTACAGCGGCAGTGCAATTGTTCGCCTTAATGTTCTGACACAAAAAGAAGAAGAAACAGAAAAACAAAAAATCGACGATAAAATAGACCAAATAGATAAAGAAAGAGCAGAAATGAAAAATTCTATAATACCAAGAATAAAAATTCCAGCAATAAGACCATTTCACTCACAAATTCCTAGAAAACTTAAAGTCCCTGACTTGAGAATTCCTGAATCACTGAAATACCTTAAACCAAAAATGCAAAAGATAGAAATAACCCTTGACCTAAGTAAGCTGAATTCTTTAATAAAAAATCCTGAGATTAAAATTATTGAATGCAACGGGCCGGACAAAAATCTAATAGTTCATACTTCAGATAGTGAAAAAGAAATAAATATCGAACTTTCAAAAGAGGAAATCCACGATATTATAAACAAATTTGCAGAAAAGGCAAAAATGCCCATATCACAAGGTGTTTTCAAAGCGCGTGTAGGCACACTCCAACTTTATTCAATAATTTCAGAAGCTGCAGAAACCAAATTTATAATAGAAAAGATTTCTTAGTAATTTTATATTCTAAATCTATTGAATTTTATCACCTCTTTTTTTTAAGATAGTTTTTATCTTTTTTATTAATGTTTTCGGGTGGGAACTTAACAATAAGAATCACAAATAATGTAAAAACTCTTCAGCGTCGTAAAGCCGATTCAATTTTCTTAGTCAAATCTTCTTTAACTTCCTTTTTCTTTTTCTCAAGTTGCTCTCTGTTTTTCTCCATATCATCGCGTTCTTTCTTCTCCAAAATTCTTTGCTTTTCAGAGACCTCTTTTCTAATTTCTTCTTTTGATTTCTTTTCAAATTCTTTTCCAAGTTTGCTTTTAAGTTCTGATTTAAGCTTTACTTTTTCTTTTTCCAGAACTTGTGCATCTTTCCTTTCAAATTCTTTATTCAGTTTGGATTGAATTTCACGCTCAAGCTCTCTTTCATGTTTTTCAAGAACTTGATGATTTTCAAGCGCATTTTCTCTTAACTTTCTTGCAAACTCATGATCCAATCTCATTTTTATCTCGCGCTCTTTTCTTTCGAGTTCATTATGAAGATTTCTGTGTGTAGTTTCAACAATATTTTTTATTTTATCTTCTTCGCTTTCCTTCAACCTCATTTCAAACTTCTTTTTTTCCTTTTCATATTCCCCCTTCCTAATTCCCTCTTCAGCCCGTTTCTCCCTTAAATCCTTTTCAACTTTCCTGCGCATTTCAGAGACAGCACGCGACTCTTTTTCTTTTTCTTTAAGCAAGGCCGTCTTGAACCTCGTCTTGTCTACAGAAATCTGGGCAATGACATGCTTTTGCTGCAGATTCTTTGAATTAATTTCTCTCAAATTTTTCTTCTCATGAGTAATTTCATCAATTAATCTTCTTCTCTCACTATTTAGAGCCCCAACACTTCTTTCAAGCTCCGCTTTCCTTTTACCAAGAATTTCAGAGTCCGCCTCTTTTTTCATTAAACTTGAATTCAAGGCCTTATTCTCGCGCGTAATTTTCCCCATATCTTCGCGTGTTTTCTCCTTCATTAAATGAATTTCTTTTTCTTTTCTGCTAATAACATTTTGCAACTCTCTTACTCTTTTTTCATTATCTTCTTTTCTTCCAACCATATCTTTCCTGAAAAGCAATTTTTGCTGTTCAACAAAAAGTTTCATCTTATCCAAGAATTCTTTATGCAATTTTTCTTTTATGCGCTTTCTCTCGTCATCTATACGCGCGCGCATTTTCCTGTCAAACTCTGCAGAAATTCTGACGCGTGCCTTCGCCTTTTCTTGTTCTAGTTCAGCATCTTCTTTTTCTTTAAGAATCTTAAATTCTTCGTCAATAACTCTTTTTTTATTTTCAAATTCTTTCTTTATATTATTTTCTTTGCTGACAAAATCATTTTCCCTTCTTTCCAAGATCGTTCTTTCATTTTCAAGCCCTGCCCTAATTTTATTACTTTCAGAACCCCTCAAATGTTGTGTTTTTCTTAATTCATCCGCCTTCTTTTTAATTTCATTCTTATCATGCGCAATTTTATTCTTCTCCATGCCTGAAATTTTTAAGAACTCATTATGAACTCTGTCAAGATGTTTGTATTTCTGGCCAAAAGAATTTTCAAGCTTCTTCAATCGCAATGAATATTGTTTCTCATACTGTCTTTTCCTTTCCCAAAGTTGCTTATCAAAATTATCTTTAAGTTCAACTCTTATTCTTTGGGTTTGCTCTTCAAGATGTTTTTTGTTTTGTTTTTCAAACTCCGAATGTAAATTTTCCCTCATTCCTCTTTCTTTCGCTTCAAGCTCCTTTTGCAATTTTCTGTTAAATTCGTGCCAGACATTTCTATGGAATTCTTTCTTTTCTTTATCGACGCGGTTTCCAATTTCTCCAAGTTTTTGTTGTAGCCTCAAATTAAAATCTTTTTTCAAAGAATTGTAAAGTTTGCTTTTTTCATGACGGAGTTCTCCTTCAAGTATCTCTCTTTCTTTATTCATAAGCTCTTTTTCTTTGTCTGCAAAATGCGCTGCAAGCGCAAGTTTGTCTTTCAAAACTTTTTGATCAACCTTTTCTTTAAATCTAGACTCAATTTCGTCTTGCAAATGAAGTTCAACTTTCTTGTCATAAGCACTTTTAAGATCTTCAATTTTACGTCGGTATTTAATCTCAAGCTCTTCTTCTTTATCCAGAAAATCCCGTTTAAGTTTTTCTTTGTAAGCCGACTCATTCTTTCTTTCTTTTTTAGTTATATTTTCTTTAAGCGAACTTACAAAATCATTGTACCTTTCATCTAAAAGAGCGCTTATCTTTGAATCGGCGTGCGCTTTCGTCACTTCTTCCGTCTCTTGAAGATTCCTCCTTAAATTATCTTTAAATCTCCCAAATTCTTTTTGAAGATCTTCACGAGCATCTTCATCTTTTTCGCTCAAATCCTTTTGAATATTTCTTATCTTAGAACTTATACGGGGTAAACTATCATCCAAATTTTCAATTTTTCTTTCAAGTTTTTTATAAGGAGATTTTCTTTTAATTTTCCTCGCCATTTTCTTCTTCAAATTGGTAATTCGCCTTTGAATTTCAGCAATTGCCGTTGGATCTTTAAGTTTTGATTTTATAATTTTAACTTCAGTGGAATATTGCTGCGTCGGATTCAAAACATGCAACTCTCTTTCAAGTTCTTTCAGCCGATCAATCTTTTCAGCATAATTGCCAAAATCCTTTCTAACTTTCTTTTCTTTTATATGATTCGCCGAATGTCCAGAACTTTTCTTTTTCCTCTTTTTCATTTTACCTATCATCATAAACTTAAAACTATTTTTATATGTTTCTTTTTACAACTGCCTCTTCAGTCGTTTAACTTCTTCTTCCAAGACCGCAGTTCCGTAATATCCTTCTTTCCTCCATAATCGCAACTTTCTCATCAAGTCAAGGAACTTTCTCTTCCTTATCTCTCGCGTAACTTTGCTTATCTTTTTCTTTATAACCTTTCTTCTTTCCTTTTCAACTCTCTTTCTTTCTTTTTGAACTGATTTTATTCTCTTCTTTTCAACCTTTAATTTAACTTTTTCAATATGGCGCACATTCTTTTCTTGAACTTTCTTTTCTATCAACAATTTCTTATGCAATCTTTCTCTTTCAGATGATCTAGCAAATAATCTTGCAAAAAATCCGCTTTTAACTTTGTGTTTTTCTTCAACTCTAATCTTAGGTCTTTCTTTTTCAACAACAATTTTCTTGATCTTTTCCGTCGGAGAAACTTTCTTAGATGAAACAAACAAACCGCCAAACCATTTTTTAATCGACGACTTTTGTTCATTCCATTTTCTTTCACTTTCAGCCCTTTCAAGACGTAACTCTCTTTCAGAACGAGCTCTTGATCTTTCATACTTCAACATTTCTTCTTTTTCATTTCTTTTCTCTTCTCTTTCTGCTCGCATCTCTTTTTCTTTTTCTAATCTTTCAGACCTTTGCGCTTCAACCGCCCTTTCTTTGTAACTAGAAACTACTCTGCTAAAGAAACTTTTATTCTTACTTTCCAATTTTCTTATTTTTTCTTCTAAAGCCGTAGTTCCACTATAGCCCTCTTTCTTCCACTCATGAAGTTTTCTCTTAAGTTGTTCCAAAAGGATATTTCTTCTTCTCTTAATTTGAACTTCAGGCTCAACATAAACAACCTTTTCTCCGACTTTTGTTTCTGGTTTCTCGACGGAAACTCTGCTTTCCAAAATCTTTCTGAAGAAAATTGCAATTTCCACTTCAATTTCCTTTTCTCTTGCCGAACTAATTTGCACGCTTTCAACTTCCTCGGCAACACTTTCAAGCAAGCTTTCCTTTCCTTCTTTCTTTCTCTCTTCGTCTTCTCTTCTCCATAATATTATAAGGAAAAATCCAAAACTGAACCAAGAGCCGACGACAACCCAGAAAGCCCAGTCAAAAACGCCGTAAATCGAAAGGCAGCTGCCGCAATACTGTCCACCACAATCGACTCCCGTCTCATCATAATCCTTTATTCCATTAAAACAATAAGCGCAACTTCCAGTGAAATTCGACGACGTAAAGGTAATATCAATTCTACTCAAATTAGTAAAGGCTATTTCAGATTGTTTGACTCTACTTACAAGCGCCCCTGAACTAACTTCATAAATCTCAACATAATCATCATAACACCATTGAGTCAAACGTGCTTCAATAGGAACTCTTAAAGAACACGTCCTAGCTTCGGTTTCATTGTAAGCACACCCTGTTAAATCCCTACACGTTTTCGTTTGAGTTCCATTAACTGCATTAACATTTTTCAAAACATCATTAAGATCATAAAAGCCACGGCAACTTCCCCAATCGCCGCAATCCCAATTAGGGAAACACTCTCCTCCATCAATTGAAACATAAGGAACAATATTACACTGCTTCGTTTCTAAAGGTTTATTATTACTAGTTCCGCAACTATTCAAATCATTACAAGCCCGAGTTTGTATTCCATTTACACAAGAGCCCCAAGAATTGCAATTCCAATTCTCAGTACATGTTGATTGAACGCACTGCGCATTTGAACAAACATTTCCGGCACTGCATGAATTTGAAGACCATGAACCCCATTCAGTACAAGTATCAGAATCAAAGTTGCCGCAAGTTCTCGTACCTAAATTACTATCAGTTAAACACGTAGTTTGCGTCGCTCCTGAAGAACATTCGTTGCTACAAGTTTCAGTTTCTCCTTTGTTGTGCACCAAAACACTAGCAGCAAAGAAAACATTATAATTATCAACTTGCTTCAAATTATAAGTTTGGATTTCTCCTTTTACATAATTCAAATATTTTATTTCCACCCAGCTTCCATCTTCATTAAACAGTTTGTCTCCTTTCTCAACAGAAAATAAATCTTGCCCACTTAACGTTGATTTTTGCAAATTGATTTTAGCTTTTGTAACATTAACCGCACCCCATCCCTTACGCCCATCTTTTTTCATTACATAAATTGGATGTTCGTCTGTAACATTCAAAATCCCACCGACATCATAATATCCTTCTCTAATAGGTGACTCAATTTCAAGAACTTTTGCATAAACAATTTTATCATTAATCAAATCATAAGATTTAACATACTCTCCAATTTTAACATCCTCAATATTTTTCTTACTTCCGTCAGCCATTGTAATTTTCGTTCCGGCAGGGAAACAACTATCTCCTCCAGACGAACAGCTTTGCGTCTGAACTTCGCTGCAACCACTAGTATCATTCCTCGTTCGTGTTTGCGTTCCGCCCGAACACGCGCTCCAATCGCTAAACGCGCCAAAGTCCGCCGAACAAATATCTTCATCAGAATGCAACGCACTTCCAAGATAATTTACAAATCCGTCATCGCTCAAATTAACTTGCCATTTTACAAAAGAATCAGCACCAGCACCGTAAACTAATGTAACATTTGTAGAATACTGTCCCGTGCTTAATTTTGTTATATTATTTCCAGGATAATATTTTATTCCCCTAATAGCATTAATACTATTCATTGCTGCAGCAGAAATATTTATAGGATCATAAAGTTGGCTTGTCACACTTGCATTGCTTTTTCTTACAGATATTAACAAAACGGCCTGATCTCCATTGTAATATTTACCATTGATCTGTAAGTTGCTCATAGTCAAACTCGTCACGTATCTTTCCAAAGAAATATTTACACTTGAATTTTCAATACTAGTATTCCCCGAAGTTGAAGAAAAATTAACAAAGAAATTTCTTATCCCGACACTATCAGCACTCTTATTGTATTGAATAAAACAATCCCCAGAAGAATTAGTGCTGCTGCTTCCTATTGAAACTCCTTCATTATAAAAATAACAAGTAGCGGACTCGTAACCCAACAAAGTGTTTACATCATAAACATTTGCAGTGATATTTAGAAAATTGCTTATTATTCCCAAATCATCTTCACCCGTAAAACTTTCATTTCCCCTTACAAGAATTGAATTATTCGACGGCGAAGTCACATTTATGGCCAACGAAACTGCTGTATCCCCCAAAACACCAAACCGCCCGCTCAATGTAGAAACAATATACTGACCTACCGCGCCAACGCCTGAAAAGAATCTTTGTGTAAAACTTGCAGAAGTTGCGTTATTATTTACACCTCCTGAATCCCCTTTATTACTTGTATTAAAATTAGATGAACTACCAATACCAGCATAAACGTTTTGTAAAAGCAGCAACAAAATAAAAAACAAAACTAATTTTTTCATTTTCCACCATCCGCCCGGCGTGTTTTTTGCAATAAAACCGACGCATAATGTAATTTACAATTTCCAATTGAACGGACTTGAATTAAACCAGCTCCGGCAAGATTCATCAAGGCCATAGAAACAGTTATCCTCGAAACCCCAATAGCGTCGGAAAGTTCCTGAATAGTCAAGCCGCGTTTATCTTTCTTTAAAATTTTCTTAACTTCTTCTATAACTTTCTTAAGCTTTGCCACATAAACCTCAACTTTACACTAGTGTATAACACTAGCACTTAGTATTAGCACTTAACATTAGTATATAAAGATTATGATGAACTATTGCTTTCAACAGCAACATCTCCAATTAAATTATCAAGTTCTACAGATTCATCACCCTTACCATCCTCAATAATTGAATCTGCCAAATCTTTCATCCATTTAATTCTGTCGCGCGTCAAATCTCTTTCATTTAAATCAGTAGAACTATCTCCTTTATAAGAAAATTCAACCCAGTAATTTCCAAGTTCGTATCTTAAAACAATTCTTCCATTAAGTGCCGTGGCATTTGCAATATTAAGGGTAAAATTCTCTCCAAACTTATTTTTTAAGGCATTCAATTCTTCATCTGTAAGAACAATCTCGCTTTTGAAAACACTTGCATTTGTAATATTAACTTCAGTTTGATTTTGTATCTCAGTAACGTTAGTAGTACTCACAGAAACCCCCTCTTCGCTTAAATTCAGATAACCGTTAACAATCTCGTTGTCGCCATAAACCAAACTTATCTTGAACTCCCCTTTCTCCGACGGAATATCAAGTTCTGTCAAATTAATAATTAATTCTTCACCAGTTTCGTCTTGTACATAATTTTCACCATACCCATTTTGAACAATCGTGTAATTTGATTCAACTAAAACGTCCTTTCCATTAACACTTACAGACAAATAACTATCATCAACGCTAGAACCATCATAAGAAACACTTCCTGATTTTAAGTCCGCTGTCTGTCCGTCAGAAATTTGATAACTCCAAGTCCCATCACTGCCAATAACTCCTTCAACTTCCTCATTCAAAACATTATCTTGAACAGCTCTTCCTGAAATAATTAAACCGCGGAAGAAATTAAATATTCCTCCAAAAAAGTTCGAAACAAAATTTCCTTGTGAAACAACATTTCCAGTTACTGGGGCCTCTGAAGTTGTTTCCGAAGCTGCCGATTCAGAGCTTGTCGCTTCTGAAGCAGTAGTTGTTTCTGGAGTTGAGGTTGTTTTACTTTCTTCTTTAACTTTTTCTTCTTTTTCTTTACTCTTTTCAGAAGATGTGTCAGTTGTAGTAATTGAAGCTTCTGTACTAGTTGTAGTTTCTGAAGGAGTTGTCTCTGAAGTTGAAGTCGTTGTTTCCGGAGTGGTTGTTACTGAATTATCAGTTGTAGGACTTTCAGAACTAGGAGGAGTTGAAACCTCCGCAGGACTTTCTGAACTTGAAGAAGTCGACGAACTTGAATTATCTGAAGGCGTTTCAGATTGTGAAACATTTGAATTTTCAGATGAACTAGTTTCATTTGTGTTACTTGTATTTTCTTCACTTGTAGAACTTTCCTGAACGTTTGTTACATTATAAATATCTAAAATAAAAGCAACTGGAAGATAAATTGTTTTCTCCCCTTGAACTCCATAACCTTCGCCTTCTCCAGATAAACTATTTCCTTCAATATAAAAACTTCCGTTTAAAACTGAATTAGAAACAACATCGCTTAAAGTGTAAGTATAAGTAGTTCCCGACGGCGATTGAACAACAATTTTTGAACTTGCGGGCAAGAACTCCCCTTTCTTTAAACTAAAATCAACCGTGCTTTGCAAACTTTGGTTTGAGAAATAAGTTCCTTGAGCATTCAAAGTTACCAACCCTGTAAGACCTTGTGAATTAAAAATCTTAAATCCAAAATAAAAAAATCCCAAAATTAAGAATATTGCAGCAAAAACAAGAAATATTTTCAGATAACTTTTCTTCCCTTCAGAACCATGATATTCAGAAACAACTTTTCCATTTACCCTACGGCTGTGATAAATATAAGGACCATAAGTTCGTCCGTCTTTTTTTATAAATTTCTTATAAACCATTCAACTCTTTACTTAACCTCTTTTAATATTGTAAGTAAATAACAATTACTATTTTTAAAATCTTCTATAACAATATAAAAAACTTAAGGAGAACCAGATCCTTGTCCAGATTGATAAGGCACAAGAACCAAACTTTCATTGCTGCTCACAGGAATTTGAACATAACCTTGGGCCTGAATTTGTTGAATGATAGTTGAAACCAAAATTTGCTGCGCTTCAATTTGTTTGTTAACAATATAACCATTAATAGAAGGCGCAATAAGGAATATATAAGCGACAACAGCAACCAAAACCAAAATAACTAGCACCAAAGTAAAAACCACTTTACCAGAATAACCTACTTTAATCCTCATTTGATTGTCGCTCATTTTGTTCACCTCAAATTTATTAATCAACCTAGTTTAAAAACTTTTAGTTATAAAAACTACTCCAAAAAGATTTACAAAGATTATAAAAACAAGAAGTTATTTTGATTTTTTAAGGTCTTCTAAAATTCTTTTAGCTAGAGTAATTAGATTTTCATTAGAAAAAACCTCGTGGGCATCGGCTTTATTAGTATCCTTCCACCAACCATATTGATAAATTGTAGAGAGTCCACTTAGGGCATTCTCTATATCCTTTGGCACTGGCTGTGATTTTAAATAGTCATTATACAAAGATAAACCTCCAAAATCCAATTCATATTTAATTACTTTCCGCCGTATGGACTCATCAGAAGGATTTTTAAGGAATTCTTCATAAAGTTGAATCAGTTCCTTTCTCATATTTTTAAAATTTATTTTTTCTGCCATTTTTCTAATAAAGTTTTTACAATAATTCTTTTTCTCTTAAATCTTTCTCGTAAACATCTCTAAACCATTCTTTTGGAGGATTTTCTTCTTCTTCTTTAAGAGCTTTCAACATTTCCAAAGCAATCTCTTTAAGAGGCTTATCTATACGGCTTACTTGTGGAGGAATATCCCATCCTATGTCTTCTAAAAAACCTATAGCTTTTTGCATATCTTCAGATATAAATCTGCTGGATCCTCTATAATCATTGAAAACTTTTCTCGCTGTTGCCCGAATATCTTCCCCCTGGAGAAACCTCTCATATAAATCAATAAGATATTCTCTTAGTTCAGGGATATTTAATCTTGTTCCCATCTTATTTTATTCCCCACTTTATCTTCTGTGAAATAGGCACAGTTTTGCATAATTCTTCATATATTTCTCTTCCTTTGTCAGATAAAGCAGCAATAGCAGCATCATAACTATTTATTTCAGCAATTTTATTGCCTTTATGGTCTTTAAACAAAGCTTTTCCACCAGGCCTCTCATGCATATGAAGCTGAACCCCTAAATTGGGAAGATCCAATACAGTAAAATCTTCTCCTGGCCGGTATTTTACTGGTCCTCCAAGATTAACCCTATCAGCAGGCGTATCTCCGGCACCATAACTATCTCCGGACGGAACAAGCCCTCCATTTGAAAAGGAAGGCAAATCGCCAGTATACAAAACACTTGCACTCATTCTTTCCAAATCCCCAACAACAAAATAAATTTGTTGCTTTTGAGGCAAAACTCTCGTAGATTGATAAGCTAAATTTTCTAATTGTTGCATTTTATTATACCTCCTTTCAACTCTATAAATTTTTCGCCACGCGAATGGGAGATAAGTTCTTCCTTTGTAAATAATCTTAATCCTTCTTTTAAAGCTAAAGCATTTGCCAAATAAGTTTCTGAATAAGATAAACCAATTTTCCCCTCTTCAGAACTTTCTTGGAATTGTGAAGCCAGAAATTTCTGTTCTTCAGCTTTTGCAAGATTATATTGAACTGCTTGTTCTGTTATTGGTTGTTCTTGTAGTTGATTTCTTTTTTGTTGCAAATAACTTTTATTTCCTGCAACAAACTCTCCAACCATGATTGGGGATGTAACCTGAATCTCAAATAAACCAATTCTTCTTTCAAAATCTTCATTATTAAAAACAACCAAATCAAGCCAATTATTTTTTATTGATTGCAAATAATTTGAAGAAGCAAATAAATCTATATCTGAAAATGGTTTTTTACTTCCAGTTAACAAAATTAATCTTGAATTCTGAACAGCTTCTAAGCCATAAATATCTTCCAACAATTTCTTAACTCTTTCAGTAGTTATTTTTCTTGCTAATCCTTGCGTATAAAAAGTAGCTAAATCTCCATATTGCCTTGAGAAATTAATTACTGAATCAACAACTTCCTTATTTTCTTTTTCCAGAAATTCATATTTTCTCTCAAAACCATCTCTTAAACCAAATTCTCTAGAAAGAAAATATTCAGTCCAAACTGCAAACAATTCATAAGCTCCAAGATTTTTTCTTCTTAACTCTTCTAATTCCTTAAAAATTAAGTTTGTTCTTCTGAATTTCTGAACATCTTCAAGAGTAAATTTTCTGCTCAAAAATTCTTGTTTTTCTTGTTCTAATAATTCTTTTTCCAAACTAACTAATCTTCTTCCTTGTAAAGATTGTTCGCAATATAATCCGTGTCCAAAATACTCATGAAATAAACTTAATTCAGATTTTTTAACATGTAAAGGAATTACTGCTGTTTGATTTCTTGGCAGGAATATCCCAAAAGAACTTTGATTAAATCCTATTGATTGACAGAACATTTTCCATTGTTCTTCATTTAAACTTTGCAAAGAAGTTTGCTCTGGTTTATATCCTAACAAATCAGAAAAAATTGCACGAGAAGGTTCTAGATAACATTCCAAAGATGTTTGGGGTATTGTTTCTCCGAGCATCTTATAATTCCCAGAATGAGGTTTCTGAGGCACCACACCTCTAAAATATTATATGAAAAGACCTTATATAGTTTTCTGTCAACAATTATAATAAACTTTTACTCGTCAGCCGTAATCTCAACAAGAGTAACAACATCACTCCACTTTGTTTCAGCAGCGTCGGAAGAACTCTTTGCATAAGCTGAAATCACATCTCCAGGTAAAAATTTAATTGTTCCTGTGGACTGAACATCATAATCTATCTTGCCTCCTGCACTAGAAACCTCCAAACTATTTCCAAAGCTTATTGGCTCCCCATTTTTATAAACAATTATTTCAACACTATCATTAACAACTCCAGAAATCACATTTAAGTTCGTCGACAAAGCAGTTATGCTTCCTGCACGAGCCATAACATAACCATTGCTTACACTGCTTTTTATTCCAACAGCACTTGACAAAAATCCTCCAGCCCCAGACATTTCAGCGCTAGAACCGAAAACAAGAATTTCTCTTTTATCTTGTGCAAGTATTAAATCACCTAGTTTTTTCAAACTGCTGACTGCATAAGTAACTATGTAAACCTGCCCTTCAGAAAAGTTCGCAGTGGAATAATTAACTTCATAAATAGCAATGTTTGCGTCTTTGACATTGTCTATTTGCACATCTTTTGGAAGAGCATTCAAATCAACTTTTGTAATATTATTTATCTGATTTAACTGCACTCCTCCTTGTGAAACAAACTTTGAAACAAACTCTTTCGTCGAATTATCAAGGTCTTCCCCTGCAACTAATTTTATTCTTTCAGATATTTGCGTGTCTAAGGCTGCTCTTTCTGCATCAAAAATTGCTTGAGCATCTTCATTGCTTAAACTAGAAGTGGACTCCAAAGAACCCGAAACATTTCCGGACTCATCAACAGCGCCGCCAGTTATAATATTCCCTGTAAAATTTGATTTGAAATATATTGTCACGACGGCAAGAACCAAAATAAAAATAACAGCAAACAAAAGCATATAATCCCTTCTTTTCATGAACAAAAGAGCAAAAAGGAATTTATAAAGATTACGAGGAAATGTTTATAAAATTAAGTTTGCTGTTTCTATGAATGGAAAAAAAAGGTCTGGTAATTTTTTGTTCGTTGCTTTTATTAGTAGTCCTAATAACTTTCATAAGCGCGGACTCGTGCAGCATTAAAACACGCGCGCAATGCTCGCAAGCCAATGGGAAAATTGTCTTCGGATTGTCGTCCTCAACGAACGCGCACGTCGAGGTCTCATCACAATTCCCTAACAATGGAACCGCTCCTTACGTATTCTGCTGCGACTTTGCATCTGGAAATGGAATTGGAAATATCTGTAATGGAGATGATAACAATCCAAATATAATAATAAGAGAATTTGCTCCCGGAAGTTTCTATGGATACTCTTTCACAAATGGCCACGCGGAAATTCCCGACAGGCAGCCAAACATTTACGGAGCAAACATATGCTACGGCGATTTGTCATGCATTTCAAGCACTTCATCAACCGCTCCAGCCGGTTACCCAATTATCATAGACTTATCTTTGTCGTCGGCAACGAACGCGCACGTCGGCCCAAAAGCGGCTTACCCAACCGGCTACAAAATCTATTGCAAACATACAATAACTCCACCACAAGGTCCGGTTTGTGGAAACGGAATAATAGAACCTGCAGGAGCAGATGGAATATCAGGAAACGCTGATGATGAAGAGTGTGATTTAGGTGCTAATAACGGAAAAGAATTAGGTTGCTCATCAACTTGTAAAAACGAATACACAATTTACTGGGCTGAAAAAAGCGGATCTACATATCCTCAAATAAGCACTTCAACATTTGTCGTCGGCTCTCCTTCAAATGTTTACACAGTTATAGTAGGAAATAATTTAAACAAAAACAATTTGAAATTTGAAATTTACCAAAAAGGTGATTCTGGCGGCGGAATAACTAATATTGCTATAAGAACAGGAAGTTCTGCAATTACTTCTACTTCTATAACAAAAGTTGGTAATATGTTTATTGCTCAATGGGATATCAACACAACAGACATTCAAAAATTCAAAGAGTACCCACAACATTCAGGAGATAACAACGGCATTTATAATGGAATTTATTTTGTCGTTAAAAATTCTTCAGGAAGTCAAATAGGAAATCCAAGCAACGATTTATCTTTAAAGGTCGAGGAAATTACTGCTACACCTACAACATGTGCCGACTATGCTGATGATACCTCTTGCAATTCAGATAAGAAATTTAATCAAACACAAATAACTTCTTCCGGCTTATGCACTTACACAACTCAATTTCATTGTTCATGGAGTTCAGGCCAAGGATGTCTTTTGATAAGTGATCTTGTATCAGGAACTTCACAAAACGAATCATGCACTTCCCCCCCTCCTACATGTTCATGGTCTGAAGCAAAATCAGGGGATTGTAATTCAGGGGATGGTTATATAACAGTAAGTTACAATGCAACAGGAACCAATGCAGCGCTCGCATCATGCCAAAGATCAGATAAAACCATTGCATGTTCAACAATAAGCTTGCTTCCTGTTTTCGATTGGAGCACGTTCTCCATAGCAGTTATAATTATTGTTATAATTTACGGGATTTTGTTAAGAAAGAAATAATATAATATGGACTTAAAAGAAGCACAGAAGAAAGTTGATAAGTGGTTTGAAAAAGCAGGTGTTGAAAAATGGCCAAAGTTTGTAATTTTTGCAAGACTTGTTGAAGAAATAGGTGAAATTAGTAAATGCATGAACGTTAAAGAGGGTTATCAAAGAAAAGAGGTCAGTGATTTAAATGATGAATTCGGTGATGCATTATTTACATTTATTTTATTAGCAAATGAATATAATTTAGATTTGAACGAAGTTATGGAAGACGTTTTAGAAAAATATAGAAAGTATATCAAATAGATAATTCTAAAAATATGATTTTTCACACTTAATTATGGAAAGTTGCATTTTTTGTAAAATTGTAAATGGAGAAGCCCCAGCACATAAAATATGGGAAGATGAAAAACATTTAGCATTTCTTTCTATATTCCCAAATACAGAAGGATTTAGTGTAGTTATACCAAAGAAACATTATTCAAGTTACGCTTTTGATTTATCAGACAAAGTTTTAAGTGAATTAGTTATAGCAAGTAAAAAAGTCGCAAAGTTAATAGATACAAAAGTTGAAGATGTTGGAAGAACTGGAATGATCTTTGAAGGTTTTGGAGTAGACCACGTTCATGTCAAACTTTTTCCCATGCATGGAACAGCAAACATGAAAGAATGGAAAGAACTAAAATCTAATGTTGACAAATATTTCGAGAAATATGAAGGTTACATCTCAAGCCATGATTACAAAAGAGCAGATGACGAAAAATTAAAGAAACTAGCAAAAAAAATTAAAAAATGAAACTCGAAACTAAAAGATTAATACTAAGACCATTAAGAATGTCCGATGCGAAAGACATAGTTGAAAATGGAAATAACTTGAATATTTCAAGATGGTTGCTTGTTGTTCCATACCCTTATACTTTGAAAGATGCCCGTTCTTGGATAAAACATAATCAAGAAAAGTGGAAGAAGAAAAAGAAAGAGGATTATACTTTTGGAATTGAAATTAAAGAAGAAAGAAGAATAATTGGTGGAGGGGGTTTGCATCATGTAAATGGACATTCCGCAGAAATTGGTTACTGGATTGGAGAAAAATATCACAACAAAGGTTACGGTTCTGAAATGCTAAATGCACTAATTAATTTTGCATTTAAAAGATTAAAATTAAGTCGTCTTGAGGCAGGAGTTTTTGCAGGAAATCCGTCGTCCGGAAGATTACTTGAAAAATACGGGTTTGAAAAAGAGGGTTATAAAAGACAAGCGCGAGTTTGCAAGGCAGACGGCAAAGTCAAAGATGAAATCCTTTATGGTTTATTAAAAAAAGAGTATAGAAGATGAATAAAAAGATACTCGCCTTTATCTATAATAAAAAGCAAAAAGAATTTCTAATTCTTAAAACAAAAGGAGACAAACTAGAGATACATGGAAAGTCGCATTGGTTTACAACTACTGGAAGCGTTGAAAATAAAGAATCTTATGAAGAAGCTGTCAAACGAGAAGTATTAGAAGAAACAGGATTAGAAGTTAAAGAAATTTATAATCTAAAATGGGGTTGTAGATATAAATGGCAAAATAAGATACATGAAGAATTATATTTTATGGCATTTATTGATTTAGAGAAAGTTAAATTAGATAATATTGAGGTAATTGATTATCAATGGAGATCTTTAGATTCCTTTGTTAATTTAATTGATTGGGAAGGAAATAAAAGAGAACTAAAATCAATACTTAAATTAGGGGCAGAACAAAAGATAGATCACCCATGGACGAGAATTGATGATTATACTTCTAATGAATGTAAAACAATATTTATTAATAATGAAGAAGCAAGCTATTTAACTTGGTATAATAATAAGGATTTTTCAAAATTAAAAAATGTTAAACAAATTTATGGAATTTGCTTTGACAACTTAGATAAAATATGTATAATAAATGTTACCGGAAATTGGACACTTCCTGGTGGAACTCCTGAAAAAGGCGAAAGTTTTGAACAGACACTAATGAGGGAAGTTGATGAAGAAGCAGACATTGAAATTAAAAACATAAAACCTATTGGATATAATAAGATAGAACAAATCAAAAATAGAGTCAAATCAACTTTTTATCAGTTAAGATATATTGCAAATATTGTTAAGATAAAACCACAAACAATAGATCCTGCCCATAACAAAATCCCAAAAAGAAAATTCATCTCTCCAGAAGAATTTCTAGAATATTGTCCTTGGGGCAAAACAGGAGAAAAGATGATTAATGAAGCTGTTAGACTTAAGAATATCTAAAAAAACCTATATTAGATTCTTCTAAAGGTTACAGAGTTTGGAAAATAAAACTAAATTAGATTGCTTTATTAATAAATGATAATAAAAAGTTAATCATAATTTGAAGTTTACCATCTTACTGAAGTGTTAAATAAACCTCTGAGCTGACTTTGAGCATGATAAAAATCTTCTTTTGTATCTAATGTTTTCTCAGGTAAATCAGATAAATCAAACCATCGATAAGATTCTAGCTCCTTCCCTAAAATTATCGGTGTTTGTTCATCCAAAGCAGTTCCGTATACAAATTGTACTGCATGAATCTTATTAAAGAAATTTGGTATCTCTTTTACATATAATAATTGTAAGTCCTTTGGTTTAAATCTTATTCCAATCTCTTCTTCTGATTCTCTTATGCAATTCTCAAGTGAAGTTTCTCCAAGATTTATTTTTCCTCCGACATTTCCCCAATCTGCTCCGAACTTAACTCTTTTATGCTCATTTAATTTCAGAAGCAAGACTCTAGACAAATCTTGACTAAACACATAAAGAACAGTACCTAAACCAAATCTTTTTTCATCCATTTTGAACCCCCTTATTTTCAGTTATCCATCTACCCAAATTATTTCTAGCACTTGTATATAAATCATTAATTAAAACAAATGGCTGTTTATTAACCTCTTGAAGATAAAGCTCGTAACCTCGGCGATTAAATTCAACTTCTTGCATAATATAAAGTGGGTTAGTTACTCTCTTCTTTGGATCATTTCTTCTCCTTTGCTCAAGTTCGCAAAGAGGAACTTCAACAAGACAGGGGAAAATATTAAATTTTTTTAATAATCTCTCTAAATCTTCTGGTTCAAGCCCTCTTCTAAATTGTTTATTGGGCTCTTCTTTATCAGAATATCTAGCATAATGAGTATCTAAAATTAAATTTCTATCTTGGGAAAGTATTTCTTCAGTGATATAATCAGTTAACCCCTCTAAAGGCAATCCCTGAAAAATGTAATCAAATACAACTTTCCCAGTTTCTATTCTAGCTAATCTTAAATCAGAAGATACATCTAATGTTAATCTTGTTTTTCCAACTCCCTTTGCTCCACCAATCATAAAGATATTTTGTTTTATCATTTTAATTTAATCTAAATTTTATAGTTCATAATAATGATCTCTTCTTTTTGAGGGGACTTGTTTGGTAAACTAGTAATGGTTATATGCTCCCCCCATGAGTACATTTCCCTTAACTCTTCGTTTTCATTGTAAGCCACTAGAAATTTTACTCTCCCATCTTTTAATTTTAATGCATTTGCAAGCCTAAAATGGGCTTCTCTTTCAAAAGGATATTTATGTAGTCTATTCTGAGCTGAAGAGTGATGTATCGAATAAGGTGGAGTTATAAATAAAAATGATTCTTCTGGAGCTTCGTTTAGCACTTTCTCAAAATCTCCATGAGTTAATCTTACACCCTGCAATTTTTTAGAACATTCGAGAATCATACTACTCCAATTTTCAGGTATAGGGGTTATTTTGTCATCATGCTCCCAAAGCATACTCATTGTTTCTAAACGAGAAGTTCTGTTTAAATAAAACCATCTCACCGCTGTCTCAAAACCATTTCTTAGCGTAAATCCCGTTTTAAAATGATTATATCTTTTTTCAGAAACTTCTTCCCTAGTTAAAGCAGCAACAAGTTCTTCTGGTTGATCTCTTATAGCCATATAAGTTTCTATTAGCTCTCTATCTATATCATTTAACCAAGTATCTTCAGCTTTTGCCTTCCCAAAAAATGTTGAACCGCCGCCACAAAAAGGCTCAATGTAAAATTGATGTTCTGGAATAAGCGATAAAAGCGTATCAAGAGCATAGATTTGATTACTAGGATATCTAAAAGGAGAATGAACAAAATCAGGATTATTTGTTTTTTTTAAATCTTCAGTTTTCATCTTCCGAGAACTTCTTTTTCGCAGCAATGCTTAGTTTAATTAAGTCCTCTTTTGGATCAAGAGTTTTACCTGGTAACTCTTTTAAATTAAACCACCCATATTCTTCTGATTCTTCATTTAAAATTATTTCTTCAATCTGATCTATCTTTGTAGCATAGATAAACTGTAAAAAATGAACTGTTGGAGCAATTGGATTTTCCGTTATTTCTTTAATATTCAAAAGTTTTAGTTGTTTTGGATCTAAATTAATTCCACTTTCTTCTTTTACTTCCCTTACACAAGCTTCAGCTAATTTTTCCCCCCATTCCACTCTTCCCCCGGGATTTCCCCAATCAGCTTTGTTTAGGTCTCTTTTTGCTTTGTTTCTTTTTAGAAGAAATATCTTAGAGAAGTCTCTATTAAAAATGCACACTATTACTCCAAGTCCAAATTTATTATTTTCCATTTTCTATATATTTTAAAGCAAAACTAGGATTTTTATATCTTCTCATTGTAGTTTTTATATCATGCAACATATCGTTCTCATAAATACAAGCACAATCTAAACAATGATTGGGATTCTTTACAGTATCTTCTTTTCTAAATCCCTGTAAAGCTAAAATATGCTCAGTATAACAAGGATAAAGATTATCTCCATTTAAAACTAACCTATATTTTGAAAAATCACATGAAGAGACATTACCTAAACTTGGAGTGATTACAAATCTCTTTGCAAATCTTTCTTCTAATGATGAAGGAATTACCACTCTAAATTGTTCAGTTTCAAGTTTTTGCAAATCCCTTATTTTTTGTTTTTCTTCTTCTGATAATTGAAGTAAATCATGCCCATTTTCAAGTCTCTTAGCAATATGAAAAAAATCAAATCCTATTTCTCTGGCTTGCAATGCAAGAGCCCCATAATTACAGCCTTCTCCTACATATGCTTTAATACAAGATAGAACATGCTCATTTGGCAAGCCAGACAATGAACACAAATTATCACAATTTTTATTAACTCTTATTCTGACAAAATCTGAAATTGATAGCCCCTCAATCTGTTCGGGCAATAAGTCTTCAATATTGCAAATTACAGAAACCTTATGCCCTCTTTCTTTTGCAAGTTTAATTAATAGCTCATTGGGATGTTCAAAATGAACTTTTCCACCCTCTAGAGCATTAATCTCTTTTTCAGCGAGTCCTAAAGAAACATCCTGAATGTATAATTCTCTAATTCCTTCCTTACCCAAATAATCTAGCCAACTAAATGGGTAAAAATAAAGGGGTTGAGTATTAGCCCAGCTTTCTACTTCAGATCCTTCTGAAAACATTATTAATCTTGGTTTTTGAAAGACTCTAAGCTTGTCTTCAGGAGTTTTAAAAAAGAGTTTTCTATTCATTTTCTTGACAATCTTTAAAGACCTCCTTACAAAGTATACATTCTCCTAAATCTTCAACCACTTTTAATAAATGAGAATCTGTTGCTAAAAATCTCACATCTCCAGAAAGTAATTTTCTTTGCATTTCATTTATATTATCATACAGATCTCCGAGTCTTGATTGAAGTAAATTTCCGATGGGGGGAATTAGTCTCCAGCAACAAGTGTATAAATTCCCTTTTATGTCTGTAAAAAAATAAGGATTATCTAAACATCCTGGGTGATTCATACAATTTCTTCTTTCCTTTTGTTCTTCAGGTAAATCTTCTGCTGTTCCTATCGCCAAGGCTTGCGTTAAAGACATATATTTTACATCTAATGGGTGATTTATCTCTTCCAAAATATCTTTTATGGAAGCTACTTTTTCAAGATCTGCTCCACCATCTTCATGAAATTTATCTAAAGATATCCTCAATTTTTTAACTCCTAAAGAATAAAGTTTGTCAGCCTCTTGTATAATTGTATTTCTATCTTTGTAAAAAGCCACCCCGTTTGAATTTGCTCTTATTTCAGCTTTTGGAAATCTCCTTCTAAATTGTTGAATAGTATAATAGAAAAGTTCTCTTTCAGAATAAGGTTCTCCCCCCTCTATTTTTACCCTAGTCAGTCCATCTTCTAAATTACCAATTATAGTATCTACTTCTCCAGTGGTTAAAGAACCCTTTTTGTTTCTGGTATAACAATGAGGGCAACGTAGATTGCACTTTTCAGTAATGCTTATATTGAACTTATATTCTTTCATTTTATAATCTCATAAAAATTTAATTTTTGAGGATTTGTTCTAAATAACTTTTGCAGTGAAAATAATAGCATGTTGTCATAAATATTTGAACAGCTCTTACATTGGGCAGGAATTCCTGTTGTAACTCTCTCTATGTTTTCAGAAGATAAAAATCTTTCTAATTCTCCCCCTTCATTTGCAAAAGTGCCAAGTCTTAAATTGTGAGAATACATTATATCACTGATAGTACACACAAATAAACTTCTTCCAGCTAAAACTGGTTGAAATCTTGCGCTAAAACATTGGGTTGGGAATTCGGCTCGATTTTCTATTTCTCTTGAGTATACCATGGAATCTAATCCATGAGGTATGCTCACATTAAAATTAACATCATCTAAAGTTTCAGTTTTTTCCAAATCATAAGCATCACCAGAGTTTAATGGAAAATCTGAAGGTTTCTTACCTTCTGGTACAAGTATTTTTACAATCTGTAAAGAATCAATTCCAATATCCTTTAATTTATTAGCAAAACTAAAATAATTATCACTATGTTCTGCACGTAGTGCCACTCTTGCGCCAATCATTAAATCTTTTTTTCTTCCTTGCTTATCTCTTTCTTTTACAATTCTACTCACTCCATCCAACGCATCTGTAAATGTAAATTCACTTTGCCCAGAATAATGCTTATATGCTTCTCCAATTCCCGGAAAACTGATTCGTATAAATGAAGCATTTTCCACTAAACTATTTCTTAAAGAGTCATCTATTTTACTTCCAGTACTAACATAAACACTTTGCATCTCTAATTCTCGAGCATATCTTAAAATCTCCTGTCTGTGCTTATAATAATCTGGATTACCCTCTCCAGATTGTTCAAATCTTACTCCCTTAAAACCCCTTTTTTCAGAATAGTCTGCAATTGCTTTTAACATCTGTTTATATGTTTTCAAGTCCATCTTAAAATTGCCCTTTGAAAATTGCTTTACAGGAAAATTTGTTCCATGAGCAGACAAACAGTCCTGGCACTTAAAATCACACTGCAATACATCATGGCTATCTACAGAAAGAATTGGAATTGGTCTTTTATGTCTCTCAAAATTATACATTGCCCTTACATAATCTATAACAGATAATGGAAAAAAATGCTGTGCATATCTTTTTCTATCTTCAAAGATTATCTCTCCCTGTTTATCAGTTATCACAAATCCATTAAAACGAAGTGCGCGTTCTTTTTTTGAAAGATTTTTTATTCTTTTTTCTTCATCTTTTTGCAAAGGGGATACTATTCTTTGTTGAGTAAAACTCAATATTTCTCCACCCACTAAGTATTCCCCAGTATGTTGAAGTGTCATAAGTCCATATCCTTTCCAAGTTTAAAAATCTTACTACTTGTTATTATTATAGAGTTACATTATTACTAAAGATTATAAATAGATGAAAATTTTATTCATACCCTTCCCAATCACCCGCATCATTTCTATAAAACTCAAAAGCTCCAATATCTTCCAAAAGACCCATCTAACTTAAAGTGTACGTCTACATAAAAAGATTTATAAATATTGTAGCCGTACAATCTTTATGGTATATACTGAGATTAAAGAAAGAAATGGAAAGAAATATTTTTACAGGGTTATTTCTGTAAGAAATGGGAAAAAAGTATCTAAGAAAAGAAAATATTTGGGATTAAATCTCCCAAAAGAAAGACTTTTTCAAAAAGAGCAGGAAGCTGATAAAAATCTTATCCAAAACAAAAAAAGAGAGTCATTTTTGGACAAAATAAAGCCAAAAATAATAAGAATATTAAAGAAAAATAAAGTAAAAAAGGCAGGAATTTTCGGAAGCTACGCCCGAGGAGAGCAGAAAAAGAACAGTGATATTGATATACTCATAGAACTGCCAAAGGGAATGGGTTTTGGATTTGCTGGACTGCAAATTGAACTCTCGGAAAAATTAAATAAAAAAGTTGATTTGGTGACTTATAAAGGAATAAGCCCTTATTTAAGGGATAGGATATTAAAACAAGAAATTAGAATAATATGACAGAAAAAGAGGATATAATTTTTGTTAAACATATATTAGATAGCACAAATGCAATAAAAGAATTTTCTGTTAATCTTTCTAAAGAAGAACTATCTTCAAACAGATTAAAGCAAAATGCTATTGTAAGAGAAATAGAAATTATAGGAGAAGCAAGCAAAAATATCTCAAACAAAACAAAAGATATGCATCAAGAAGTCAAATGGAAGGAAATTGTCGGAACAAGAGACAAGATGATTCATCACTATTTTGGAATTGATATAACTCTCCTCTGGGAAATAATAAAAAGAGATATTCCAATCTTAGAAAAGCAAATGCAAAATATAAAAGAAGATTTAGATAAATAATCACAACCCTTTATTCATCCAACTATCACTAGCAGCATTTCTGTAAAACTCAAAAGCGCCTATATCGGGCTTACTTCCAAAAACTCTTGGATTTCCTGCAAAATCATGAGTTAAATAATAAATTATTTTTGGATCAGCTAACTCTTCTGCAGTAAAGTATTCATTTAAGTAAGGGGTCAAATCAGTTCCAGCATCGACGCAAGAGCTGTCTGCCCTCAAAGAAAAATCTTCTGCATTTTGCGGATTAGGTGAAACGAAACCAGGATTTTGTCCGATTTGAATTGTATCTTTTCCAGTAAAATAATTAAAAGTATCTGGAACTTCTCCCAAATAAGAATTACTTGCTTCCAAATTATCATCCTTTTTTGCTTGTAAAAAAGATATTTCTTTTGATCCAGGTTTTGCAATATTACCCAAAACTACACAATTAATTATTTTAGGGTACGGATACCCTCCTAAATTTATTCCTCCGCCAACTCCTAAAGGATTATTGCTAGAATTATAATTTGTAGTATCATTATTATAAATAGTATTATTAGCAATCAAAACTCCAGAATTAACTACTTCTATTCCCCCACCAAGACCTCCAGAACTATAATAATTTACTCTATTATTTCTACTTAAACAATTCATCACTACTCCTTTGCTATTCCCATTAAATGCCGGACCTCCCCCACCTTGACACGCCGGAGAAAAGTTATCATAAAAATTACAATTTAAAATTAAAGCTCTTGAAGGGATAAATTTAGTCACCCAATCATCTTCTCCATCTCCAACTCTTACATTAAGATCCGCACCAACATGAACCGCTCCGCCAATATGGCTTGTCTTGTTATTTGTAAATCTTGATTTTAAAATTTCTATATTGCTTCCAGCAATTGCATCAATTGCTCCGCCATCCGCATAATTCATACCAAAGGGGCTGAACGCAGCGTTACTATTTTCAAAATCACAATCTTCTATTCTCGAGGAGTCGCCAATAAAAATCATTGTTCCGCCGCCAAGAGTTCCGTCATAATTATGCAAACTCTCATCATAAGTCGCCAATCCATTTCTAAAAGTTATTCCTTTTATTATATTATTTTTTGTATGTCCTCCTGTGAAAATTAAAGCTCGCCCTTGGCTTTCCAAATCCCAAACCGGCTTTGCTCCTTGTTCAGCAGTTATCGTCAAGTCCTTTCCAGAATAAGAAACATTTAAATTTCCATCAGATGCTTTATAAGTTCCATCGCTCAAATAAATCGCTTCGCCTGGCTGCGCTTGTGCAACCGCTTGCGCAATATTTTGGCTTCCGCCCGGAGTCAAATGAATATCCGCGTACGTCTCCGAAGGCATCAAAGAGTAAGCAAGCATGGCGCCCGCTGTCAAAAATCTCCTCGTTCCTTTTAGAAAACCTTCTATTGTCTTACCCATTATTTACATAATTTCCCAATTTATATAAACCTTGCGGTAGTAACAAAATGAAATATTTCTTAATTTTAAGATGGTAAAAAATCAAGCAAAACTTATAAACTATAGTAATTCTATAGTTAGATGGTAACAACAATTCAAATAAGTGAAGACGCAAAAAAAAGATTAGAAAAGATGAAAAGTAACAAAGAAACCTATGAAGATGTAATTGTCAAGCTTATTGATATAGTTGATAACAACAAAACAAGAAGAGATGAATTATTAAAAGAAGAGGCTATAGAAATGGCCGAAGAAAATTTAAGAATAACAAAAGAATGGGAGCCAACCGACTTTAGCCTAGATTGGGAATGGGATGATAATTAAAAGAGGGGATTTATTCTTAGCTAATTTAGAACCAACAAAAGGAGCTGAACAGGGTAGAATCCGCCCAGTTATAATAATTCAAAATAATATATTTAACAATTATAGTCCTACAACAATTGTTGTTCCTATAACCTCAAAGATTCCAAACAAAAAATATTTAACAAGTGTTATAATTTCAAAACAAGACTCAAAATTAAAAAAAGACTCTACTATACTAACAAATCAAATAAGAACTATTGATAAAGGAAGGATAATAAGAAGATTAGGGATCCTTAACAATGAAATTATGAATAAAGTAGATTTAGCTATAAAGATTAGCTTGGGATTGAATTAGTTTTAAACATAAAAAAGGGGTAAAGGGAAAACCGCTAATTTATCCTTTTTGTTTCCATTTTATCTTATGCAACTCTTTAATCTCCATTCAACAGTTAACTAATCTTTTTTTAAATATTCATTTATGCTATCAATCAACTTTTCATGAAAACTATTGCTAACAGTGCAAAGCTTTTTTACTATAATCTTTTCATTTATTGTAAATATCCTATGGGGCCTTACAAAACTCTTGAATGGCAAATCTCCCTTTTCAAAAAAATTGTCTTTAATTTCTAAATCCTCTTTATGAGTATTTGTTGTAACAAGACAGCAAATTCTATCTTGAGTTTTATTCAGTTTTTTATTTGAAATTATAAGCGCAGGTCTTTTTTTAGAACCAGTCAAATCTGAATAAGGAAAAGGAATTAAAACTATATCTCTCTGATTAAACATTATCCCACCGCCTATCTAATTCATTATCCCAATCTTTCTTTAAAACATTCTCAGATGCAAACATGGTAAAGATACTATCTTTATTTGGACTTTTCTCTATGCTTTCAAACTCTTCAATTCTTTTTTGCACACATTTTCTAACAAACTCGCTCCATTTAACCTCCGAATACTTTCGCATTTTTTTGTAAACTTCGTCATCAATTGAAAGGGTTATATTTGTCATAAGAGATTAAGTGAGTTCACTTATTTAAACTTTTTCATAATAATTAAAATTTTAATGCAATTTAGAAAGGTTAATTTATTCTTTTTGCTTTAAAATTAACAATCGTGAAATCCTTTCATAACTCCTAAAAAGTTACTAATAAATAGAAATATTTATAAACCTTAGGGCATAAAAAATTACATGTCTAAAGAAATTACAGATTATGTAAGTGATACACATGTCAGCAAGAATAGCGAAGGTTTTCTAAAAAAATTAACAGATAATAAATATGTAGCTAAAGCTGCGCTTTACGCAACTCTCGCTGCAGGCGCAATGGGATTATACGCTGGAAATTACACAGCAAATAACGCGCGAGCAGAGGTGGTTACTGTAAACGCCC
>JAUSKC010000007.1 GCA_030647125.1 Nanobdellota archaeon | reverse complement strand
TTAGAAATTAAAATTCTTCTTTCGCTCTTTTCTAAATAATTAGCATTATTATCAAATAATAATTTATCTAATCCATGACTATAAGCAAAATCCATCAATCTTATAAATTTCTCATGAGCTCTTTCAGGGTCTTCTGTTGTTAATCTAAATATTAAATCTCTGAAAACATCATATGTGTTATCAACAACTTTTCTTATTAAATACATAAATTGAAACAATAAAAATAGCTTTTTAAAAATTGTTGGTGTATTGTATACTAAACAACTTCACCATATCCAATCAGTCGCCAGTGATTGTTTATGTTTCTCGCGATTCCCAAATTTGAATTCTTTAGCGCAATTATTGGAATGTTTAAGAGCATTTCAATTTCATTGTTCAAAATCTTTTCCACACTGCCTATAGAAATTTTTGAGTCAACATTAATCATAAGCATTTCTTTTGTTTTTATTGGTTCAACCTTAGCGTTGCTTTGCAGGCCCATAAGTTCTTTGAATAATTCATATTTTACCTTTACTCTGTTCGTTGGCTCAGGCAAAGTTCCTTTTTTTGCGGCAAGCGAACTATTAAGCTGGTCGGTTTTTGCCAGGAACGGATCCAAAGACGTCTCTATAGAAATGCTGGCGCCCGGTGTCACAATCTCGACGCTGTTATTTCCTTTGTGTAAAGACAAAATTTTTGCATTTAATGCTTTATAAGTTATTTGATTTTGTTTTTTCATAGTTAGTCCTGGTTTTATTTCAATTTCGTCGCCAACTTTCAAACTTCCTTGTTTTAATATTCCCCCTAAAACCCCTCCATGAAGGTTTTTTATTTCAGTTCCAGGTCTGTTTATATCAAAACTTCGCGCAATTAAAAATATTGGGTCTGCATCTTTATTTTTCTCCGGAATTTCTAATTTTGTAAGCGCCTCAAAGATTTTGTCAACATTTATTTCTTGCTGTGCCGAAACTGGAATTACAGGCGCATTTTCCGCTATAGTCCCCTTAACAAAATTTTTTATTTCTTTATAATTTTCCAAGACCTTTTCTTTAGAAACAAGATCAATTTTATTTTGAACTATAATTATATTTTTTAATTTACGTGCTTGCAGCGCCATAAAGTGTTCGCGTGTCTGAGGTTTTATTCCTTCCTGCGCAGAAATCACTAGAATTGCAGCGTCGATAATTGCAGCCCCTGAAAGCATTGTTGCCATAAGCATTTCATGCCCTGGCGCGTCTATAAAAGAAATATATCTTATTGGTTCTCCTTTTCCTTTGTTATTGTAATTATCTTTATCTTTGTAAATTGTCGTCTCGGCGTACCCAAGTTTTATTGTAATTCCTCTTTTCAATTCTTCAGAATGTGTGTCAGTAAATTTTCCTGTAAGTTTGCTAAGTAAAGTTGTTTTTCCATGGTCGATATGCCCAACAACTCCTACATTAAGTTCGGGAATTTCTTTGGTTTTGTTCATGAATATTCGAGAATTATTTGCTTTTTAAGAGTTTGTGTCAGTTAAAACTTTTTTCTCTAAAATATTATCTGCCCATTTTGTTAAATATGCTGCTGCATCCATTATACAGGAATTAGCAATTTTTTCTAAAGGTATTGATTCGAACTCTTTTTCTTCTTGTGTTTGCATTCCTACAAAAGTTGCATATATAGCTTTTCTAAAACCAATTTCTAATCTTTTCCCCCAATAATCAGATTCGCAATATTCTGGAATTTTTAATGAATCTTCATATGCCTTTTTAGATTTATTTAAACCATCTTCAACAGGCAAGTTTAGAAATTTATTATAATGGCAAACATTATAAGAGATAGGATGCAGAATTCCTTGTGCTAACCTATCAATAGAACGTAAAACTTCCCTTCCTTTCATTTTAATTTTTCATTATTAAACTTTAAAAGCATATATATTATTAAAAATATACTTATCCTTTAGAAACTATTTTATCTTGTCTTGGAAGTCCTCTTGTTGAATTTCTTTAACAACTCTTCCTTGAGATAATAATTCAATGTCGAAAGGAACACGTGCTTGGCTTGGAAGATCCAAATTCTTTGTCTGGGCATTTAGTTTAGCTTTTCCTAATGGAACTAAAACCTTAACTTTATTCAATGGGATTTCTTCTGACTTTACTAACTTTATCTCCTTATTATCTACCCCATTTCCAAAGTCCTCTACAATTAATAAATCATAAGTATCAAAACCTTGTTCAAATGTTTCTTTATCTGTTTTAATCTTTAGCAAATTCTTTTTCGTCTTATCTTGTTTAACAGGAGAAGATAAAGTAACTGATTTAACTTCTGTAATTTGGTAAGAATTTAAATTTGTAGGATCTCCTTCGAGAGTAACTTCCATAGCATATCCTTCTCCAACTGGAGAACCTGCAAAACCAGATAATAAACTTGCGATAGCATTTTCATTTACCAATCCAAAGCCGTAAACCCCTCTGGATCTCATAATAGTATTATATGCTGATCTATAATTTCCTCCTACATAAGAACATCCATCATAATATCCAACTAACTGTCCGTCAGCACCTGCTTGTCCAACCAAACCAGCCCACCATAGTTGTGCAGTTGCTAAATCACCAGCACAATTTGGAGACCTTGGTTTATCTGTACCAGCAGTATCAGTATATTCATCAGCAAGCCTTGCAAACTGATGTTCGAATTCATGATCAAAAGTATAAGGCCAATCTGAATATCTAACAGAATTATGAGATGCTCCGCCAAAATACGCGCAAGATCTGAAAGATGAGTCACATAAATTTGCAACATACTTATTAGCTAATCCTCCACAATAATTATTGCTTGTTGAATTTTGACAATAACTGCAGCTTACTGAAGGGTCTCCTATTGGAGTGAATATCTTTGGAACATACCAAAAGTTGAATTTTCCTTTATTGGTTTTGTAAGTTGAAAGCTCTAGTAATCCAGGACCACCAGCAGTAGTGTTTGCATAATAGTCCACTGCTTGAGTTGCTTTATTCACAAAACTATTAACATCTTGGAAAGCAAGACCAACAAAGACAACATTAATTCTGTCTGCATTGACATCGTTTGTTCCTTTGAAAAGCTCTACACATGTTGATTGGCTAAAACAAACATTATTTTCATCTATCAAACCATCACAATCATTATCTCTTCCGTCGCAAATTTCAATAGATGGCTGGCATACATAATTATATTCATCATAATCTGATTTAGAAGAACATCCAGGATCTCCGGGGGTGCTTCCATCACTGCAAGAAGATCTTCTTCCCGAAACATCACAATATCCATCTCCGTCATTATCAATGTGGTCGTTGCATGCGTATATTGTCGTAGTTCCTCCGCCGCCCTTTGGCGCGAAGAAAACATCATTAATAAAATTCTTCACAGCATTTCCAGAATAAGTTTGATTATAAGATATATTATATATAAACAAAAATAAGATAGCAACAACAAGAACAATTAAAGAATAAAAAACTACATTGCCCCTTTTCATAAATTAAGTTATACAAAAAATGTTTAAAAACCTTTCTTTCTGAAAGGTTATACTTGTTTACACAAAGTATAATAAAGTTGTTCTAATAAAATTAAAAACATATTTAAAGAATGTTTTTCTTTTAAGATTATGAAAAATAAATTTTTACTCAGTTTATTGGTATTGGTCGTAGCTATAGTAGGGGTCTACTTTTTAGTTATATTTTATAATAATCCTGGATCTGGTGGAGAAAATTCCGTTTCTAATCAAACGGAAGATCTTGTAATTCGTTCAGATATAGGAAATTTCCAATATTATGGAATAGATGAATTTAAACGTGAAGATGGTGGCATATATTACAAAACATATTATAACAATGAAGGTTCTGATGGAAATAATAATTGGGTGGAAGTATATATATTTGACTCATCCAATTCTGCTGAAGACTATTTAGGTCCAACAAGGAGTAGTCAAAGTCCTAAAGAAATAAATGGTGTGACTATTCGTACCGAATCAATGTACAATTCGAGAATAAGGAGTTGGAGTTTTGATAATTATATAATTAAAGTTAAAGATTCCCGGGATTCTGATGATGCTCTTTTTGAGGCATATTTGAATAAATATAGCTGAGTTGAAAAAGGTCCTCTTTTTTTTGGCTATCTAAATTAAATTATAATAATAGAATTAAAGTGTATCATAAAAAGTGTTTAATTAAAAAAGAACAATAATGTTATACTTGTTTACACAAAGTAGGTATATCTTTCAAGCAGCTAAGAATATATAAGTTTCTTTATGTCTTTTAAAATAAAAATCTAAAAATTAATATAATCCCAGCAATCTGGAATATCTTTCTTTAAAATCATTTAACTTACCTTCTGAATATTTTTTGCTTATGGCTTCTTTTATTAGTGTAGCGTATTTCGTATAGAATGCCTTTCTATTTGTTTTATTGTGATTTGCAATACTTAATCCAATTTCTCCAAGAAGCGTATTCATTTCAGATGCAAGCCTTTCTAATCTTAAATCTTTTGTTGGACATAAACTTGAGAAATCTTCTATGCTTGCTTTTCCCCATGCATCATTTCTTGGCGGTTTAGTCATACAATTATATAAGAAAACTTGTATTTATTATTTTTATTGTGCTTCACTTTTCACTTCAGGAGGAAAAATTTCAGAAAGCGGTTTCGCACCAATTTTCAAAACCTTTGCGTTAACTTGAATTATATTTGGAGAAATAACTTTTCCACGAACTGTCTTTCTTAACTTAAGTCCTTTTGATGGTCTTTTATTTTTCTTTTTAAGTCCTCGTGGTTTTTTGTGCATTCCTAGTCCTAATGTAAGCAGAATTCTATTAAGATTGAAACCTTCAACTTCCTTATGAGCCATAAATCCTGAACTGTCGGAAGCGCCTGTAATTTCAAGTTCATATCCGTGAAGCTCGGGAGAAATAACACTTCCCGAGATTTTTTCCCCTACTTCCTTTCCAACCAGCTCTTCAGCCTCGACTTCCATCTTGTATGTCTTTCCTTCTTTAGTTCCTAAATTAATTTTAAATGTCATAATAAAGGTATAAAAAATTTGTTTTTAAAAGTTGTGGTTGGTTATTCAGAATACATTCCACCAGCAGTCATAACTGCCTCGTAAGCCCGAGAGTTCTTTATACGATGAGTTAGACGTAATTCAGGATCTGATATACACGGATCATAACTGGATGGCATTGGAAATCTAACCCCGCGACTAAAATCAATTTTAGCAAAAGAAAGATCTAAAGATTCAATAGATTTTACCAATCTTTCATATGCCTCATTTTCATCCATATAAAAATTAATTATCAGATATTTATATATTTTTCTAACAACTACATCCCCCATTCGGGTTCTTTAACTCTTTTCATATCCCCGATTTCTTGAAGAATTTGCATTTCGCGTGCGGACATCAAATCTTTGTTTTTCTTTAAATTTCTAAACTGACTTCCAGAAATATCTGTGTATAGGGCGTTTTTATCTCCAAGAACTCTTTCAAAATTTATTCCTGAAATTGAAATTGCAACTTCCATTCCTTCTGTTGCTTCCTTGACTGACGACTTTTCGTGCTGAATGTTTTTAACCCGCCCTATTTTTTCTCCTTTGTCATCAATTAAGCTTAATCCTGAAGTTAGTTTCCCTCCTTCGATTCTTATCCCGAAAATCGCGGGGTTTGTATTTCTAAAAACATACTGATGCAAAATGGAAAGTTTGCAAATCGTTGTCAAGCCCATAAGGCGTTTCTTTTCAATCTCGCTCGCTTTTTCCTGCCTATATTTAGTTAAATTCTCAATTAATTTGTAAACAACTTCATCTGTTATAATTTTCACACTTGAATTCTTTGAAAGTTCTTTTGCATCCTCATCAATTCGTACATTGAAACCGACGACAATTGCATCCATTTCGTTTATTTCCAAATTTGCTTTTGCAGAAATTATATCTGATTTATTTATATTTCCTATTCCCGCTTTAACAACAGCAATATTATTTTGGCTCAATAAAACCAAGAGCGCTTCCAAACTTCCTAAAGAGTCCGCCTTGGCAATTATCCCATACTTTTCTGTTTTTATTGTTTCAGCAATTTCTTTTTTGAATTGTGATCTTATTTCTTCCAAATTATTTTTGTAAATTTGAAATGGCATTCCAGGCAAGAATTCGGCCTTCTCAATGAGCTGCATTCTTATTCCTGTAGAAGCTCTAACTGATTCTTTTACTTTGAACTTTGCTTTAAGCGGCTCAATCTCTTCAAGAATTCTTATCTTTGTAATTATTGGCTCCCCATCCAAATTAGAAACAGCAATTTCGTCCGTTCTTTTTAATATCCCATCATAAAGTATTGCTTCATTGTAAAAAACCGATTTTTCTTTTTTTATTTCTAACATGACTCCTTTTGCGTCATCATGCAGTGTTAATTTGTCCGTCAAATATTTTTGAGACAAGCCGCAAATAGTGAAGATTAATTCAGAAATTCCTTCTTTTGTTTTTGCAGAAGTCGGAACCAAAGCAATTTTCTTAGTGAAGTCCTGAATGTTATAATACAAGTCCGCATCAAAACCATAAGAGTTCAGCGCCCCAATTATTGTAAAATATTTTTCTTGAAAGTTTGTTAAGACATTAAGTTGCTGTGATTCTATTGACGCCTTTATCGGTTTATCTTTGTATGTTCTCCATCCAGAAACATTGTCAATTTTATTTAATGCAATTAAAAAAGGCGTCTTGTTATGTTTCAAAATCTGAATTACTTCTGCTGTTTGTGGTTTTATTCCTTCATTCACATCTATAACTAATACAGCAAGATCGGCTAATGAACCCCCGCGCTTTCTTAAATTTGTGAATGCTGCGTGTCCAGGCGTGTCGATCAAAAGGAAACCTGGAATGTTTAATTTTATTCCTGATTTTTCAATTAAAGGGCAAGCATCTTTCAAACGATTCATAGGATAAAGTGTAAAAGAAATTTTCTGTGTTATTCCTCCTGCTTCACCTTGCTGCACGCTAGTTCCTCTAAGGCAATCGAGTATAGATGTTTTCCCGTGATCAACATGCCCGCATACAGTTATTATTGGTTGTCTAATAGTTGCTGTCATAAAAATAATTAGATAGAAAGCTTTTTAAAGTGTTTTGAGAAACCTTACTTTGCTGTTTTTTATTAAAATGGAAACAAAATGTGAAACTAGAATTGAGAATGCTGCCGAAATAAAAGGCACTGACTTAGAAAGCTCTGTATTGGTTTTGACAAGGCATCACTCTGAAAGTATGGATGGTTTTTTGGATCTTTACAAAGACGTTCCGTCTGCAGAAAAAAGGCATATGCTTCATCTTCCTCAATTCTTTAAATCCAAGACCTTTGAACGATTTATGAATATAACTCCTTCAGAAAATTCAAATGAAAGTTATGATCATAGAAAAACATACTGGGGTTCCGGAACTTGCGAACTTCCAAATCTTGATGTTGATATTATTGCCGGAAAAGGAGAATATATTGAAGACATAGCAGTCATATTCAGAAGCCCATCTTTCAAAAGTGAAAGAAGCATTTATTCTTTTATAAGAAATAACTTAGATAAAAATTACTAATTTTTTATTAATTTCATATCCTTAATTATCATAACCACCCCATCACCATAATTAATCCTATTATGAACAATAACAATCCGGCTACTAAATGCAACCTTTTTATGTTTCTTTCTCTCCAACCCGAGACGTCTTCAACTTTTGCAAATCCGAAATAAACCATAAATGTAATTGCGATCATAGGCAGAACGAATACAAAATTATAATACAAAAGCCAAGGCATAACTTTCAACCATCCAAGTTCGTGAATTAATCCGGTAGCAACAATATAAGGTCCTATTGTGCACGGAAGCAAAAAAACCGTAACTAAAAAACCAATTATAAACGCGCTCCATGGTGAAGTAATTTCGCCTATCAATTTCTTGACGCGCGGCCTCATCATAAAAGGCATTTCAGTAGCAAAATTTCCGGGATGGTAATTAAAATAATCTTTCATATTTAGCACCCCTAGAATCATTGCTAATCCTCCAAGAACTGTATAAACAGTTCCGGAATTTGTCTTCATAAAAACTGCAAACGAATTAAAAAATTGAATTAATACAAGGCCGTAAAATAAATAACCAATATAAACCGCCGCCGTAAAGGAAAAACCTCCAAGCAGAACTTTTTTTCTGTTTTTCGGATCGGCAATTATTATTGAAACAAGAACCATAGTCAAAACAGCCAAAGCGCACGGGTTTACAGAATCAGCAAGTGCGAGAGAAGTTATCTTTGCAAAATTCAAAATGTCTGTCATTGTAAATCAGCATCCAGTAAATTGTTTAAGTTGTTCAATTGATTGTTCTCCAGAATACTTTTGGCCATTTATAATCCAAGTTGGAGTTCCTGTAATTCCTGCATTCTGGCATTCAGTCAAATTTGAATTGCAAACTACTTCATTAATATATATCCAACTATCTCCAAAAAGTTCTTTTTGATTTACACAATGTATGCACCCAAGTTGGGAGTAAACAACTGAACGTTCTCCAATGCATTGCGCAGTAGCTTTATCGACCGAACTAACAGGCGTCTGATTTTTTATATAAATCACAAATGCAATTATAACAATTATAATGATTAAAGTTGTAGTCGTGCTTTTGCTCATTTTCATAATTTAAATAGAAATAAGTTGGTTTTAAATTTGTTGGTGAAACTGGTTTCATAAATTACTTTAGTAATCCGGCAATTCTTCTTGTGTATTTTCTTTGCTTGCCTCTTCTTCTTTCAAGTCTTCTTCACTTATTGAATCAATCATATGCTTAAATTTTTTAAAATCCGCTGCAGAAATTCTTACTCCTTGTTTTGTAAAGCCAGTATATCTTTCAGAAGTAACGAATTCGCGTATTGTCAATCCCTTTCGCCCGCCAAAATCATCAATTCGCACAACAATTTCAGTCGTATCGTTCTTTCTTATTTTTCCCAAATCTTTTTCCATTATGAAAATTTCTCCGAAATTTTTATTTGTGCTGAACTTTGTTCTGTCATAATTGTTTTAAATAAAGGCCTTATTTAAAGATTTTGATTAAACAAAACACTTATAAATTATCTTTACTAATAATATTTTGAAAAAGAACTTGAAAGGAGGTGATTAAATGGCTAAGAAATTAGGAAATATGATTGGTGGATGGGCCTTTCTTATCGGAGTTGTATTAGCGATCATCTTCGGATTTTTAGGAAATGTCAGTACAACTATAACTTACATACTTATTGCAGTAGGTTTGATAGTAGGTCTTTTGAATGTAACTTCAGAAGAAGCAACACCATTCTTAATGTCCGGTACAGTTTTAATAATAGCAAGTTTCTTTGGACAAGTGGTAGTAGCGACTATTCCACAACTTCAAGGAATTTTGGGAGCTTTGTTACTGGTATTTGTTCCAGCAACAATATTGGTCTCAATAAGAAACGTTTTCAATCTTGCTAGAAGATAAATTCTTTTATTTTATTCTTTTTCTATTTTTTTATTATTTTTTATATACTAATAAATTAGTGTGCATGAAACAAGTCATATAATCTTTGCCTTAAACCTTTTTTCTTAGGTTCCTCTCTTTTTGGTTTAAGATAGATATGTTTTTCTTTTACATCATATCCTTTTCTGAATAATGTGCCTATTGGAATATCACCCTCTAACATTCCATTGTATTCATCTTCTTTCAATTGTCTAAGCAATAATCTTTCTATCGTTTTTCTACAAGCATATTCAATACAACTACCAGATTCATATTTACTTGATTCATTTGTATTAGGATTTTGTACACATTGATAAATTTTACTAGATAATTCGTCTTTTTTTATTAATGCAAGATACTTAAGCGCATGGTTTATTTTATCATCTTTTTCAGATACTCCCTCTTCCCATTTAAAGTACTCTGCACTCTTACCTTCCTCTTTAAGATATGTATTTACATCATTACCTTCACTACCTAAATGGGCTAAAATTAACGAGAACTGAGTTATTTCTGAAATGTAAGGTAATCTGTTTTCAGGTATTTTGATTATAGTATCAAAAACTTCTTGGAATTCCCTTAATTTAACAGCTTTAAATTCTTCTAATTCTAAGTTTGTCTTTTTATTATTATTATCCTCTAAATCTTTTCTAATGTCTTCTAAACTTCTCATCCAAATTTTTGTTTAATACACTTTTTAAATCTTTTTCTATGTGATTACTATATAATTACACTTAATCTTGTTAAATTTATATATTAAAATATTTGTCTATTTTCATGAAAACCCTTAAGATATCAACACTGAAAGTAAATCCAATCTTGCTTGCGCCAATGGTTGACGTAACTGATTTGCCTTATCGGCTTTTGTGCAAAGAGCAAGGCGCTGGAATTGTTTATACCGAAATGCTACACGTAGAGGCAATTAAACACGGAGAGAAAAAAGTCCATGATAAAATGAGGTTCGATGACAAAGAACGTCCTATTGGAATACAAATTACTTTTTCTGAGCTGAACACGTTAAAAGAAATAATCCCAAGATTAAAGGACTATGATTTAGTTGATATAAACTGCGGCTGTCCATCTCACTTGACAATTGATCACGGCTCGGGTGTTTGTTTAATGAACTCTCCGGAGAAAGTTGCGTCAGCAATTAAACTCTTGAAGAAATCAGGAATAAAGATTGTAACATTAAAGATTCGTTTAGGTTTCAAGAAAAATAACGCTGTTGAATTTGCAAAAGCAGTTGAAAAAGCTGGCGCAGATGCAATAACTGTTCACGGGCGTTTGGGAAATCAAGGCCGTTCAACTCCTGCTGACTGGAAAGAAATTGAAAAAGTAAAGAAAGCAGTTAAAATTCCAGTCATTGGAAATGGCGACGTAGTCGATGGAAAAAATGCAGAAAGACTTTTGGAATTTTGTGATGGTATAATGATTGCCCGCGGGGCAATTGGTGATCCAGGAATTTTTCACAGAATTAACAATTATCTTAAAACAAAAAAGGAAGAAAAATTTGATTTTGTTAATAATATTAAGCTCTTCAAAAAATATCTTGGCTATTGCGAAGAATATAATTTAAAAGACGTCAATAAAATTAAATATATAGGCCCAGATTTCATTAAAGGAATCAAAGGTGCATCAAAACTCCGCGCTGAATTTACAAAATTAAAAACCTTTGAAGAAATAAGACATTTTATTGAACAGTTCTAAGAAGTTCTGCCTTTGAAAGGGACTCCTTCCTTTGCGCCTCTTTATAATTTCTTCTAAGTTCTTTGTAAATAGGTTTTATTTCTTCCCCTTCAAAATGTCTGTTAATTAAGTTTTCATAAATGCTAAGATCTATTCTATCATCTGAAACAAACATTGTATAAATACCATATCGAACACGAAGTGTTGAAGGATCGCCGTTTAAAGGAAAGGCCGTGATGCTCTTTAATGTTTTAATTACATCGTCTAAATTAATTTTATCCCCCATTAATTTTATAGATTCCTTAAATTCTGTTTCTTTATCAACTATATCTCTTGCAATTTGATCTAAATTCATATTTGAAGAATTATCTTTCTATTTTTAATCATTTATATTATTGATTATATATTAATAATTTATATTTTAAATTGTCTTATCATAAAAATCACAAAATTTAAAACCATTTATTTCTTATATAAATTATGGTAATGAAAAAGATTAAAAGAGTAACTGCCCCTCATTTTGAAAGGATAAAAACTACCACTTCAACATTCAAGCAGGAATTCAAGAATCAAACAGTTATTGCAATAACTGCTGCATTTGGATTTCTTATCGCGTTGGTCTGGAGGGACTGGATAACCAGCATTATTAAAACAGATAAAGTATCATTCTTTTCAGCAGTATTCATTACAACAGTTTGTGTTTTAGGTTTAATGTTAATCTCAAAATGGGCTTCTAATCCTGAGAAGAAATAATTAATTAATCTCCATTACTAATTTGCTCTCTCCATAATGCTGCATACAAACCTTTCTTTCTCAATAAACTATTATGCGTTCCTTCTTCAATGATTTTTCCTTTTTCTAAAACATAAATCTTATCAGCATGCGCGATAGTTGAAAGCCGATGCGCAACAATTATTGTAATTAATTCCGGACGCCCTTTTGAAATTTGTTTTATTGTTTTTGTTATTTCTTTTTCTGTTAAAGAATCAAGCGACGAAGTCGCTTCATCGAAGATAATTATGCTTGGATTTCTAAGTAAAGCGCGCGCAATTGAAAGGCGTTGTTTCTCTCCACCGGAAAGTTTCAATCCGCCCTCGCCAATTTTTGTGTCCAGTCCCTTATTCCCTCTTTGTATTATTGTTAAAGCCGACGCTATTTGCAAGGATCTTATACATTGTTCATCTGTAGCTTCCGGTCTTACAAAAAGCAAATTCTCTCTTATTGTTCCAGCAAATAGTTGAATGTCCTGGCTTACCAATCCAATTTTATTTCTTAATTCATCATAATCTATTTTATCTGATTCTTTTCCGTTGAATAGTATTTTCCCTTTTGTAGGTTCGTATAAACCAAGAATAAGTTTAATTATTGTTGTTTTTCCGCTTCCTGATGGGCCGGCAAACGCAATTGTCTCACCTGATTTTATTTTTAGGCCTATATCTTCAAGTGAATTTTTATCAGATGATTTATATTTAAAGGAAACTTGTTTGAAATCTATTGCTTTAATTTCATTTATCTTTTCAGCATTTTCTGGTTTTTCTTTTGGTTTTATTTTCAATATTTCTTCAAGCTGCTCGTTGCTTGCTTTTGCTTCCTGGTATTGTGATACGACTGTTGATAATTCTCCCAAAGGTGCAAATACATAAAATGAATAGAAAAATAATGTAAGGAATTCACCTATAGTTATCTCATGGTTAAAAATAAGCCACAGCATTAAGAAAAGAAGTCCTACTCTTACAGTATTAATTAAAGTTCCTTGAACGAAACTAAGAAGACGGACATATTTTACTTTTTTTAATTCTAATTTTAAAATTTTTTCATTGACTGAATTTAATCTTCCTATTTCTTGATTTTCCAATCCTAAACTTTTTACAAGTTCTACATTTCTTAAAGTTTCAGTAGTAGAGCCGGCTAACTCAGATGATTCTTTAACAATTTCTGCCTGCGCTTTTTTTATTTTCTTGCTTAATGTTATTAAAAATAAAGCCATTAACGGGATAAGGGCTAAAAAAGTTGAGCCAATCATCCAATTTACATAGAATGCGTAACTTATTACGAAAATCAATCCTACAAAAGAAAGGAATATTGTATTAATAAAACTCATAATTAATGCTTGACTATCTTGTCGGGCTTTTTGCATTTTTTGCAGCAATTCACCTGAACGCTGATCCTCAAAAGATTCAAACGGCAGGGAGAATGAATGCTGCACCGCGTCAGAATACATTTCCGTTCCGACTTTTTGGGTTATAACATTTACATAATAATCTTGGAAATTCTTTGCAATTCTTGAGACCAGCGCTACTCCAATAAATCCCAAAAGAAGCAAGCCGACGCCCTTTATGAAAACATCTTTTGGAATTTCATTTATTTTTGTAGCGTAATTATCTATGATGAGTCTTGTTATTTGAGGGTCAAGCAAAGAAAAAAGCTGATTGATAGTGGCAAGTATTAATGCAAAAAATAATAATTTCTTGTGCTTTTTCAAATATTTTAAATATAATGCCATTTTAACTATAGTTAAATTTAGTTTTTAAAATTATTTTATTCCATAATAAAACGCCCGAACCAGGAATTGAACCTGGGAGTCCAAAGGACCACGCTTTCCAAGCGTGTGCACTACCACTGCGCGATTCGGGCTTGAATTAAGAAGTTATATCCTGCTATATAAATTTTTTTAAGGGATGATTTTTATTTGAATACATGAGTTTACCAAACCTTTTGGAGACAGATGATGCAGAAGCTTATGTGACATATTCTAAACTTCATGGATACAAAGTTGAGGAAGTTAAAGCTGGGAAAATAAGGGCGCGATATGAAGAGTTGGAAAGTCAGAAATCCCGCGTCGGTGATAAAAGAGTTTTAGAATTAGCAATAGTAAGTTCGCCTGTACAAAAACGCCATTATTTAGTTTATAGTCTTGTAGAAGATATCTCTCTTGATAATGATTATTGGAAAAATGAGGTCTTATTAAAAAAGGCATCTTTTGAAGAAAATTTAATTGGAGAGGGCTGGAAACGCACTCATTACAGAACATACAAATCTGCAGAAAAACAAATGCGAAAAAAGAAGATTATTAAAGACAAGAGTCAAAGTGTTGAAGAAACGAGAGTAATAGATTATGTAGATAGATTTTTATTAATTTATTTATATAAAAAGGATTTGGGACTTTAATTAATTAGTCTTTCATTTCAATTTTAATATTAACTGACTTTGGAATTTGAAGACGCATAATGTGATGCAAAACTTTTTCATTTGCTGGCAAGTCAATAAGTCGTTTATGAATTCTTATTTCAAATCTGTCGAAAGTCGCTGTTCCGTCTCCACATGGGGATTTTCGTGTTGTAACTTTTAATCTCTTCGTCGGCAAAGGAACCGGCCCTCTCGGGGAAATTCCTGATTTCTTTGCAATGTCTGAAATTGATTCACAAATCTGATTTAACATTCCAATATCTGTGCTGTTGAGTTTTACTCTTACTTTTGACATATGACTACGATTTAATTTCAGTTTAAAAAGCTTTTCGTCTTTTAATCAATCAGAATCATCTATGGATAAATCTTCCAAGCCAAACAACGCAAGGAAAAACTCAAATATCCTAAGCAATATTTCCAAACTTATTATAAAAACAAGATAAATTAAGATGTCTGAAAGTAATGTAGGGGCTCTTGATAAATTTCCTATTATCTGTTCAAACTGGAAAAACCCTGGAGTAAGAAGCGAAAATGCAAGAAGATTAAACGGAAGGATTAAAGCGACATTCCTTGCAAGTTCTTTGTTATAATACGAAGCAATTCTTATAACTGTAACAACGCTTGCAGAAACCAAAAGAACCGTATCAAGAGGCAAACTTTGGTTCATCAAAATCATAAATACAGTAAAGACCGTAAACCATAAGAAAACTATGAAAGGCAAAACTACAATATACTCAAGAATATAATAGACACCTGCAAAAAACTTCTCAAAAAACGGATGTTTTGACTTGTTATATTGGTTTAAGTTCAAATCAATTAAATTTTTTCTTGATATAAAACTTGAAAATTTCCATACAAAAAACACGTAAATCAAAATAAGAATAACCAAGAAAAACAAATTTATAAATTTCGCAAAACCGTTAGGCAAAATTGAAATAAGATAATTGTAAGAACCAACAATTGAATCAACCACCCCTACCATATAATTACTTAGGATAATATATTTTTAAAGTGTTTGATTTGAAAATCTTTAAATACTCATTTTTATCGCTAAATAAATGAACCTCAATATACACCAACAATCGTTGGCTTTTGGAGCTCTATATGAAGATGAAGACGCCGTTACTAGTTATACTTTTGATAGGGCCAAATTAAAAAACTTAGAAAAATGTCTTGCAAACAACTCTGAAGCAAGTTTATTAGTTAAAAAATTCAGAGACGATCCGAAACAAATTCTTGCATTATTAAGAAGAAACATGTTTAGCATTATGAACGACCCAAAAATCTTAGAAGGAGAAAGATTTGACAGATTAGAAAGGTATATCCCTGATTATTTTGATTTGATGATTCTATTAGATAAAACTGCCTTTCCAAGTACAGGAAACAGAATTTATAATTTTGTTCCAGATTATATCCCTGAAGGATTTAGTGATATGGGTGCCGATTTTGTTCTTGATGAGCGTTCTAGACTTGGAAGAGAAAAAATTGAGGTTAGAAAAGAATTAATTTTTAACCAAGCAAGAAGATTATTTGCAGATATATACAGCACTGGAAGAATGAGTAAAGGAGAAATTGTTGAGAAGATTGCTAATTGGGTGTATAGAAAGATAAATTATGATCATTTCTCCGGCGGGGTGCAGTTCGGCCGGAAATCTGTTCGTCTTGATGAATTTTTAAGTAAGGAGATAGGAGTATGCAGACACTATGCTTTGACAACCCAAGTATTAAATCAAGCTTTTGGCTTAACAAGTAGGCTAATGAAATGTGATTCCAATGGTGGGGCCCATGCTGCAAATTTGGTAAGAACTGATGGTGCCTGGAGTTTATTAGATGTGACAAGTCCTTTAATTGTAAAAGGAAAACAATATGTTTGTTTATTTCCTCTCCCCGAAAAAGACATTGACTTAAATAAAAATATTTATAATTGGGGAGTAAGGGATGATAATGGCGAAAGAGAATACATAACTAGAAATAATATGTATTTTAGGATAAAGTAATTCAATAATTTTAAATATCAAGTATTTCTATCTTTAGAATGATTGACATAAAACTAATACGGGAAAATCCTGAACTTGTCAAGGAAAACATAAAGAAAAAATTCAAGAGTGAAAAGCTTCCTTTGGTTGACAAAGTCAAGAAACTCGACGAGCAATGGAGAAAACTTAAGTATGAAGAAGATGGTTTGCGTTCTGAAAGAAACAAGATTTCTGAACAAATAAATCAATTAATGAAATCAAAAAAGAAGGCAGAAGCCGAAAAATTAATCAAAGAAGCAAAAAAGATTCCTGAAAAAATATCACAATCTGAAGAAAAAAGAAAAGGAATGGAAGTTGAAATAAAAGTTTTTCTTTCAAGCATTCCGAATTTAATTTCTTCGCGTGTTCCATCAGGAAAAGATGATTCACAAAATGTAGTTGAGAAAGTAATAGGTAAACCAGAAAAATTTACTTTCCCTGTTTTATCTCACGCTGAAATTGCTGAAAAACTTGGCCTTGCCGATTTTGATTCATCTGCTCGCGTTTCAGGAAATGGATTTTATTATTTAGAAGGAGACCTTGCACTCTTAAATCAGGCCTTAATTCATTTCGCGATTGATAAAATGGTTTCTCACGGCTTCAGATATGTTGAAACCCCCTTAATGTTAAATAACGAAATAATTAATAGAGTTACTGACTTGAATGATCAAGAAGTTATGATTTACCGCCTTGCAAATGAAGATAAGTCATTAATCGGCACGTCAGAGCACTCGCTAATCGGCCGTTTTGTCGACCAAGAAATTGATTTCAAAAGATTGCCCATAAAACATACTTCTTACTCTATGTGCTTCAGAAAAGAGATAGGTAGCCACAGCATCGATGAAAAAGGGCTTTTCAGAACTCACCAGTTCAACAAAGTTGAAATGATTGTAATATGTGATCCAAAGGACTCCTCTAAATTTTTTGAAGAATTAAAAAACATCTCTGTTGAAATATTTAAGGAACTTGAACTTCCTGTAAGAATTTTAAAAATTTGTTCGGGCGATTTAGGCGATTTAAAGCACGAACAAATTGACCTTGAGGTCTGGAGCCCAAGGAAAAAAAGTTATTTTGAAGTTGGCTCGTGTTCCAATTTAACAGACGCGCAAGCAAGAAAGTTGGGAATTTCTACAAGAGTTAAAGGCGAGAAAGTCGTTCCTCACACTTTAAACAATACCGCAATTGCAACTTCTCGCGCTTTAGTTGCAATCCTTGAAAACAATCAGCAAAAAGACGGAAGTGTAAAGATTCCAAAAGTTCTTCAAAAGTATATAGGTGGAAAGAAAGTGCTGAAAGGGAGTCAGTAATTCTAAAAATGAAATTAAATGTCCCTCTTATTCGGCAGGATAAAAATTCTTTTGATTGTGGCTTAGCTTGTTTGTCAATGATTCTTAAATACTATGGAGAAGATATTAATATTTCTGAACTGAAAAAAGTAATTAAAATTTATACTGGTGTTGGATCATATGTTCCCCAGTTGGGAGAATATTTACTTAAAAAAGGATTTGAAGTTGAAATTGTTACTATGAATCCTTTTATTTTTACAGAAAAATCTAAAGAGAAAAATCAAGAAGAATTAATTTCTTATTTTCAAGAATTATATGATAAAACAGACAAAGATAAGTTCAAAGTGCCTGCTAAATTTTTCAAAGAATTTATTGAGCGTGGGGGAAAAGTTAAAATTAAAATTCCTGAAGTTTCAGATATTAGAGAGGAAATTACTGCTGGAAGACCAGTTGGTTCTTTATTAACTTCAAATTTTTTGCTTGGAAAATCACCTAAATTTAATTTTCATTTTAATATTATTACAGGAATAGATAAAGAATTTATTTATGTTAATGATCCGATGGAAGATTATCGGGGCGGTAAGCACAAGTACAAAATTGAAGAATTTATGTATGCAATTTACGCAAGCGCTTATGGAGATATCGACAATGCCGCACTTTTGAAAGTTAAGAAAGTTCTAAAGGCCGAGAAGAATTAATAATATCCCGGACAGTAAGGAGTGCGGATTAACCTTCGCCTTGCTTCGTTTTTGTAACTTTTCAGATCTCTTTTCTTTATTTCTTGTTCAAATCCAAGAGATTCATTTTGCCTTATTATTGATAATCTTTCCGTCATAACTGATATCAACTTGTCAAGATATCCCTTGCCTTTTGCTTCAGATATCATCTCTGCAAAAAAATCTTCCTGATCCTCACTTAGATATTTTCTTACTTCCGTTAAAACTTCATCAATTGCCATGCTTTTTCCTTTACAAGAATATATATAAATTTTTAGATATAATCTTATATATAACCCCATCTTATCTCCCTAATGAAAGTTAAGTCAAGAAAGACAAATGCTGACGGCCTCGTTCGCCTCGAGTCATCCGGCGAATTGAAAGAAATCTTAATTAATGAGGACTTCTTGCATCCAAATGAAGCATCCATAGCGCTTTGCTTCCGAGGAAAAAGCAGCTCTGGAATAGTTGAATTAAGTCCAAAAGAAATTGACGTTTTATATGACGAACTCAAAAAAAGAAAACATCTTCTAGGCAACGTAAAAGTCATGAAGTTTGAGAAATAAACATTTTTTTTATTAACGAAAAGTATTTAAAATACTAATATAGAATTTTTTAATGAGCAGATCAATAGAAATTGATATTGACGAAGAGAGACAAAGATTCTTAGAAGATATTGGTAGAGATCTTTACAAGAATATTGATAGCAATGATATCTATGGAAAGTATAAGGCGTTATATAATACTTATCAACATATAAATGGGAAATTAATTTCTTCAGATTTTAAACCAGTTTCGCCCGGACCAAATGTCTCACAAAATGAACTTACAGAACTTGAAAATGAATTAGCAGTATTTTATTTAACATATAGATCTATTGGTGATGCTTTTGCTTTATCAATGGCACAGATGTTCAGAGGTTGATTTATTTAATTCTTCTAACAACAACCTTTAAAAATTATTAATTTTATTGATATAACATGCCTCGGTAGTTTAAGGCCTGGAAATCTCTACGAGATCCGTCCAAAAAACAACCTCGGCTAACATAACGCTGCCTCGGTAGTTTAGTGGCTAGAACACTTGCCTGTCGCGCAGGAAATCCGAGTTCGATTCTCGGTCGGGGCGTACCAAATCAGTTGAAACATTATAAAGACAAAGAGTTTTTATATCTCAGTAATTTATAGCATTGTGAAAATAATATATTCTACTCATTGGGCAAAGCAGAGGAAGTATAGATCAGACATAACAGATGATATTATTGAACTTTGTATAAATAATTCCGACAAACTGCAAGACAAGAAATGGAAAGGCGCCTTTAACGCGATTTCAAGAGTTCCTCCATCTGGAAGAATTCTTAAAGTTGTTTACAAAGAGAAAGGCAAAGATATAAAAATAATAACCGCTTATTGGTTGGACTGAAAAATGGAACAATGGTATGATAAAGAAGAAGATGTGCTCGCGGTTCGACTTAAGGATAAGGACTACTGGAAGAGCATTGAATTGTCCAACGGCATAGTCATAGATCTATCGCATGACGGCACAATAATTGGTATGGAGATTTTGGGAGCGAGCAATATTTTTTCTGGTGATGTGAAGAAAGTAATTGAGTTTTCAAGATAATATACACTAACATTCAACTAAATAAAAAATGTGACATATTTCTCACCGGCTCGGTCGGGGCGTTTAACTCAATTTTAAACTATAAAAGTATTAGATAGATTTTTAATATATTAAGAATTATATTTTTTATGAAAAGGGGATTGATTATAGCAATAATTATTATTGCTGTCGCCATTATCCTAGGGGGCAGGGCGACATATCATTTTATGAAAAAAATACAATCTAATAATAATAAACCAGAGATGATGCCTATTTCAGTGCCCAATACGAGTGCGTCTACAATTACTTCACCACCCCCAAGTATGGAAGGTATCAATACTCATACGGACGTATATAATGGTGATGCTGACCCTAATATAATCACGCTTGGCCCCAAACTTGGTAGTAATCCATATTCAAAGCCTTATGCCACTAAGTGTGGAATGGAATTCGAACTAGCGCAAGGAACACCTTTACTTGCACCTATTGATATGGTATTAGTAGGCTTTCAAAATAATAATGCCGAATATGGGATTGGAGCAGACGGAAAAAAATATACCCCATTTAATGATGTAGTACTATTATTTGAGTCTGCCAGTCCAGATTGGCCTGGTATGATTATTAAGACTTACCATTTATACAGCTCGCCACTGCTGCTTGGACACTATCAAAATCCAGATTGTAGTGAATCTGAAAAGTTGTATGACAGTAGCCAAGCTCAGGGACACCTTTTCTTTGCATTTGATGATTACATAACAGAACAAGGCAAAGCATCTGCATGCAAAGCATTAATTGGACATCTAGTAAAACGTGGAGAATTGATTGGATATGCTGGCAGTGTGGGTGAGCACACTTTTGCCTCCTTTTGCTTCAAAGTATCTAATACATCAAAAAATCCTACCGTTAAAAAAGGAAACCCTTATCTTCATTGGGTACAACCCAGCTCGTTCTTTTACTGGAAATGTTATAGTCCTGATGCAAATTTTCCCAGCGGGGTGCTTGCTTATCCTTTCGAATGTGAAGGTTATCAACTTCCTGCTGAACAACATGATGTGAATTTTAAGTATCTATAACTTAATTCTTTTCCATCAATGCAAGGCAAAAATGCCATTCTACAACAAAGTATATACACTTCTTTCATCTTCCCCTGTTATCAAATAAGAGCGCAACGCATTCTTAGTCCCTCTCGGTCGGGGCGCTTTTCTTTTTGAATATAAATTCTTAAAAAGAAATGTTTCCGGAATCTTTTATGGGATTATCAGAACGAATACTATTAATGTTATCAAAAAATCCGGGCAAATTTGTTTCACTTGAAGATGATATTTTTGGTGAAGGAATTTCTCTTTCTAAGTTAAGGAGAGTTTTTCCTAATTTTCTTGCTGAAATACGCGGAAAAAGAGTATTAGATTATGGATGTGGTTATGGAACAGAGACAATTGGATTAGCGCTTAATGGGGCGAAATATATTGCTGGACTTGATATAAATGAAAGATTCTTAGAAGTGGCAAGAAAAAATTCTAATGAATTAAGTTTGTCTGAAAGAATGTTATTTTTCTCCGGACCAAATGAAGAACTTAAAGAAGGTTTTGATATTGTCCTTTCACATAATAGCATGGAACATTTTTCTGATCCTTACAAGACAACTGAAGATATGAAAGATTTTCTAAAACCTGGAGGGCAGATGTATATAAGTTTTGGTCCTCTCTGGCTATCACCTCGCGGAAGCCATATGGATTTTACAGAAATTCCTTGGGTGAATGTATTATTTGATGAAGAAACAGTTATGAGGGTTAGGAGTAAATATAAAGATGATGGAGCAAAAAAGTATGAAGAAGTAAGAGGCGGACTTAATAAAATGACAGTTCATAAATTTGAAAAACTCATTGAAGGTAGTCAATTAGAAGTAATTTATATGAAATATGATTGCATAAAAAGACTAAACTTTTTGGCAAGTATTCCTTTAGCAAGAGAGTTTCTAATTAATAATGTTGGCTGCATTCTCAAAAAGAAATAATATTTCCCACAAGTCATGGCGTGTAAAAACTAACAGATTGAAGATAGTTTTTTAAATAACAATTCTTTTTTGTTGAATGCAAAAAAGGGATAAAATAGTTTTGATTTCTGCCGTTATTGTTTTATCAATTATTCTTTTATTCAAATTATCTTTTTTGCAAGGGTTGCCTCTTTCACCCGTAAATTATATTTCAAATCCTGGTTTTAACGGGAGCTCTGAGTGGAGTTTTGGTTATGAACCTGGAAATGGAACTGTGAATGTTGTAAATAACCAATTAAAAATAACTAGATACGGATTTGTTTTTCAACGCCCTGCTATTTTAAATAACCATAACGGAGAAAATTTCACTTTAAGTTTCTGGGCTAAAAAGGAAGATTCAAATGTTATTGCTTATGCTGGAATTCAAGGATATCCATCATGGTACACTGACCCTTCACGAATTGCAAAGATAGATTCAACAGAATGGAAACAATATTTTTTGAATTTTAATACAAATCAAATTAATTCCAAAGATAACATTTTCCAGGTTGTTCTTGCTACAGACCATTCAAATCAAGGAACCGTTTGGTTTGAGGATATTTATTTATCTAAAAGTGTTGATACGACTTTTTGTCAATCACATACTGTTTATTCTTCCCCAAGTCCTGTTCCAAATCAAGGATGCTGTTTTCCTACTGCCAAAAGTTTTAATAATAAATCTATTAATGGGGCTGCCATGCCATCAAATAATATTATTTTAGCAATTCCTGGAGATATAAGCACTTTAAACACTTATTTATGTTACAATGGGCAAATATTTTACAGGTTATCTAATCAGACTTATTATTGGACAACATACAAACCAACTTGTTCGATTGTTGGAAATTATTATGCTTCCCAAACTGGAAAATATGGTGAATGGAAGCAAGGAGATGGAAATGGTGTGGATATTGGTGATGGAAAAGTTTGTGATGGAAATGGGGAAATAAAATTGATAAAGGATTTTCAGGTCGAGGATAATCCAACTAATAACCAATCTAATGATATTCCCAATAATGACCAGTTTAATGATACTTCCACCAATGATTCTGTAGATATTCCTTATGAAAATCCTAATGGTAAAATTTGGTATGTTAGACCCCTTGCTTCAAATGGGCTTTATGGAAATGGAGATGGTTCTTCATATGATAATGCTTGGAATGGTTTGAAAAATGTTCTTTGGGGGGATAATGGTGTTAAGGCAGGAGACAGTTTGTATGTTTGTGGAACTAACGTGTATAAAACTAATAGTATGAATAATATTGCTGATCAAGCGAATATTGTTATTGGCGCGTCTGGAACTTCTGAAAAACCAATTACAATAAGAATGGATTGTTCAAACAAGAACCAAGTATACAAAGATGGAGAGGTGTGGGGTATTTTTGGAGATAATGTAGGTGGTCCTGCTATATGGAACGGTCCCGATACAAATGGAGTTTATTGGACATCAGATCTTTCCTTAAATTGGGGTAAACCTCTTGTTGAGTTTAATGGGTTAAATTATTTGGTTTTGAACAAATCAAACAGTACAACTTGGCTAGGAAATAAAGGAGCATTATTTGTGAG
>JAUSKC010000021.1 GCA_030647125.1 Nanobdellota archaeon | reverse complement strand
AAAGCGTATTTGTTTATTTTGTTTTTTACTTCTGACGGAGAATCGGAAAGATAAATTACTGAGTTTTCTGAATCAGAAGATGACATTTTGGTTTCTCCGTAAAGTGAAGGGATAAATTTCGCGTGGAGTGCTGCCGGTTTCATTAAATTAAAGTCCTTATGCTCGGCTATGTCGCGAGTTAGTCGGATGAATGGATCTTGGTCAATTCCTACGGGAACGACTGTCATATGTTTTCCTTTTTCAAATTGAGGAAATAAAATGTGCGCAGCTTGCATTGCAGGATAGAAAGACCAACCAATATTATTTTCGGGTTTTAATCCGAAAGTTGCTTTTGCCGTTGAGTAAGTCATCCTTTTTGCTATACGCGCGGCGTATTTGTAAATATCAGTGTAAACAAAATCCTGAAATATGAATGTCTTTCCAGGCTTAAAGCCAAGAGCAATAATATCTAAAATGTTATCTTCTCCGAATTTTATTGCATTTTCATAAGTTAGATTTTCTTTTACATAAAATTTTTCATCATCTGAAATTGGTATAAAAACATCGCAGTTGAATTCGTCCTGCAATGATTTAGCAACTAAGAAAGGAACTAAGTGTCCAAGGTGCATTTTTTCTGAAGGACCGCGACCAGTCAAGACAGAGATTTTTTTCCCAGATGCATATGCTTCCAACCATTTGTCAAAATCACGATGAGAAAAGTACACACCGCGGCTTAGCAAAGGATGAAGCTTTTGAATTTTCTTTTTTATTTTTTCATCGATTTGCGAAGTGCCGAAATCCTTTATTAATTTTTCATAATTTATTTCACCTTTAACTTCCCACGGGGTGAAAGTTGACTCTTTTTTCATAACTATTTTATATAAAAGTAATTTATAAATTATTCTAGAATACTCGCAAAATCTTTATAAATGAGAATATAGTAATTTATTTATGGTTAAGAGAAGGGTGTTGATGTTTGCTTTGCTAATTGCTTTGCTAAGCGTTTTATCTTTTGTTTCTGCAGAGGTAATAATTCAACAGCAACCGAACGCTTTGTATAATTTTGGGGATGTGGCAAATGTTGGAGTTAAAATTGCTGCGAGCCAAAACATAAATGATTTTTTTTCTATGGTTTTAATTTGCGGTGGCAAAGAGAGTGAAATTCATAAAGAATATATTGGGCTTAAACCAGGTGAAGAAAAGAGCATAGATGCGCAAGTTCCTTTATCCAAAGGTTTTGTAGTCGGGACGACTTGTGATGTTAAGTCAATTTTGGGAAGCGCTTATGTTTTGAGCAATGATTTTACCGTCTCTGATAAGGTTTATGTTAATATTACAGACCCAAAGACAGATCTTAAGCCTGGAGAAGGTTTTGTTTATTCTGGCCGCGCAATTAAGGAAAATGGCAAGGGTGTGGAAGGTTTTGTGGACTTGCAAATTTTGTCAAATGGTTCGGTTATACAAGAATTTTCTGACACAGTTCATGCAGGCGATTTTGTGATAAATTTCACGCTTCCAGAAAATACAGAAGCTGGAATGCACGCGGAAAGATTTTATGTTTATGAAAAAGACGGGCAAAATGTTACTAATAACGGCCAAACAATTATTACTGTGAATGTAGCGCAAGTCCCTACAAGTTTGGAAATATTTTTTGAGAATGCAAACAAAACGATTTCCCCATCGGACGAACTGAAAGTTAAAGCTGTTTTACATGACCAAACCGGAGAAAGCATTCCTGGAAGTGCAATTATAACTATAAAAGACTCCAGTGGGAAGATTATTTCACAGTTTGAGACGGATAATAATAAATTTATTAATTTTCCAGTAAAATATAACACGGCGCCTGCGGAATGGAGTGTTGTTGCAATCTCTAATATGATTAGCGTTGAGAATAGATTTACAATCTTGGAAAAAGAAGCTGTTGATAAAAAATTAGTAAATAATACTTTAATTCTTACAAATATAGGAAATGTTCCGTTCAATAAGACGGTTGTTATAAAAATTGGAGGGGAATCAGTACCATTAGATGTTTATCTTTCTGTTGATGAATCCAAGAAATATGTTTTGACTGCTCCGGATGGCTATCATGACGTTCAAATTTTGGGTGCTGGAGAGGCCTTGACAGGGAATGCTTTTTTGACTGGGAGTGCCATTGGCGCAAAGCAATATTCTAGCTTTTCTGAAATTATTTCTCACCCTTTAATATGGATTTTTATTATTTTGATTTTGGGCGCTGTTGCATTTTTTATTTTTAAGAAGGGTTACCCGAAAAGTTTTATAGGGATGATTGGGACAAAAAAAGTTGAGCTTGGCGAAATGATATCGCTTAATGAAGTTCAGAAAGGCAAAATTATAAAGACGCAGAGTCCTGCAGAAATGGTCTTGTCAATAAAAGGCGAAAAGCAGGACGTTAGTCTTGTGGCTTTGAAATTCAAGAATTATGAAAATATATCAAAAAGTGCGGAAGGCTGTCAAGAAACATTCGGCAAACTTGCACATCTTGCCGAAGATAATAAAGCTCATCTTTACGAGAACAATGGCAGTTTTGCATTTATCTTTGCTCCTGTAAAGACAAGGACGTTCAAGAACGAAAAGCCCTCTTTGACTCTTGCTTTGCAAATTAAAGATATTTTAGATCACCATAAC
>JAUSKC010000019.1 GCA_030647125.1 Nanobdellota archaeon | reverse complement strand
GGAAAAATAAAAAAAGTTATTGTGAAGTTCACGTGTTTGCCATGGACTCCGCCGACGGGAAGCAGTAATTGTGAAAAATGTAATTCTGACGACCTTAAACCATGCACTGCTTATCGTTGCAGTTCTCTTGGCGCGGGATGTGAATTAGTAAATGAAAACTCTGAAACACCAACTTGTATATCTACAGTTAATGACAGGCGAGCGCCAATTATAACTCCGGGGAATATTTCAATAGGTTTTAGTTTTGTAAATAAAAGCGATGCAGGAGTTCAAGTGCGTAATATTGATGGAAGTTGTATAGAAGCATTCACTCCTGTTTTATTTTCTTTGCAAACAGATAAAAGAGCAGAATGTAAATATTCATTTTCAAGCGGCACGTCCTTTGATGAAATGGAAGAGTATACTGCCGAATCTAGTTACTTTGTTATGAATCACACTTTCGGATTTGCAGCGCCGTCTATAGAAAGCTTGCAGGCGTTAGGAATAGATATAACTGGAGATGTAAAAAAACAATTAGGAAATTTGCGAATGTATGTAAAATGTTCTGACGTGAACGGAAATAAAAATGTTAAGGATTATGTTGTTGATTTATGTGTTTCTTCTGGTCCTGACAAAACACCGCCAAGAATTGTTGCAACAACGCCTGAAAATGGAGCGAAAATAAAGAAAGATGTTAGCACGCAAGAATTGAACGTTTATTTGAACGAGCCAGCTACATGTAAGTATGATACCATTTCAGGAAAGAATTATGGAAATATGAGCAACGAAATGACATGCAATACTGATGTTAATGACGCTGAAGACCTTGGATGGCAATGTGGAACAACTTTAAACAATTTAGTAAATGATGAAAACAAATTTTTCATAAAATGTGCAGATCAGCCATGGGTAATAGGAACAGAGAATGAAACATTGAGAAATCCAAATTCAGAGGACTATGTTTACATATTAAATGGAACAAAAGAAGATTTGCAAATTGTTTCAACTTCGCCAAACGGGACTCAGGACTTTGGAGTTGAGCCAAAGACAGTTGAATTTGAAGTGAAAACAGCAAAAGGATCAGACAACGGAAAAGCAGAATGTTCATACAGCTTTACTGGATATGATAATATGATTCAGTTCCTTAACACTTTTTCAACAACGAGCACGCAGCCAGGATTAAATCTTCTTGCAGGGGACTACAATGTTTACATTAAATGTAAGGACGAAGCTGGAAACGAGGCCGTAGGAAATATAATCTTTGGATTAAAACTTGATACGACGCCGCCAAAAGTTACAAGGGTCTTTGGCGATGGATTAATAAAAATTGCAACTGATGAAGCGGCGCAGTGTTATTATAATTTTAACAACTGCAATTTCAATTTGGAGAATGGAACATTAATGACAACAGGACTTGGAAAAGAACACACTGCTGACTTAATTCAAGGAAAGATTTATTCTATAAGATGCAAGGATGTTTGGGGAAATACAAATCCGAGCTGCGCAATTAAATTAATTTCAGGAGCGGCATAAATGGAAAGAATTTTTAAAGATAAAAAGAGTGAAGATAATAATAAAAAAGAGGGGAAAATGAATAAACGCGCGCAAGTTACAATTTTTATAATTATTGGGATAGTTATTGTTGCTGCAGGAATTTTAATCTTCCTTTTTTGGCCTAAGATAAGTTCAACTTTTGCAATAAGTTCTGAAAATCCTGAGGTGTTTATGCAAACGTGCTTGCAGGATAAAATAGAAGAAAGCATACAAACTCTTTCGATTCAAGGGGGTTCTGTAAATCCGCAACACTATTTTATTTATCAAGGAAATAAAGTTGAGTACTTATGTTATCAAGAACAATATTATCTGACTTGTGTAGTTCAGCAACCGTTATTAATTAAACATATTGAATCAGAAATCAAAAAAGAAATTACTGGTGAAATGAATAGTTGTTTGGATTCTTTAAAGGCAGCGTTCATAAGCAAAGGATATCAGACAACACTTGAAAAAGATGATTTTTCTGTTCAGCTTCTTCCTAAAAGGGTTGTTGTTATAACGAACAGCACATTCATCGCGAAAAAAGCTGATACCAGTTATAATTACGGCGGTGAAAGTGGATTAAGTATTGTTTTGAACAATAATATTTATGAATTTGGCACAATTGCCATGAGTATAATTTCAAGCGAAGCACAATATGGCGACGCGGAGACAACGACGTATATGAATTATTATCATGATTTGAAAGTTGAAAAATACAAGCAAAGCGACGGGACTAAAGTTTATATTTTGACTGACAGAAATACAGAAAATAAATTAATGTTTGCTTCGCGAAGTGTTGCGTGGCCGCCAGGGTATGGATAAAATGAAAAAAGAAATAAAAAATATATTTTGCATTTTTGGGATAATTTTATTTTTAGGGATAATTTTAAATTTGAATAACGTTATCGCGGCAGAGGCGGCAAATTCTCAAGGAGTAAGTTATTGCGCAGAAAGAACTACTGATGGGGCATGGTGCCAGAATGTTCCTTTGAATAAAGTGGACACAAAATACAGAAGCATTCCAGCGTCGTGCGAAGCAACTTCTTATTGTAAATTAGGAACATGTCTCGATGGAAGTGAAGGTACGTGTTTAGGAAATACTCCTCAACAAGTTTGTCAAACAAATGGAGGGATTTGGGATGAGCGTGACGTGAGTAAAATTCCACAATGTCAGTTAGGTTGTTGTAATCTTGGAGATCAAGCAGCTTTCGTGACACAAACTAGATGTAAGCAATTATCAACTCTTTATGGTTTGGATACAAGTTTTGACGCAAATATAAAAAATGAAAATACTTGTGTTCTTTCCGCTTCGTCATCAGCAAAAGGAGCGTGTGTTTTTGAAGATGGACTTCAAAATACATGTAAGTTTACTACACAAACAGATTGTAATTCTGGAGATTATGGAGAAAATGTGTCCTTTCACGCAGATTATTTATGCAGCGCGGAAAATTTAGGAACGAATTGCGCACCGACGCAAAAAACAACATGCGTTCCTGAAAAAGATGAAGTTTATTTTGTTGACAGCTGTGGGAATTTAGGGAATATATATGACTCAGCAAAAGTTAAAGACAAGGCCTATTGGACAAAAATAGTGGATAAAGCAAGCAGTTGTGGTGTCGGTTCTGGCAATGCAAATTCTGCAAGTTGCGGAAGCTGTGATTATTTTTTAGGAAGCACTTGTAAAGCATATCAATCAAGCAAGGATTCGGCATCTCCAAAATACTGGAATAATATTTGCAGGGACTTGTCGTGCAGTTATCAAGGACAAACTTATAAAAATGGGGAGACGTGGTGCGCATTAAATCCTGGAACAAGTAAAGTAACTCCAGAATTCAAGCCGGGAAATCCTACGGCAGAAAATTTACCAGGAAGTCGTTATGGTAGATTAGTTTGTTATGATGGCGAAGTTACTGTAGAACCATGTGCAGATTTCAGGCAAGAGGTTTGCGTTCAGTCAGACATTGCAGGTTTCTCGACGGCAGCATGTGTTGTAAATCAATGGCAAGATTGCTTTTCACAAAAAGATCAAAAAAGTTGTGAGAATTCAGCACGAAGAGATTGTCAATGGGTTAAAGGGGTAGGACTTAATCAAGCACAAGGTTCTACTTCATCGGCAGCAAGTTCATCTGGTTCAACTCCTGCATTTACAAATGGAAGCATAACTGGAGGAGCAATTTTTGGAATTGGTGGATCGTCTTCCTCGGCAAGTTCAGGAAATACAAGCACAGGAACTGGAGGAGCGTGCGTTCCGAAATATGCGCCAGGATTTAATTTTTGGAGTAGCACAGGACAAGCAACATCAATATGTTCTCTTGGTTCGACTCAATGCACAGTGACTTATTCAACAGATGCATTTGGAAAGAAGACAGTAGTTTCAGGTCAAGAATGTTTGGACAGCAGTTGGAAGAATAAAATGAACAATCTTTGCGTTTCTTTAGGGGATTGCGGCAGTTCAGTGAATTATATTGGTGTTAAAGGATATTATGATGCAGACGCTTTCTACACTTCGTCCGGAGGAGAAAATGCAACGAAATAAGATAAGTAGTTATTATATAATAGTAACATTTAAATACAAAAGAAAAGTGAGGAAATGATGAAAAACTTAGGTAGAAAATTAGGAGTAGCAATAGGATTAGTTAGTTTAGTTGGATGTGCTGAAATACAGCAAGGTGCAAGAAGCCCATTTGCACAAAATTTGACAGCTAATGCACTAAGTTCTATGGTTGGTGAAGTTATACACCAAGAAGTACAATCACAATATCCTGAGAATATACCTCAAACCGATATAAGTGTTAATAATTACCAAGGAGGACAAACGCCTACACAAACGTATACTGAAGAACAGTATAGACAATTACAGCAACAAAAGCAAACACAACTTGAAGCTGCAAGAGAGGGAAGAAGTAATATTCAACAAAATGTTTATGTGCAGGGACAGCAAGGGCAAAAGAATCAATCACAAAGGGAAAATAAAACAACAATTGGTTATTCATTAAATGATAGAATCAAAACAGCACAACAGAGTGGACTTTGTATATCTAGATGGATAGATTCAAATAAAAATGACATTCAAGAAAGTACAGATGATTTTCAAGAAACAGAAAGATTCTTAGAAGAAGATAATATCTTATTTATAGGTAGATTATATCGTGGTCAGTATGGCAATTTATTAATTAAAGATACTGAATCGGGACATACAATTAGATTACACGAGGAAAATTTTAATGGTGAAGGTAAATCTAATGGTAAGATGTTTTTAGTATCATATAATGGAGATAATATCAGAAGGTGCTATGAAAATCCATATACATTATCTGGAAAAAGAAAATATCTGGTAGAACTAACTGATAAAAATACAAATCAACTAATCAAATCTGAAGAGATTATTATCTGTTTTAAAGACAAAAGATAATAAAACAAAAAAGATATAAAAATAGAATAATAGATATGAAAAACAAAAGAGGTGTAATCGCAATAAGTGAAATTTTAATTTTGATATTAGGAATTATTTCTATTGGATATGCTTTTGGAAGTGAAGTTGGGTTTGTTAGTGGTGATGAGACAAAACCAACAATTACCCAAGGACTAAATATTGGAGATCAATCTGAAGAAGGACAATGGGCGTGGAATGGAAATCAATGGATTCAAACTGTAACTGATCAAAGTCCTTCTTCTGGTAGCGGTTCAGGAGGCGGAGGTATATCAGCATTGTCTGTGCCTGCGGCGACATATACTCTTAGCCAATATAATAAAATTGCAATTCAAGAAGCAGGTTTAAGTGAAGCAATAAAAGATGTAAGTGGAAAAGATATAACTAAAGTTTTTTTTGATCCCAAAACGCCAACAAAAGTTTTTTCAGATTCAGCATTAAAAAATCAAATTACTCTTCCTGAAGGAGTTAGTGTTGTAGATCCTAAATCTATAACTCCAACAGCAACCCCAGCATCATCAGGAGGATTTTTATCATCAATTTACGGATTAAAAAATTGGTGGGCTGCTGCAACATGGGGTTTATCAGTTTATGCAGGAATTTATCTTTTAGGGACTTTATTAGGATTTGATTCAGCAAAGGTTAACGCTGCTGCTGCAGCTGGCGGACTTGGAATTGCTTCAGGGATAGGAGTTTATCAATTAACCCAAAGTGCGACATGGGGATGGGTTGTTGGAGGAGGAGTTGCAATAGCAGTTTATCTTTTAATGTACAAATCCAGTTCAACAAAAATTGTTAGTTTTGAATGTAAGCCGTGGGATGCTCCAGTTGGAGGAAATGATTGCGAGAAATGCAATGCAGGAATTTTACCTTGTTCAGAATATCAATGTAGAGCTTTAGGACAAGCGTGTAAATTAGTTAATTCAAATTCAGCCAATCCGTTATGTGTTAATGCATATAAAGGAGATGTCAAGCAGCCGGTAATAACAACTTTCAATGAGGCATTGCTTCCAGATTATATATACACTCCAGACAATACAATTTCTCCTCCAGATAGTGGAGTTAAAATACAATATCAAAATTCAAAGGATGGTTGCGTTCCTGCTTATACTCCATTATCATTTGGAATTAAAACAGATGAACCTTCATTATGTAAAATTGATTATGTAAGAAAACAAAACATGACTTCAATGCAATTCTTCTTTGGAGGATTAAACTTATTTGCTTACAACCATACACAAATACTTTCACTTCCAGGACCAAATGCTACAGAATCGGGACTTCCAGTTTTAGATAATGGAGGCAACTTTAATTTGTATGTTAAATGCACAGACGCTATAGGAAATGAAAACACTGCTAATTTCTTGTTTAGATTCTGCGTAGATAAAGGACCAGACACTACTCCACCAAGAATTGTCACAACAAATTTAATTAATGGGATGCCTGTTGCTTACAATCAGACATCTGTAAATATTGAAGCATATACAAACGAACCGGCAAGTTGTAAATGGAGCAGAAGAGATCAAGCATATTCGGATATGGAAACAACAATGTCGTGCGCATCGTCGGCATTTGAAATGAACGCGCAAATGTTATACAAATGCACAACAACTTTAGATGGAATTAAAGCACAGTCAGATAATGACTACTTTTTCAAATGTGAAGACCAGCCAAAAGCCCCTCAAAATCAAAGGAACTTTATGCAGCAATCATACAAGTTCACAATAAAAGGAACACAACCGCTTTACATAAATGCATTGAAAGTAAATGGAAATGAAACAGCGACGACAATTAAGGACTCGACGACTCCTGTAAAGGTTACAATTAGTGCAGACACAAGCGCGGGAGCAAATGAAGGACAAGCGCAATGTTATTTGTCTGATACAGGAGATGAAGGAAGTTATATAGAATTTGGAAACACAAATAATGTTAACGCGCACAGCGAACAGGATTTGTATTTGGCTTCTGGAAGTTATACTTATTATATTAAATGTGTAGATCTTGGGGGAAACAGCGACACGAAAACAATAAGCTTCAAAGTTGAGACAGACACGACTGCACCAATTGTAGCACGCGCTTACCATAATCAAAATGATTTAGAAATTATAACAACGGAAGAGGCAAATTGTGTTTATGATGTTAAGGACTGCAAATACACTTTTGCAGACGGAATTAAAATTGACAGCACGAACGACATTCAACATTTCACTCCGTGGACTACAGGAAAAACATATTATATAAAATGTCAAGATGCTTTCAAAAACGCGCCATCTCCAGACCAATGCAGTATAATTGTAACACCTGCAATCACAACTAATTGATTGAATAAATTTATAAGTATCTTCGTTCTTTTTTGTTAATGAAAAGAGGCAAGGGGCAGTTAGATTTATCATTTGGGATGATTTTTTCAATATTTCTTATTATAGTTTTTTTGGCTTTCGCTTTTTATGTAATAAAATCCTTTTTGACAATAAATGAAGGCGCTCAAGTAGGAAGTTTTGTGAATGATTTGCAGAATGATATTGATAAAGCATGGAAAGGTTTCCAAAGTTCGGAGCAAGTAACTTACGACGTGCCGAATGCCGTCGAGAAAGTTTGTGTAGTTAATCTTGCAGGAAAAGGTAGTGGAGGAAACACAGGTTTGTTTGATGAATTTGACAGATTCTCAAGCGACCCTTCAGATAATTTATTTTTTTATCCATTTGGCGACTTGCAGATTAAAGAAGCAAAATTAAAAAACATTAATTTAGCGTCGATAACTTCTAACGAAAATCCTTATTGTTTTTCTGCAGCTAATGGGAAAGTCAGCATAAAAATAGTAAAAGACCGAAATTCACAAGATAATTTGGTAAACTTGGAGAGATAAAATGTTGAAAAAAGGAGCATTTGAAATTTCTTTCTCGTGGCTGTTCGCGCTTATCGTCGGAGCAGTTATTCTTTTCTTCGCAATTTATGCAGCGTCTAATATTATTAAAGTAGGACAACAAGCAACAACTCTTCAAGCAAGTGAAGACATTGGAATTTTATTAAATCCTTTGGAAACGGGGTTTGAAAGTGCAAGTTCAAATTTTTTTACTACGCCTGTTGAAACAAGAATTTACAATAGATGTGACGACAATAAGTTTGACGCTTTCGGAACTCAAGGTATTAGTATACAACAAATCAGCTTTAACAAATGGACAGACACAAATCAAGGTGTGACTTTTGATAATAAATATATCTTGTCAAATTATTCTGTTGAAGGGAAGAAATTTTATGTTTTCTCTAAGCCATTTGAATTTCCATTCAAAGTTACGGATTTAATTTACATGACTTCCTCGAATGATTTATATTGTTTTATTGACGCGCCTGAAGATATCAAAAAAGAACTGGATTTCCTTGGGCAAGAAAACTTGATTACAAATTGCACTTCAGAAGAAAAGCAAAATTCAATAAAGGTCTGCTTTAACGGAGGAAATTGTAATGTTAATGTTGATATAAATAGTAATTTTTTAAGAAAAGGAAATGATTTAATTTATTTTAAAGGCGACGCATTAATGTTTGGCGCAATTTTCTCGGACAAAGATGTTTATGAATGCCAAGTCAAAAGATTAATGAAAAGAGTTGATAGTTTAACGTCGCTGTATAAAGACAAGGCCGCCTTGATAAGAAGTAGAGAATGCAACTCAAATGTTGATAATGAATTAGTTGCACTACAAAATGCCGCAAGAACTTTTGAAGATTCCAAAAATTTAAATTATATTTCAAGTATAGCAGAAAATATAGGAGATAAAAATGATGCAAACAAACAATGTCCTTTATGGTAAAATAAGAAAAAAAGCGCAAATGAAGATTCAGCAAATGGCACTTATGCTACTTGCAGTCACTTTATTTTTTGTGATAGTCGGCCTAGTAGTTCTTACTTTTGTTTTTTCAGGAACTAGGGACTCAGCTCAAAATCAACAAGAACAAAATGCTATAACTTTAGCAATGAAAATTGCAAACTCTGCTGAACTTTCGTGCGGAAGAGCTTTCGGAACAGGAAAGATTAATTGCATTGATGCCGATAAGGTTATGGTTTTAAAAGAACAAGCAAACAAATATTCTGATTTTTTTGGGGTTTCAAATATTGGGATTTACACTATCTTCCCTATAACAAATCAGCAAATAGAATGTAATTTAGGAAATTACCCTAATTGTAATTACATAAGATTATTTGACAAAGAGCTTACCGGATTTGGACAAGCAAAGAACTTTGTTACATTATGTAGGAAAGAAAATTTAGGAGGAGATGTTTATGACAAGTGTGAATTAGCTATGCTTGTTATAGAAGAAAAGGTGGTTGGAAAATGAAATTTAAAAATAAACACTTATATAAAAAAGCACAGGAAGAGATGGTAGGATTTGCCTTAATTATCTTAATTGTCATGATAATTCTTGTTGTTTTTTTGGCTTTAGCGCTTAACAAGCCGAAAGGAGGAAGTAATGTCGAAAGCTATCAAGTCACAAATTTCGAGCAGTCGTTATTACAATACACGAGCACGTGTGTTGACAGCTATCAGCCTAATTACCTTGATGTTACACAGCTTATCTTTTTTTGTGAGAAGGAAGGGCAGTGTTTGGATGGAAAAAACGCGTGTGTTGCTCTAAATGAGACATTAAGCGGAATTATGAAAGAAAGTTGGAAAGTCGGGCCGGATAGTCCGTACAAAGGATACGAGATAAACATAAGTTCAAATCAAGGACAAATATTATATGTTTTAGAAGGGAACAAAACAAATAATTATGAAGGGGCCGTACAACCTCTTGGCAAGTCATCAGGAGAAAAAGTTGAAATTTCAATTTACTCTTAAATCTTAATATTAATTATAATATTATCAACAATTATTTCTGGCTTATGCCTTATTCTGTTTTTTGTCTTTTCTTCTATTAACTCAATAAAACCAAATTTCTCCAATAGTTTAATATCATCCATTACTGCCTTAAAATTTCTACCTAGTTTTTTAGCCAAATCATAAATTGAAGTTGGATGTTGTGTTTTAATAACATGCAAGACCCTTGCTTTTTCATTGCTCAAAACTTGCCTTAATGCTTTTAACCCAGCAAAGTCATAGTCCTCTTTAGAAGTTTTAGAACTTCTGAATATGTTAAAAGTCCCTTTAGATTCAAAAATCCCTATTTCTTTTGTTTTTGTTCGAGCCATTTTATTCTATTTTAGATATCTATCTTTCTTAGATAGATAATTGTGATATATATTCTTTAGTTATATGTTTATTCTAATAATATATTATATTTAAAACATATATCTTAATAAATGTTTCTTTAAGGGATTTTTATATTCTATAATTATTATATTATAGTAACAGAATATTTATAAATAAAACCATAAAAACTAGACATTTTAGGCACGGGTTAGAGAATAATACAGCAAGTTTTTTAAAGGAAGTTTGATTTTAGGTTAAAGCCTTAAGGGCTAGGAGAAAAACCTGCCCTCATTAACTATGTTAATGGGGTTTGGGTTGTCTTAGACAACATGGTTAATAGAGTTGAAAGGAGGTTAATAAAAATTAAATAATGAAAAAATCTTTTAGAAAAATTTCGGCAGTTATAGCCGGTATGGTTATGCTTGGTGCAAGCGTAAGTTTCGCTGCAGCTGCTGCTTTCCCAACAGGATTCACAACATCCGGGGGAACAGGAGTTGTTTACGGAGCTAGCGCTGCTTCATCAGACCAAACTCAAGCTACAAACATTGCTAACTATCTTTCAAGCAAAATGACTGGTGGAGTCCCTACAGGAGGAGACTACGTAATTCTTGACAAGGCAAGCGATCACTTAAACATAGGTAACGCTTTAAATAGTCCTTTCGGAAGTACAGTAGACGATGGGGATTTAGCACAAGTCTTAGCTGATGGAGATTATACCGCGAAGGACAGCGATGAGTTCAGTTATGAACAATCAATTACTTTAGGTTCTCCAGCATTGGCTCACTTTAGAGATTCAGACTATGAAGATATAATAGGGGTCACTGAAAGAACACCAACAGTTGGTATAAATATAAGTGACGGAGGTTTAATCCTTAGTTATAACTTAACTTTCCTTGATCAAGCTGAATCTGATACTGCATCCGGAGATTATGAAGACTTTGAAGGAAGTGATCTTCCATTCTTAGGGAAAAAATTCTATGTTTCAGATGCTAAAGCTAATACATCTGCAAACGATAATCCGGGTACTTTTGTCTTGCTAGATTCTGCTAACACTGGAATTGTTGCAGAAGGTGAAACGACAACTATTGTAGTTGACGGAGTAAGCTACGATGTTTCGATTGAATTCGTTGATAGTTCAGAAACAATATTGAGCGTTAACGGAAAATCAACAACATCACTTAGCGAGGGTGAGACATACAAGTTAGGAAACAGTGTTTATGTTGCAGTTAGAGATATTCTTTCTCAGGACTATTCTGGAGGTATAAAGAAAGTTGACTTCAGTATTGGATCTGGAAAGATTGAACTTGCTTCGGGTAGTGATGTTAAGATTAATGATGAATCAATCACTGATCTTAAAGCATGGATCGTATTCGGTACTGGTGAAAAAATAAACCAGATACAAATCCAATGGAAAGCACAAGATGACTTATTTATTACACCAGAATCAGAAATTGAACTTCCAGGGTTCGGAGGAATTAAGTTGTCAATGGGCGACTTAGTAAGACCAACTGAGGAAAAACTTTCAATTGACAATGATGGTGATACAAGTATACAAATTGTTGCTCCATTAAAAGATGGTACTGCAGACATTAATATCTTGGCGGCAAACGCTACAGGAGATATTGTTGCTATAGGTAAATCTACTACTGAAAGGTTAGTTACTTCCAAGAACGGAACACTTATCTTTAGAAAACAAGTTAACAGCGCTGAATTTGATAAATACGCTGTCATTACTTATAATACTACAGATGATGCTGAATCCTACTTGTTATCCTTCAAGACAAATGAAGATACAGGCGCTGGAAGAAATGAGACAACAGTTAAGAATGAAATTACTGGTGAATCATGGACTGACAGAAAAGCAGGAGATGACTTTAAACTTGGGAACGTTCAATTCACAATTGAATCTATCAAGGATAACGCAACAGATGAATGGGTCGTACTTTCCGCAGGAACAAATGTGAACTTCTATAGTTTGTTCACAACAGGCGGATTAAGAGTAACTCTTCCATATGAAGCATTAACTGGTAATGTCCTTAAAGGAGGAATAGCAGTTAAGAACTTGACATGGAGCGGAGGTCCAAACACAAGTGCTGGTGCTGAAATTAATACAACTACAACTGCTGGTCCAGGTGGATCTTCAGACACATACAGATTGTATATGGAAGGTGAAGACAAAGATGATAACTTGAATTCAGGTAATATCTTTAACTTTACTATCGACGATACTACTAGTAATGAAATAGAAGTATCAGGTGTTGATGCTAATACAAGCGGGTCTTTGGAGATTGGTGACACTGACGTATTTGAGTACTACATCAAAGATGATGTTGCTCCAAGAATATTGCATAATGTGCAATCTTCCGGACAAGATACTGCAGAGGTATACTACCCAGAAGCAAACTCTGAAACTTACGCTCAAGTTTACTTGAGTGCTACAAGCGAAGGAGCAAGTAGTAGTGGTGGAAATATGGTTTTCAAAGACAGTGAAAAAACTTCATGGGAAGCTATGAATGTTATTATTGTTGGAGGAAGCTGTATTAATAGTGCTGCTGCAACTGCTTTGGGAGTTTCATCAGGAACTTGTACTGACGCTTTCACAACTGCTACAAGTGTTGGAAATGGCCAATTCTTAATACAGAGTATGGCAAGTCCATTCACTAGCGGAAAGATAGCTGTTGTTGTTGCTGGTTATAGCGCTTCAGATACTGCTGCGGCTGCTGCATATTTGACAAACAATGCTGCGAGTGTTGACACTACTGCAGGAAACAAATACGTAGGAGTTGTCGGTGCGACTGGATCGTCAACCGTTACAAAAATATAAACAAATTTATTTTTATTTTTCTCTTTCTTTTTTTTAATACCCACTTGGAAGTAAAATGGAAAGTAATAATTTTTATCACCTCTTTTTCAAATAAATCTATTGATACAAAGAACAATCAAAAAGTTTTTAAGAGAGAAGAAATAAGTTAAATTATGAAACAAATTAAAACTAAAGAAGAATATGAAAAGAAGAAGAAAAGAAATCAAATAATTGTGGGGGTTGTTTTAATATTGTTAATGGTTTTAAGCAGCGTGGGATACGCATTTCAAAGTTATGATGGAAGTACTCAGAAAACAATAAATTATAATGGATATAATTTTATAGGACAAAACGGCGCTTGGAATGTGTTAGTTGGAAATAATCAATTTAATTTTGTTTACAATCCAAAGCAAACTGAAGTTATCGACGGCAATTTTGATAAAATAGAATCGTATTCTAATCAAACAGTTTATATATATTCGGAAAGTGCGGACGCTGAATCAGAAATAAGGGATAATTTAAATAATATTGCTTACCAAATTGAAAATGCATGCCCAATAGGAATTGATTGTCCTGAAGGTTATGTGAAAAAAGGATGTGAAAACAGATTTATTATAATAACAGAAAATGAAAAGAATGTAAGGCAAGATAGCGGGTGTGTTTATATTCAAGGTGGAAAAAGTGAACTTATTCGGCTTACCGATGCTTTCTTGTTTAAGATACTAAGGATTAATTCATAATTTTTATAAACTAGTAAAATTGAAGGATAATATGGTTACAAAAAAGAAAAGAAAAATTTCTAAGGATAAAAAAGTGAATGAAGGCAAAAATACAAAGAAAGAAGAGGTCTCTGAAATCTTTAAGATAGAAAAAGATGGGAAAGAAAAGATTGTGGAAGCAAAAGGCAAAATCGACGAGAAAATAGAAAATAAAGGACAAAGAAATGAAGAAAAAAAACAACTTGTAATTATCTTAAGCATTTGTGTAATAGTTATCGCGCTTGTTGCTGGATTGTGGATTTATATGGGCATGCAAAGCACTTTTAATGTTAATGGAATCAAGTATGACATTGTGAAACAAGGAAAAATAACTTTTTACCACACAATCATCCCTATAGAGAAAGGCAATGAAAGAATTAATTATAATGTTTACTTAAGAACTGACCCGAGAGAATTAGTTAAAATTCCTTTCAATGGAAATTTAAGAATTACTGAAGCGGTTGTCTTAAATATAACAGATCCAGTAGGCCTGAATTGCGACGGCGACGGAGTTATTGCAGTTGCTAACTTGAGAGACCAAATTTTAGTGGGAATGACTGGCGCACAGACTTACTCATCTGAAAGTGAAGGTTGCAGCCCGGATGGGATTTATACTTTTATGAACATTGAAAAAGGCGAAGAAACTGCAATAAATGAAATTGGAAAAAGCTGCTATCAAATAACTGTAAAGGACTGTGAAGTCCTGCCAGCGACGGAAAGAATGATAATTGAAATTGCTGAGACAATGAAAACAAAATGATTTTTGCTAAAATTATATAAAGATACTTTAATTTAAGAGTTTATGAATTTTATAAATATTGCAATAGATTTTGTACTTCACATAGATAAATACGTGAGCATTATGATAAATTTCTTTGGACTGTTTACTTATGGTATCCTTTTCCTTATAATATTCTTAGAAACTGGATTAGTTATAATGCCTTTCCTCCCAGGAGATTCATTAATTTTTGTATCAGGAGCATTTGCTTCGCAAGGAGACCTAAACATTTTTATTTTATATATTGTCTTTGTGCTTGCAGCAATAATAGGTGATAGTGTGAATTATTTCTTGGGTAATTATTTTGGCCCTAGATTATTTAAGAATAATTTTCTGTTCAAAGAAGAATATCTTGGAAAAACCGAGAAATTTTATGATAAATATGGAAGTAAAACAATAATTCTGGCGCGTTTTATACCCATAATAAGGACTTTTGCTCCATTCGTTGCAGGGATAGGAAAAATGAATTACAAGAAATTTATAATATATAATGTTCTTGGTGGAGTGTTGTGGGTCTCGTTGTTTTTATTTGGGGGTTATTTCTTAGGCAGTGTTCCGATAGTAAAAGATAATCTAACAATATTTATTTTTATAATTATAATAGTATCAATTATTCCTGCGATTGTTGAGTATTTCCGTCAGAAAAACAAAAATTAATTATAAATATCTTGTTAAGATTTTTACATCAGAATAAACTGGGATTTTATTAATCTTATAATGCTTGACTTGGAAAAACCATATACCGACGACGAAGACAATGCTTAAGAAGAACCAAAAGATGTAGTGCGTGACATCAAATAAATCGGGATAAGTGTCTAAAAATGATGAAAGAATTAATATTCTTAAAACATTAAACACTAAAAATAAAAGCAATGAATAAAAAATCATTTTAATTCTCCTTCCAAATTTTATATCTGGAGTTGAAAGATTCAATATTAAAAGTAAGTAATATGCAGAACCGGCAACGCACGCCCCTATAATTTGTATAGTTACATCATTAAATGAAATTAAGTCCCCACTTAAAGTTGCGCCATAAAACAAATTTAATAATAAATAAGATAAATAAAGCGTGAGTGGAGTAAAGATCAAATAAATTAAATAAAGATTGTAAAGCGGAACTAATAAGAGAATTAAATATCTAACAAAAAGACCAATGATCTCTTTTTCTTGTTTCTTCATACAACTTTAAGATGTGTGTGATTAAAAAGTTAATGATTATTAGATTTATCTTCTCGCAACTCTTACTGCTACGATTATAATTACAATAACAAGAATTATGTTAATCAATCCGATTGCCCACAAATACCAGTTATCTTTTGTAATTATCCCACCGAAATTGAAATTACTTCCTATTCCAGAATCTTCTATTGTTACTTGAACTGGTTGAGTGATTAGTGTTTGTCCTTGTGGTATCAACTTAATATTAAATGAGTTTTGTCCTGAAGCGTCATCTTTAACTGCAAGAGTAATTGTAACTTGCTTTGATTCGCCTGGAGTAAGAACAAATGAAGTTTGACTTAATGTTGCTGAGTCAGCCCATGATTGGTAATTATCTGCGCTTAAAGAGATAGATGATTGTGTAGTTCCAGAGTTTATTACTGTTGCTAAAACAGATATATCTTCGCCTTCTTGTCCACCTGATTGTAATTGAGCACTAACTGAAATTGTGTTACCATTACTAATAACGCCGCCAGTTCCTGTTCCAGTACCAGTTCCTGTCCCACCACATTGAACTTTCAAAGGAACAGTAAATTTGGATTCGTCATCTAAATCATTTTTATAAATTCTTTTTCCATTATCTTCATAGACCCTAAATTCAATTCCGTAAGTTCCATCTTTTGTGTTTTTAGGAATATCAAAATCCAAGTTAAATTGCTCGTTGTCAAAAGAATTTATGCTGCTAAATTCAAATTCTTGTTCTAAGTTTAATTGGGGGCTTAAGATTCTTAATAAAACATCATCTTGATCGCTGTCTCCAATATTCCATATGTCTCCAGAAATTGAAACGGGAGCATTACATTGAGCTGTTTCAGGAATATTCAAACTTTCTGCGTCAACTACAACAAAGTCTTCTATATTAACAGTAAGATCTTCTGATTCGCTAAAACAAGTGTCTTGGCCTTTGTCAGTTCCTTCTTCAATCTCTCCTGTTGCTTTTACATAAAGAACATAGTCCGAAATATCAACATCCAAATCGCTTGGGTCAAAGTTTAATACAAATGTAAGTGTTTCTTTATCATCGCTTCTCAAATCAATTTCATCAATATTATCATCATCTATCTTATTTCCATCTTTAGTGTAAAGAGCCCAGTCAATTTCTATATTTTTAACATCATCATTTCCATTATTTTCAACGTCTACTTCAACTTCTATTTGATTAAGAGGATACAAATCATCATTGTTATTATCACCAAAATAATCGTTTTCTCCTACCAAATTATTCAAGTTTATGGTAACATCCAAATCTCCTAAATTATCCTTTCCTGTTGAACAAAAATCACTATCTGTTTGGAAAGAAATTGTTGCTGTCTTTGAAACTGAATCATCTCCTGCTGCAGTTAAAGTTGTTTGATAAGAATTCCCAAATTTGAAATCAAATCCTGATTCAACAGTATAACTAATAGGTATTGTTTTTGATTGTCCTGCAGTAAATACTTCATTTTGCGGGCCGTTAAAAGTAATTTTCTTTCCACCTTCAATAATTTGTGAAGCTGAAAAAGAGATACTTCTTGCTTCAGCGCTGTTAACAACAACGTTAAAAGAACCACTTGATTGTGAAATATCAGTTGGAACGCTTGTAAAAGTAATTGCTGCACTCACTAAACTTGTTAAAACTAACAAACTTAATAGGCTTGCAATGGCCAAATATAATTTCTTGGTTTTCATGTGTAATCATTCCGCAGTTACTATGGTTTATAAATTTTTCTATTATCTGGAATATATCTTAAACATAAGGTTTATATAATTTTGGCGACTAAAATAAATAATATTAATATTTTAAAGGTGATTAAGATGATGATAAGATCTAGAGAAAATTCTATTGCTGCTTGGGCTTTCCTTATAGGAGTTATACTTGCTATTTTAGTTGGTTTGTCGACGAGTTTAATAAAAATCCCTGCATTTAGCGATTATAGCGCACAAATTTACACTGTTCTTGCATTGATTGGAATCTTTATAGGATTTGCAAGCGTTGCTCCAAGAGATACACAAACTTTCCTTCTTGCTGGAGCGGTACTTGTGATAGTCAGCAGATTCGGAATGGATAGTATTACAGGTTCTTTTTCTGGAGTTGGCCTGGAAGACGCAGTTTCATCGGTATTTGCAGCGTTACTTGCATTATTTGTTCCAGCTACTATAATTGTTGCATTAAAAACGGTCTTTAGCATTGCGAAGGTTTAGTTTAGAAAGATTTATCTATAATATAGCCTACATACTAAAATGAGCAAAAAAGCTTTGATTCTTGTAGATTTTGAAAATGAATGGATTGATAAGCGTTCGGCTTATTATGTAGGAGATATCTCTGAGGCAATAGAAAAGACAAACAAACTTATTGATTTCTGTAGAAGGAAAGGTTACAAGATTATTTTTACTAGGCATGTGGAAAAAGATTCTGAAGAAGCATTTGCAGACAATTCTGTAAATGTTAAAATAATTGAAAGATTACATAAAAAAGAATCAGATCTTATGATCACAAAGAAAAAGATTAGCCCATTCTATAAAACTAATCTAGAACAAGAACTTATAGGAATTAAAGAGATAGTTGTTTGTGGGATATTAACAAACCTTTGTGTCAGAAGTTTAATCCAAGATGCTTATGACAGAGATTTTGAGATTAAAGTAATAAAAGATTGTTGTGTTTCTTTAGATGAAGAAACTCAAAATTTTACATTTAAAGATTTGAAAGCTACAAGAGAAGAGGTTGAATTCTTAGATTTAAAAGAATTCATGAGATAATGGAAAAATTAGTTCGTGATAATATTCCTGAAATAATTGAAAAGAATGAAGGAGTAAAGCCGAAAATTAGGACTGCAAATAAAGAGTATAATAATAAGTTAAAGGATAAATTAAAAGAAGAAGTTAAAGAATTTCTCAAGTCTGAGGATTCTGAAGAACTTGTGGATATTTTAGAAGTTATTTATGCTTTAGGCAAAGAGAAAGGCCTAAGTAAGGAAGAAATTGAAGATTTAAGAGTGAAAAAACTTATAAAAAAGGGTGGATTTGATAAAAAAATTATTTTAGAAGATTAATTATAATCGAACTTATTTCTTGGCTTTTCGTCTTTTGGAGCGAACTCTTCTTTATGTATCCTAGCAAAAGCTGGCGTAACTATAACCATATTTTCTCCGAAGCCGGCAATATTGCCTTCAAGAGCGTCTGTTGTCTTTTTTATCTTTGAAATAGCACGCTTTAATTCTATTGAGTCCTTTTGTCTCAAGACCTTTATATTAATAATAGCTATTGTGTAGCCCTCACGCAAAGAATTCAAAATATTGTTCACATCATCATAATGAGTAAGCTCAAAAAGCTTTACCATTATCTTGTTTACAGGCTCTTCTTTAGTCAAATCAATTTCAACGTATTCTTCAGCTCCATCATTGCTTGATGAAGAGAACACCTTTTTTATCCTTTCAAAAACCATAATAAATTCATATAGAATATCTTTATAAAGATTTCGCAACAGAAAAGAATATTTAGAAAGATTATAGTTTTTCGCCAGAAAATTCAGGAATATCTTTTTTTAAGGAGTCAATTTTATCATTAATTTGATTTTCTTGCTTTTCCAAGTTTTTTGTTCGGAGTTCAAGAATTTTTTTCTTGTTTTCGAGTTCTTCCTTAACTAAGGACTTACTTGTTTTCAACATCAACTGCCCAATTATTTTGTAGACATCGTCGCCAGAGGAGTCCAACTCGGTAAGTGCGGACTCTGTTTCTTGAAGCTCAAAATCAAATGCCTGTTTTTGCATCAAAATTTGATTTAATGTGTGTTCTAATATTTGAATCTCTTGAATTTTGGAAGATTCTTGAGAAAAATCTCCCGACATCTTAAATCGCCTTAACTTTTTTTATTTCAGTCCTTGGTTTATAGAATATTTTGCTTCCGCAATGAGGACAAACAAATCTTTTTTCCAAATTTGCATGAACTATTTTTCTTTCACATCTGAAACATTTGTATGTTGCCATTTTATTTTTAATTTTTTATAGTTTAATTAATTTTCTAAATAGTAAGTGTTGCCAGCAAAGATTCTCCCGCTTTTTTTATCTTTCCAAATTCCGGATGCAATTCTTTTTGCCTTCCCTTTAGGATTAAATGGAGAACGCTGATGTTGCCTTTGTTTGTTTTCAACGATTGTTACTCTAGCCCGGACTTTCTTTCCGTATCTTGCTCCAAATCTTCCTGATGCTCCAACTTTCTTTGTTTTTACCATTTTATTCTTTATCGTCGTGAGTTTTAGTTTATTATTGGGATTTAAATCTTCCCAATGGGGCTGCCCGGATTTGAACGGCGTTGAACAAAGTCCAACTTTGGGTTCAAATCTTCCCAATGGGGCTGCCCGGATTTGAACCGGGGTCATAAGGTCCCAAACCTTAGATACTAACCAGGCTATACTACAGCCCCATTTTAAAAATAGGTCTGTGAATATTTATAAAGTATTTGATTACTTCTTCGCCACCGGCGCTGGCGTCGCTGCTGGATTTGCTGCAGTTGCTGCAGCAGCGGCAGCTGCTTCTTCGGCAGCCTTTTGCTGTGCAATCATTTTATCCTGTGCTTTCTTTACTTCAGCAAAATAATCGCTAAGTTGTTTCTTCTTTTCAGCGTCGGTATTTGTCTTTTCCATTTTAATTTCTTTATCATACTTTCCTTCCATAATTTCGCGAACAACCTCACGAGCAGGTTTATTTTCAATTAAAATTCCTAAAGAAACGGCAGTTCCGGCAACGGACAAGACCGCAGATTTCAAATTATTTGCAAGCATATTTGGAAGTTTTGTTTTAGCAACAGAAATTATTTGTTCTATAGACGCATTTCCTGCCTTTAATGAAATTTGTTTTCCTGATCCGGTTTCAATTCCCAATTCTTTTTTTATCAATGCAGAGACTGGTGGCGAGAAGACCTTAACGTCGAAAGTTCTTGTTGAAGTATTAACATGAATTTCTACAGGAACTTTAAGCCCTTGAAAATCCTTTGTTGATTCATTGACTTTAGAAATTACTTGCCCCATATTAACTCCTGCAGGTCCAAGTTTCTGACTAAGCGCAGGTCCTGGCTGCATCTTTCCCCCTTCAGTTAAAATCTTAATTATCATTTTCCTTCTCCTTCGTTTTCACGTCGTATTACACGAACGTTATCAATCTTTACCGTGACAGGCAATGGAACTACTGCTCCTAAAAGAGAAACAACAACTTCCCCTTTCTGCTTATCAATTCTTGTAACTTTTGCTTTCTCACCTTTTAAAGTTTGCCCAATCATCTCAATTATGTCGCCTTCCTGAATTGAAATTGTTTCTTTAGACGATTCTACCATATTTTTTATTTCGTCGTAAGTTATTGTCTTTCCAATTATTCCTTTTACATATGGGAGATTGAAAGCCGCTTCTTCTGCAGAATCTCTGTCTGCTGCTTCTAGAATTACATATCCCTTGAGACCGTGAGGTTTTACAATTGCATATACGTTAAGAGATTTTTTCTCTGCTCTGTCTGTCATCATCTCGACGGCTTTGTCTTCTTTGTTTGTTGTTACTTTTATAATAAATATCATGTTCTTGTTCTTATTCGCACTCCCACTGAAATGAAACGAATATGTTCGCTTGTGAAAGTACTCACTACCTCCTAAGTATCTAAGAAGTAGATGAAAAGAGTTGGAAAAAAGGGTTTATAAATATTTTGGAGGGATGTAGGGTATTGTGTTAAATCTCTTCAAGGCTTAATATACAACTTCATACCCTTTTGCTTTTAATATACGTTTCACACTTTCATCAATCTGTTTTTCTGGAATTTCTCCTTCATGAACTGCTTTTTTAAGGTCTTTGAGACACACTTGGATTCCTTGTGATGAACATCCGTATAAGTTGGAATCTAAAATAATATCATTGCCTGCTTTTACTGCATCAATATATATTCTTTTTTTGTTAAAGAAATATGACCAGCTTAAACCTCGCATGTTAATACTGTCAGTGATAATCAAACCATTGAAGCTTTGACGCAAATGTTCTATGATTTCTTTTGAGACTGTGGCTTGTTTACCCTTAGAATTGAGGGTACCTGTTACAATTGGATGTCCGACCATTATTGCTGCAACGTTTTCATCCATCGCTACATCAAAATACGCAAGATCATCTTTAGTTATTTTTGCATATA
>JAUSKC010000012.1 GCA_030647125.1 Nanobdellota archaeon | reverse complement strand
TTTTTGCGGGAACATAAGCCAAATTGAAGGACAAGATGATTTAAGATTTTGGATGGTTGAACCTCCATTGCCTTTGAAAACGCGTTTATACAGATGTGATAAAGAATTTGTTCTTGAGCCATTGAGAACGATGATGGAGGTTTCTGAAATTTACGGATTAATTGTTATGGATAGAAAAGAAGCCACTTTAGGAATGCTGGAAGGAAAAAGAATTGAAGTTCTTCAGAAGATGACTTCGGGAGTTCCGTCTAAAATAAGGGCGGGAGGACAAAGTTCTCAGAGGTTTCATAGAATTACTGAAGGTCTGACAAAAGAATTTTACAAAAGAGTTGCTGAAGAAGCAAAGAAATGTTTTTTTGACAATACACGATTGAAAGGAATTATTGTCGGAGGGCCTATTCCAACAAAAGATGAATTTTTAGATAATGATTATTTAGCGACGCAGTTACAAGTTAAAGTTATTGGGAGAGTTGATATTGGGGATGTTGATGAGTCGGGATTGAAAGAGTTGGTTGAAAAGTCGCACGAGCTTTTGGCTGAACAAGAAGTCATTTATGAAAAAAAATTAATTCAAAAGTTTTTCCAAACGCTTGGCGAAAATCCAGACATGGCTGTTTACAAAGAAGAAGATTTGAGAAAGGCGCTGCAGTATGGTGCTGTTGATACTTTAATTTTGACAAAGGATTATCCGCGTGCAGCTGCTAAAGAGTTAAAGGACGCTGCGAAAAACATTTCAGCAAAAATAGAAATTGTTTCAAATGAGACGGAAGAAGGAAAGCAGTTCAAGAATTTAAGCGGTGCTGGCGCGCTGTTGAGATTTGGGATATAACATAATCTTTAAAACTTCATTCTTATTTCTTTAATTATGTCATATGAGGTTACAAGCAAGACAGCTGAAGAGTTGGATGATGCAAAAGAGCAAGAGAATTTGAGGCGACTTGAAGCGATTTTTTTTATTTCGGGGCGTTTTTTGACAGTTCAAGAGTTAATTGGTTTGTCGGATTTAAATCCAATTATTATTAGAGAACTTATTAGCAAGTTAAAAGAAAAATATGAAAAAGGCGAGAGTGCGCTTGAAATTATTGAAAAAAGCGGTTCGTATAAGATGGATGTTAGACAAGAGTATCATAATATAATTAATCGTCTTGCTACTGGACGTTCAGAATTTTCTAAAGCGGAGCAAGAGACGCTTGCAATTATTGCTTACAAACAGCCAATAAAACAGTCAGTGATTATTAAAATAAGAGGGAATAAGGCCTATGACCACGTGAAAAAATTTGAAGAACTTGGACTTTTGAAAAAGAAAAAAATTGGGCATACGAATGAATTGAGTTTAAGCGACGAGTTTTATGATTATTTCTCTTTGCAAGATAGGGAAGGGCGGGACGTCCTGACACATGTTGAGCCGGAACAAAAAATTGATGAGGAAGAAAACTCGGAGGAAGAGTAATGGTTGAAATAATAACTTTTGTTATTTATCTTTCTATTTATATTGGTCTGATCGCTACGTCCTTTTATATTTTAAGCTACTTGGATTACAGCAAAAAATCAAGAAAGTTTTTTTCAGAGGACGAACTTCCTAGCGTTAGTGTTTTAATTCCGGCCTACAATGAAGAGAAGTCAATTGCAAGTACTTTAGATTCAATTTTGAAAGTGGATTATCCTAAAGAGAAGCTTGAAATTATTGTAATTAATAATAATAGCAAAGATAAAACACTTGAAGTTGCAAAAAGATATGAGAAATTTGGAGTTAAGGTTTATACTGAAAAAAAACAAGGAAAAGGTTGCGCTTTAAATCTTGGAATTTCAAAAGCGCATGGTGAAATTATCTTTACGATGGATGCGGACACTTTTGCTGAGCCACAAAGCATGAAAAATATGATTCAGTATTTTACAAATGAAAGGGTAATGGCTGTAACTCCAACGATGCTTGTTCATAATCCTGGAAATATATGGCAAAGAATCCAGAAAATGGAGTATCTTTTGGGAATTTTCTTAAGAAAGGCATTTGCGACGCTAAATGCAGTTTATATAACTCCTGGCGCGTTTTCTGCTTATAGAAAGAAATTTTTTGATGAGCATGGAGGATATGATGAGAAGAATGTTACTGAAGATATTGAAATGTCTTTGAGAATTCAATACAATGGGTATTTTATAGATAATTCCTCTGAAGCTCCGGTTTACACTATGACTCCTAATACTTTCAAAGGAATGTTGATTCAGAGAAGAAGATGGTATTTTGGTTACATAAGAAATGTTGTGAAGTATAGGAAGATTATTGGGAAAGATTATGGTGATTTGGGTTTGTTTATAATCCCTATAGGAATTTTAAGCATAGCTTTGTCTATTTTTGTTAGTTTATACCTTGTTTTTGATAATCTCTTAAAGCTTGGAAATAATATTAATTTATTAAGCGATTTAAATTACAATTTGAACGGCTTTGTTAAGTTTAATAGTTATTTTTTCAAGTCACTTTTTTTTAATTTAGTCACCAACCCAATTTTTCTTTTTATCTTGTTTTTTATATTAATTATGGGATTTTATTTGTATTGGGCAAAGGAAAGAATAGGGAATAAAGAAGGGTTTGTTTTTGATTTGTTTTTATTCTTTGGATTATTTGCAATTCTGTTTGGGTTTTGGTGGATGGTTTCTATAGTTTATTCAATTTTTAAGAAGGATGTCAAGTGGAGATAAATATTTAAGTGATGATGGATTTTTTCTAAAATGTTAGAAAGAGAAGTTCAAAGCAAGAAAAGGTATGTTTGGGCGTTTGTTATAGGGACCATTTTATTTCTCTTGATTATTGCTTTAAGCTATTTTTTTGCTTTTGTGAGGTTTCAGAGCATTACTGACTTACAGACAAGTTCTGCTTACTCTCTTTTTGAGAAAAAGGTTGATTATACTTTTTTTAATGATAATATATGTTCGGCAGAGAATTTCAGAAGCTTGACTGAATCTTTGGCTTATCAAGGGCAGACACTCCAAAATTTGGAAAGCAAGTTTGGGAAAGATGATGTTGGGGTTTTAGAACGCAAGAAATTTTATACAGTGCTTTTACTTGAGCATTTGGATTACGTTAATTCTTATAATTCAAGATGCAGCCCTAAATTTGATAGTATTTTGTTTTTTTATTCTAATGAGCGTAATCCGGACGATAGTAACGATGCGGGAAAAGTTCTTGATGCTGCTTATTCATTAGATAAAAATATTTTAATTTATTCTTTTGATTCTGATCTTAACAGCACTCTTGTTCAAAAGCTTAAAGATAAATTTAACATTACTAATGTTCCGGCAGTAATAATTAATGAAAATAAAACTTTGACTTGGCCTTTTAGTGTTAATGACATAGAGAAATATTTGAGTAATTCTAAAATTTAATTTTATAATAAAAACCCCACCATCCAACTCCTCATCCACCCCACCCACGACAATTATCACTTCTTTTTATTTGATGTCATTTTATTCTATTACTAATATCTTTCTTCTTCAGCATGTTTAACAAACTCAAGTAATAATTCATCACAATAATCTTAAAAAAGAGTTGATTTTACCTATCTGAATGGACTACTGCTACTTTACAGGCGTTTCTGAAGAGAAAGAGCCGCTTTTTGACGTTATTTATCAGGATAAAATAGTCAAGGCCTCTGAATCGGCAGTTCATGAGCTTGGGCTTGTTGTTCTTAGAAAACCACGCACGATTAAGCCGGGAGAACTTGATAAGAAGCAGAGTGTTTATGAACGTCTTTCTAGAATGTCTGGAGTTGACAGGAATTTTATGAAACAGAATCGCGCCGATAATGTTCAAGTTAGGAAAGAGATAACGGAAAGGCAAAAAGAAGTTAGCTTAAGAGATATTGTTGAAAAAAAGTATAAAGAAGAACATCCATCTGCTCAAGTTAATGAAAAAAGGGACGACCTTGTGGATAATTTTCATTGGATTATTATGAGAGCGAGAAGGATCAAGAAAGTTACTCAAGAACAGATGGCAAAGGATTTGAATGTGCATCTTGACATTGTGAAGAATTCCGAAAAAGGCATTATGGGAAGGGATACGGCGTTTATTTACAAACTTGAGAGCTATCTTAACATTAAACTTTTCAAAGAAGTGCAGCCGCACAAAACAGAAGCAGAAAGAATTATTATGCAAAGACCAATTCAAAAAGAAGTGACGATTTCAAGTCTAAAGAATATGAGTGAGAAATATAAAGAAGATAAAATTAAAGAGGGGTATGAAGGAAATCCTTTTGAAATTGAAGAGGATTTGAGCGCAGATGAAGATGTTGATTTTGAAGGGGAAAAGGAAGAAACCAGAAATTTTGGGGATATAATCTTTGGAAGGAAAAGTTAATCAAATAAAAAGATTTTTAAAGGATTTTTTGTCACACTTATTATGGAAGTTAAAGTTCTTAACAGTTCAAAGGATGCAATTGATTTGGAAATCGGAAATATCACTATTGCAGAGATTTTGAGGGTTTATTTAAATAAAGATTCTGCTGTAGAGTTTGTCGCTTGGAGGCAAGATCATCCGACGAAAAATCCTGTTCTAAAAGTTGAGACAAAAGGAAAAACTGCAGTCAAAGCAATCAAAGACGCTGTTAGCGCTATTGAAAAAGATTTAGGTAAAATTGAAAGCGATTTTTCTAAGTTGAAATAATTATTATAATAATGTTTATTCTTTATCCTATTATTCACCCCTAATGATTTATATTATCACCTCTTTTTTGTTTAGGATTGTTATTTGGTTTTCTTAGAATCTTTATTTCTTATTCTTCTCCAGGTTCTGCGCCAGCAAGATACCTTTGAATTCTTCTGAAACTATCATCTTCTAAGATAATTGCAAGACCTTTTGCTCTTTCAATTTGTCGCGTTAATTTCTTTCCGTGTCCTTTGCAGTAACCAGGAAGTTCGTCTTTTGGATTTTCAGCACATACAGGACATTGGTTGTTTAATAATGCTTGATAAGAAAATCTTTTTCCGTCGGGAGTTTGTATTAAATAGTCATCTCCTTCATAATTAATAATCTTCCAGCCGTTTTTTCTATATTGATTTAATTGGTTATAAATATCTGGAGGCTCTTCTTCCTTTTTCTTTTGGGTTTTTGAATGTAATGTTTGCGGCATGATAATTCTTTTAATATGTCGGTTTATTAATTTATTCTTCTTTAAAAATATTAATCCCCATTTGTAGCGATTCTTTTTTACCTAACAAATCTTCCAATTTTCTTGCTTCTTCAATTCGTCTTTCTAAAAGCTCATCATGACCTGTACAACTATAATCTTCAGGATCTTCGAGAATTTTATCTGGTGTACAAATAGGGCAGCCGATTAGTAAAAATTCACAATTTAGGCAATCACCCTCAGGTGTTTTTATATATCCTTCTAAGCATTTATAATTACTAATGTCCCATCCTTGTTTCTTATAAATTTCTATTTCTGCGTTTAGTCGTTCTATTCTTCTTTGCATACAAATTCTTTTTAATCCAAATTTATTAATCTTATCATGATTGCTTTGTATTCAGAGAAAGAAGGGCAGGAACTCTTGGAATTTGCTAGGAAATTTCTTGAAGAAAGTTTCAAAGGAGGAAAAATTCCTGTACCCGACAAATTACATTTCAGGCAATCTCGTGGAGTTTATGTTTTTATTAAAGAGAATGGGAAAATTCGAGGAAGTTTTGGGTTTCTAAAAGCAGGTTATGCTTTAGGAGATGCAATTGCGCGTGCCATTTACAATGCGGCTTTTCAGAGTGTTCGCGCGCCGCTGATAGAAGATGATTTAAAGAATATAAAAATTGAAGTTCATGTTCTTAATGATCCTGTTAAAGTTGTTGATGTTATGAAGGAATTGGACTTTGGAAATGACGGGCTTGTTTGCAGATTTATGACTTATAAAAGTTTTTTACTTCCGAATATTATTCAAGAAAAAGGATTGAGCAAAATTCAATTTATAGAAGAAGCGTGCAGCTCTGCTGGATTACCAAAGGATTACTGGCAAAATGGAAAAGTTGAATTTCATAAATTTAGAGTGCAGAGTTTTAGAGAAATATGACAACAAAAGTTGAGCGCATTTCAGCAGGAAGTTACGATTTGAATAAATGGCTTTTTGGTGGTTATGAAAGGGATATTATAACAATGATTGCAGGACCTCCTGGAAGTGGAAAAACAAATTTTGTTTTGCTTGCTGCGTGCTCTCAAGCAAGGCATGGAAGTAAAGTTATTTTTATTGATTCTGAAGGAGGATTCTCTAGTGAAAGAGTTAAACAAATTGTTGGGGCTGAAAAAGTTGATGAAATACTTGGAAATATTTTTCTTTTGAAACCGACAAATTTTGAAGAGCAAAAAAAGGATTTTGAGAAGTTGCTCAAGTTATTGAAAGACGAGCAAGTTGGTTTGGTTGTCGTCGATGGAATGGCAATGCTTTATCGTCTTGAGCTTGCAGATGCTTCTAAGTCGGGAGAAGATGAAAAAGTTAAAGAGGTTAATCGTGAAGTTGCAAGACAGATGAAAGCACTCGCGGAAATCGCGCGAAAGAAAAATATTCCTGTTTTAATTACAAATCAGGTCTATCAGGACTTTGTAAGTTTTGAGGATTTGCAGAAAGGAGTTGAAAGAACTACAAATATTGTTGGAGGGGATTTAATGAAATACTGGAGCAAGTGCATAATTGAACTTAAAATGGAAAAAGGAAAAAGGAAAGCAGTGCTTTTGAAGCACAGAAGTTTTCCTGAAAAAGAAATGGCTTTCGAAATTAAGGATAAGGGAATCTTTAAACGCGGAATTTTCTGACGACAAACTTATTTTTGGTTCTCAAGCGGCATGATTATCATTCTTTTCCAATAGTTATATAAGTTTAAATTTATTTATTATTAAAAGAGGAAATGGTTTTGTCGTCTAATAATTTGAAATTTGAAGCAATTAAAAAGATTGCTGAAGTTAGTTTTAAAGTCAGGGATTTGGGAAATGTTTCTAAGATTGATTCTAATTCACCGCCGAGCATCTTTGTTGGTTCTGGTTTAAAGTATCCTTTAGTAAATGTTGGAATTTTATCTCCTTTAGCGAGAGATGAAAATGCATGGCTTTATGATGATGCAAAGTATTGGGCGGAAAATAATTTTGGGATTGGGGATGTTGTTAAGTTGCGAGATAGTTTGCTTAATTCAAGATTTACAAGCAAAGTTAGTGATGCTCGGTTGAATAGCAAATTTGTTGAGATTGCAAAAGAGATTGCTTTGTCTTCACGTCCAGTAGATGTTGAAATTGAATTGAAATCGCGTTTACGATTTGAAAAAGAGAAAGACAGGATTTTGATGCCGCAAGGCTTAAAGGCACCTTTGAAAAGCGCACGAATTACAGAAAATGTTAAGATTGATCAGAAAGTTGACAAAGTTGTAAATGATGAAATAAAGGCCTCAGAAGGAATTGAGTTTTTGTATAAAAATAATTTTAATGAGTATACTTTGAGCAAGATTCTTTCTGTTGGGGTTTTGGGATTGAAGAAAGACAAAAAATTAGTGCCTACTCGATGGTCTATTACAGCGACGGATGATATGATAAGCAAGGCCTTGCTTGAAAAAGTCAGAGAGTATAAGTGGATTGAAGATTATCAATTATTTTTTGGTGAGTTTCTAGGAAATCAGTATGCAATTATGATGTTTCCAGATGTTTGGTCTTTTGAACTTTTTGAATTGTATTTTCCTGGAAGTTCGTGGAATCCTACGGCGGAAGTGAAAGCATCTACAGATATGGAAACATACGATGGCAGAAAGGAATATGCATTTAATACTGCAGGAGGATATTATGCAACGCGGCTTCCGATTTTGGAGTACTTAAATTCAATAAATAGACAAGCGAATGTTATTGCAATTCGTCTTGAGACGCCATCGTATTGGGCTGCTCTTGGAGTTTGGGTTGTGCGTGAAAGTGTTAGGAAAGCGTTGAATAATAAAATTATGAAATTTT
>JAUSKC010000015.1 GCA_030647125.1 Nanobdellota archaeon | reverse complement strand
AGAGATCTCTTTTTAATTGAAGATGGCTTATCTTGTTGATACACATACATTGATATGGTTTTTAACAAAAAATAAAAAATTAGGCAGAAAAGCTATTGAAATGTTGAGAAAAGCAGAGAATGGTGATGGAACTGTAATTATTCCAACTATTGTTCTTGCTGAAATTATGTATATTTGCGAGAAAAATAAAGCAGAGCTATCTTTTAATAAGGTATTAGAAAAATTAACGGAAAGTGTTAATTATCTTGTATATGATTTGGATATTGATACAATTATTAAAGCAAGCGAGCTGGATAAAATTGTTGAGATACACGATAGGATAATTGTGGCTTCGGCATTACTGACAGGTTCGAAGATTTTAACGAAAGATGAGAATATTAAGGAATCTAATTATGTTGAAACTGTTTGGTAATAATGTTGGAAGCATTTTTTCTGGAGCGAAGCTGAACGGAAACGTTGATGAAGTTAAGATTTACAATCAAAAAGTCCTTGATAAGTCTTCGGACTTTTGGATGCTCAAAGTGCTGGCACTTTGACACAAGGCTTTGACACAGATAGAGATAGGGTTATTGTGATTTTTATTGAGAGATAGCAATTTTTAAAGATTAATTTGTTTTGTATTTATCATGGCTGATGTTTTTGAGGTGGTTGATAAAAGCGGGCGAAAGATAAGACTAACAAGAGAAAGGTGGAAGCATATAACTACACCGACTTCTCCTCATGCTTACATGACTAATTATTTGGAAGAAATTAAACAAACTCTTGAGAATCCTGATAAAGTTGTAATTAGTGTTTATGATGATAAGAAGGGAAATTATTATAAGTATTATAAATATAATAAGAAATATCTTAGAGTTGCAGTTAAGTATTTAAATGGAACAGGGTTTGTAATTACGGCATATTTTGTCAGGAATATTGAAAAATGAAAGGACAAATGAATATACATTATGATGAGGATGGGGACTATTTAGAGATTTTTATAGAAGGCTCTAGTCCAACATATGGAGAAGAAATAGGGGATGATATTACCTTATTTAAGAGCGAGAAAACTGGAGAAGTCGTTGGTGTTGGTATCTTGAATTTTAAAAGAAGAACAAAGTCTCTCAAGGATGTAAAACTTAATTTGCCGTTTGAAGTTAATTTTTCTGCTTTAAAGGTTTAAAGATTAATTTGTTTTGTATTTATCATGGCTGATGTTTTTGAGGTATATGGATTAAGATGGAAGGAGAAATGAAAATATATTATGATGAGGAAGGAGACTACTTGGAGATTTTTGTAGGAGATTCTAGGCCAAGTTACGGGGAAGATATTAACGATGATGTTACTCTTTTTAAAGATCAAGAAACAGATGAGGTTATCGGAATGGGAATACTTAATTTTAGGGAGAGAGCAAAAAGTCTTAAAGATATAGAGCTAAAGCTTCCTTTCAAGGTTAATTTCTCGGCATTAAAGGTTTAAATATTTAAATGGCGACGGGTTTGTTGCTACAGCTTTCATGACAAGAAAAGTAAGGAAAAGATGACTCAGAAAACATTGGAATTATACTATGATAATGAAGCGGATATATTAGAGATATTTATAGGTGAACCTAGTCCTTCTTATTTTGATGAGATTGAAGATGATATTTTCGAAGCGCATGATGAGATAACGGGCGAATTAAAAGGGTATAAAATATTTAGTTTCTTAAAAAGAGGCGGTTTTAAGAAGGTAAGGGGAATTAAAATTTCTCTTCCTGCCGGTGTCGATATAAAATCTATCTAAACGGAATTTGTGACTTCAATAACTTTACATTTGGAGCTAATGTTGTCGGGACAACTTTATCAAACAGAAAATTAAACTGATTGGTTTGGGGAAAACATAAGATTTATATTTGTTATTTTGCTGATATTTGGATGTTAAGAATGGGTGTGCTGTTTGCCTTGGTTTTAAGTTTTATAATCTTGAGTGTTAGTTTTGTTAGTGCAATTCATAGTATCTCTGTTATAACAGTAAATAGCACCTTAGTTACTGTGAATTTAAAGGACGCCAGCGGAGTTTACGCCTATGAGGTTAATTTTACGAGTCCCACGAGTGTAATTGCAACGACGTTTTATCCTTTTTTGGCGAGCGACGGGACAACGACTTCAGGAACAAGCACGAGAGGAGATTATTTTTATGTTTATGAGTCAAGACTTGATAATACACAGGCAGGAGTTACAGGAGCGGGAAATATTTTTAATGTTTCTTATACTGGGACTCTGACTTTAAAGGGTTCTACTGCGATTTTAGCTGATGGAACTGAAGAATATGTGAATTATAATGCTGATGGAACTACGAGCAGTTCAGGAACTAGCGGAGGAGGAGGAGGAGGATCTAGCATTACTTTGCCTCCAAGTTCAGATGTTGATGTTACAATCACTCCGGAAGAATTGAGTGTTAATATAACATCCAACAAAATTTCTTCAGAAGAAATTACATTAAAAAATAATGGCGTTTCGAGTGTTACTTTAAAAATAGATCTTGAGGGTTTTGAGGATGCTGTTGTTGGAATTCCGAGAAGCGTAAGGCTTGAGCCTGGTGAGGAAAAGAAGATTGATGCTAAGTTTGTGACTTCAGGAGGAGGGCTTGTTGTGGGAAAGATTTTGTTTAACTACGGGGACTCTTTGTATAAGGAGATTCCGGTTGTTTTGAACTCAAGATCGGAAAACTTTTTGTTTGATGCTTCTGTATTTTTGGCTAGGCAATTTAAGAGGGTTGGCGCCGGAACTACGTTAAGAGCGCAGATTTCATTGAAAGAGGTTGGGGTTCAAGCTGAGAAAGTTGATGTTGTGGCGAGTTATGTTATAAAAGACTTTTCCGGAAACAGCTATTTGGAGGAGAGCGAGACTTTCTTTGTCTTGGGAAATAAGGAGTTTGTGAAGGAATTTTCCACTGAAAATCTTCCTTCTGGAAAATATATTCTTGGGCTTGAGCTTGTATATCCTGGAGCTTTTGCAACAACCAGCTCGCAGTTTGAAATTGTTAACAATAGTTGGCTTACTGGAACTAATGGAATAATACTTCTGATTGTTATTATGTTAGTTATTATTGCCGGAGTTGTTATATGGGCATTTACAAGGCATAGAAGGATAAGGAAAATTGTCAGGAGAAGAAGATAATTTTTCATTAAATATAAAGATTATGGGCTGTAAAAGTAAGGGTTGCCTAAAGAATAAGTTTTTTAAGAGAGTGGTTTTTGGATGTATATGGTAACTTATGTAATGAGCATAAAAAAAGAATATGGGATGAACCTTCTGGAACATAAAGCTCTTTGGGAATATAGAAGAAGAAAAAGTAGGATTGATGTAGGAGATAGAATATTATTATATGCCACTGCTCCAGACAGTGAATTAATCGGAGAGTTTATTGTTGGAGAAGTAATAACTGGAAGCCCGAATGATGTATGGGAAAAAACAAAAAAAGATGTCTGCTATCAAAAAAATGAAGTTGTGCCTTACTTAGAATCTGGGGACTTTCCAATATCTTTTAAGGTTAATAAGCCTAAAAAGTATCAACAAGCGATTTCTATTTATAAAATTCCTTTCTTTAGACCTCCGATGAGTTACTGCAAAGCTCAAAATGAGTTATTGTCTTTTTTAGGATTACTATAAAGTTACTACAATAGAAAATTATATAAACCAATAGTTATTCTGGGAATTATGGAAATGTGTAGATTTGATGAAGATAGACATTTATCAAGAGAATTTATAGAGATGTGCAATGCTTCTATCGGCATTAATTATAGTCAAATAGATGATTCTTTTGGGAGAGGAATGATTGAAGCTAATAAGTTCGGGGAGCCATATGGGCTTTATAGTCGCGATTTTGAGTTGTGGGTGGGAGAGGATGGCAGTCAAATGCAGGGTTTTGTTTCTTTAGTCAAAAAAAGAGGAGGATCAAGTAAGATTAAGGCATTGATTGTTAACCCCTCTGCTAGAGGCATGGGAATTGGATCTCAACTTTATGAATTTGCTATGAGACAACTTGAAATAATTGGCGCTAGAAAAGTTTATGGGACGGATGCATTCATTGATTATCCTACGATTAAATATGATTTACTTAAAGGTGGTTTTGAAGTTGAAGGCTCGCTAAGAGAGCCTTATAAAGAAGGAGTTTCAGAGATCATTATTGGAAGGATGTTTCAAAGAGGAATACCAATTCAGACTATAGCTCCCCCAAGAAAACCAAAAAGTGAAAGATTAGATGTTAAAGTCTCTGAATTCCAAGAAGAAGACTCTTCAGGAGTTAGGCAGATAGTTCTTAATATGATGCCAACCTTTTATGGAGATATTAATGATGATTTTGTGAATAGGATGGCTTATGCTCATGAAAGGTATGCTAAGCAGGGACTTGAATATTCAGCAAAGCCAAGAATAATGCATATTGCAAAAGTTGACGAGCAAATTGCGGGAGTTGGATTGTTTGCTCCAAAAAGAGGAGGCTCAGCTAAATTAAGTCCTTTCTTGGTCGCGCCACAATTTCAGTCTATGGGTGTTGGAAGCGCCTTGATAGAAGATATAGAGGCTCATGCAAGAAAGTTAAATGTCAGAAGATTATACCATCATTTTCCTTCTTGTTTGATAATGTCCCAGTTATTCTTTGCTAAACATGGATATTTGCCAGAAGCAAGAATAAGAGAGCCATATTCTTCTGGAGTAGATGAAATAGTCGCTTCAAAGTTCTTAAAATGAGTAAAGTAATTTCTCTCGATGAATTTTCAAGACAAGTAAAAGATGGCGCAAAGATAGGAATTGGTGGTTTTGATTTACATAGGAAACCTTTGTCTTTAATATTGGAGCTAGCTGAGAATGCACAATTAAGAGATTTAGAATTTTTCGGAATCTCTTTAGCTCTGGAGGCAGATATTCTAATCGGCTCTGGGAAAGTTAAAAGGATTATTAGCTCTTATACTGGATTAGAGACTTTTGGGCAATGTTATTTTTTTAGAGAGGGTGTTGAAGAAAGGAGAGTAGAACCAATTGAGATGAGTACTTATGCTACAATTTTGTCATTGCAAGCTGGGGCATTAGGAGTTGAGTATTTACCTTCTAAAACAATGCTTTATTCAGATATGACTAAAAATAATTGCCTTGTTAGAATAATAGAATCTGAATTTACTGGCAGAAAACTTTCTGTGATTAGAGCATATAATCCAGATATTGCTTTGATTCATGCTCAAGAAGCAGATGAAGAAGGAAATATT
>JAUSKC010000002.1 GCA_030647125.1 Nanobdellota archaeon | reverse complement strand
AACAAGAAAAATTTCTATATGTCTGCGCCACATTATTTACTGAGCAAAACTTGCCGTCGATATAACCATCAATGCCGCAATCAGCTTCGGACAGGCATTGTATATCTTCATTCTTGCAAAAGCTGTTATACTCTCCCGGATTAACACAAGTGTCTTTAGTATAAGCGTCATTATCATTACATTCCGCATCATTGTGGCATATAACCTCGAAAGCAACAAAAGAAACACATTCATCTTTGAACATTTTTCTCGCAGCAGGAGTCCAATAATTACTATTGGCTATTCCAAAAAAGCAAACTTTCTCTTTAGTTATTTTTCCTGTAGATAATTTTGCTCCGGGATTAGCAACAGAGATAACATCTCCGAGAATTTCACTTCCTCCTTTGTAAGTTCCGGCAATTCTTTCAAAACCAGGGGCTATATTTTCTTTAGATAAATAATAATACTGCAATGATCTTCTTCTATTGTCCGTCGCGGATTTATAGACCTGAACAATTGAATTTTTGTAAATTACACTTAAAGGAGCATTGGAAGTCAAGCTTGAAATTCCATCTTTATCAGTCAATCCATATTCTTCTCCTTCAAAAGGATTGATTATAATTGTTTTATATTTTGAAATGTCGAGATAAGTTTGCGTATTTCTTAAATTAAATAAATAATCATTGACAAGAATAATATCATACTGATTAAAATTAGTTCTTGAATTAATTTTACTATCTTCAATAATTTCAACACTTAAATTTAATTCTTTAAAAACACTTAGATAATTTTGTTCCACTCGCGCATCATCTTTAACAATAAATGCCACATTGGCCGCCGCTGAAACTAAACCTAAAAAGAATATTAAAAATAACAAAGAAGTAACTATCTTAAAACTTACAACTTCTTTCATCACCTTCATAACCTCCATTTTTATTTAAACGTTTATCACTACTTGATTTAACAATTACCTAATTATTTCAAAACTGACTTCCTCTTCAATAGAGTTTCCAGCATCGTCTTTAACATATATCGTCAGGTGGTGTAATCCTTCCCTGAATGATCTCTTTGTCTCACAAATTCCATCCTTCAACCTAGAACATAATCTTGTCTCTCTAGGATTTCTGTCATTATCATCAATAAAGCTAATTTCATCAAAATTATTTTCAGTAATATTAAACATGAAACTAACTCTTGTTTTATCCATAGTGTAATTCAATACATTAACTATTGGATCTGTAACATCAATCTTTATGAAAGTTTCTTTTGATTGAACAACATTTCCAGCCATATCTTCTAGAACAAAGTAATACGGAATTTCTTGTCCGTCATAAGAGAATAAATCAACATTCGTTTCACACAAAGTTCCTTTTCTTTCTTCAATGCAATTATTTAAATTAACAGGATGTTCTACTCCATTAACAATTAATTTTAAGTCAACTGGATTTTCTTCTCTAAATTCAACAGAAAAGCTTCCATTAGCATAGCCCTTTTTTGGCATTGTTTTCAAAATTCTTGGCTTTTTAGAATCAATAAAAAAATTAACTCCTGTTTGATTAATATTTTGTGATTTATCAATTGCTCTAACTTCCACTAAGTTCGAACCATCTTCTAATCTTAAATCCGCTTGGCCGTTCATACACCCATTTCTGCAAATCTCTTTCCATGTCCCGCCATTGGTGGAATATTCTATTTTTGCAATTTCATTTAATGCGACATTTAGCAAGACCCTTTTATTGCTATAAATTTGATTTTTAATAGGAGAGTGAATAGTTATTGCTGGCGCTGTTAAATCAGGACCAGAACCTCCTCCACCATTTCCGCCGCTATTTTCATTACACTGCAAGCCCGCATTATTGCAACTGCTTGGATGTGCAGGGCAATAAACATCTAATTCAGGATAATAAGTAACGCAAATTTGACAAGACGTACTCGAACAAACATAATCAGACATAGCAGGATTACATTGTGAAAATCTAATTAAGCCGCCTTGACTTAAGCACGATTGCTGCAGCTGTCCTTGTAGCGCTGCAACATAACTTAAAGTTAAAACTAAAGCCAGCACTGCAAAAATTCCCATTCCGATTTTTCTCGATTCTCTAATTTTCATTTTATTCTTATATTTTCAACTTATTTAAATATAATAGCCGATAATCGTGTCGTCGGCCCGACATTAAATCTAAATAAAAAAATAAAAAAAACAAATTATTCTTAGATGGCTTCTCCCCAGAAGTATATGCTTCCAGTATCGAAGTCTCCGTTACATGGCTCTGGCAAATTCAATCTGAATGTTACTGCCATCTCAGCTCCTGGAGCTAAAACGTTAGCAACATAGTAAGGTCCTACCGGTAGAACTTGAAGAATTTCATTGTTGTTATAGAATGGATTTGGATCGTTGAATCCAATTCCGTATTCAATAGGAACATATCCTTCGGCATCATTTCTTGGATCTTGCAAAGTAGAGTAAGCTCCGCTTGTTGCGAAGTAATTAAAGTTACTCAATTCCAATTGGTTTGAAATTGGGCACTTAGCGCCACTGCTGCTTGAATCGTAGAAGTCAGTTCCTGAAATGAACATATCCATCATTACTCCTGAACCCTGGTCAGCATCGTTGCCAACTAAGATTGTTTCAGAGTAACTGGATGTTCCAGGTCTAACATCTTCGAATACTACGTCCCCTTCAATGCTTAAAGCAATAACAGGGTTCAAAAACCAGTATTCGTTTTCTGCCATAGTTCCACTCAAACCGTCAAGATCTGTTGCTTCAACAGTTATGAAGTATTCCCCGTACATAGACAAAGGAGTTTCAACTGTCAAAAGACAGTCATAGTAAGCTGCAACATTTTCTGAAACAGAATCTAATTCCTCTTCCAAAATTCTTGCGTTACATGTTTCATCTAACTGTTCCTCAACTTGAACGATATGGTCGATTTTACAATTCACTTCAATATCATTTCCAGCGCCTTGAACTGGGCCTATTGTAGCGAATACATCTTCAATCTTCTCTATACCATTTTTATCGAAAACAAGAACTCTCCAGCCAATCTGTTCACCTTCAAAAGCATAATTGTTTATTCTTTCTACAAGTGTTTGGCCATCTTCAGAGATTCTTCCCGGTTCAGTTGCGTCATCATAAACAACTCTGTTATCACACATCCAAACTTGTGGAGCGAAATCTTCAGTTGTTATGTCTACAACAACACCTCCGCCTACACTAACAGCGGCAGTCATAGGGACTACAGAAACTACCAGAATAGCCATTAATAATAAACTATTCAAAATTTTCATCATTTTATTAACCTCCTTTCAACTATTTTAATGTCATAGAAATGACTGTGAGTCTTGTAAGAACAAAGATAGTAAATAATTTCTAACACCTTTTTTGTCATGTTAAAATTAATAAAGAGATTATTTATAAGGATTTTGTCATCGGAAGATATATTTTTTGTAACTACTACGATTCAATGCCCCCTACCCAAGTTCGGCTTATTTTTGTCATTTATTGAAATAAAGTGCTCCAAAATCTGCCAAAATAATAAATTTAATTCAGAATTACCCAAAACAAATTAAATTATTCAGTAATGTTAAAGAAAATTTCCTGACTTGTTTTTTCTAAACCATTAAATGAGGTCTTGTATAAAAATTTGTATACTCCTGTTGGAGCATCATCTGGAATTTTCCATGACACATTAAGTTCACTATTTGGAATGCTGTAAACTTCGTCAGGTTCTACATTTACAGAATATTTTTCATAGTCCCCAAATATATATTTCCAAGTGCTGTTCTTATACCCCACTTTTATTTCAAATCTTCCATTTTCTATTCTTGCGTCTTCATTTGATATGCTCCCAGTTAGGAGGACGTATTTATTCAGCGATTTGCTATAAACCCTATTGTTATCAAAACTTAAAGTATAACTATTGCTTCCAAGAACAATTGGGCTGCCGTCCGAAGTTACATTATCATACTGGACATAAACATCAAATTTCTTGCTCGATGTCATGTTTGGCAAAGTTATGCAATATTCACCGTCTGTTCCGGTGGTTGTTTCTCTTACTAACGATTGATTATATTCTACTCTAACTGTTATATTCGAAAGAGGCGTCCCGTCAGTTTGTTCTGCCGTCCCGCAAATTGTTGGATTTTTTGACAATCCTATAAAAGGAATATTTACTATATATTTTTCACCCGGGTTTAAAGTCAAAGTCCCGTATTTTATTAACAAGATATAAGAACTTATGAAGGCAAGGTTCAAAAACAATAACCCGAGAAAAGATAATGTCAAGAATAATGTCACCTTCTTTTTCTTTGGATCAACCATAATTATACTATGAAAATATATTTTTAAATATATCTATTGCAGTGTATATCTTCCATAAAAATAATTATAAATCTTTCAATCACTTCTTCTTCGGTCCGGTATTATTTCTTGAGAATATTGAAACTAACGTATCGTCCAGCTTTTCATCATATGGCGACTTTTTATTTTTCTGGTTTATGACACTTCTTCTTAAAATATCTTCAATCTGCTCGCTTATTGTAAAAAGATTCTTTTTTGCCCTTTTATCCAGCCCCTTTATTAGTTCGTCATCTAAAAATAGAGTAACCTCATTGCCCGATTTATTTTTCGGAGCAAGGTAAACAAATGCCTTTTCAATTTCTGCAGCTGACCAGCCATGATTCAAAAGCGCTTCTTTTATCTTAAAATCTCCATAACCCCTTCTTCTTGCCTCTTCTGTAAACTTCACTAATTTTTTATCTACCATATTACTTTGATTTTTTTGAAGAAAGATAGACCTTCTGAACAGAAAAACTCTTGTAAATTCCTTCTAGTATATCCGTTCCTGCATATCCTGCGAGCAGCGATAATCTGTAATCAAAATTAAATATCATTCCGGTAAAAAATCCTATTACCATTGCAACAACGACTGTTACTGCATAATATCCCCAAAGAATTTTTCTTCTTAACGAAATGGCTTTCATAAGTCCAACAAGCCCGCGTGTTAATCCTCCAACACCACCCAAAACTCCTGGAAGAAGAATTGCTGATAATTGTTCTGATACCATCTTTTAATTTACTATGAGAATTTGTTTTATAAATTTTTGCAAGAAAGATAATTTTTATTTTATTGCCCCTTTCAAATAAGGCATTTGTTTTTCTATAAATTCCATAATTTCTTTTTTAAATTTTGTATTTAATGATATTCCAACATAATTGGGTTTATTATGTATAGCTATCCACCCAATTTTAGAAAGTTCTTTTATTATATAATTTAAATTTTGAAACCTCTTAAAATGTTCTGTCCTGTCATATTTATGATCCCAATTATCCTTCCTGGCTAATTTAAACATCACCTGTGCTTTTTCTAAGTCAGATGTCATCCAAATATAAATTTTTAATATTTTTAAATATTGCTATTTTTGATACTTTAATATCATTTAAAGAAACATTTATAAGCTTAAACTCTTTGATTATTTAAATAAATTAAACCATTTAAATAAAAATGAAAGTTAAAGAAAATAAATCATTTTTTTTAATGCAATTCGGAGATACTCCTCAATTAAGAGTATTGGACTTTTTAATAGATAATCATTTCTTTGATTTTCCTTTAACAGAGATAGCTAGAGGAAGCAATGTCAGTTATAACTCTTTAAAATCATTCTTTGAAAATTTTATCAAGTCCGAAATTGTAATAAAAACAAGAAGAATCGGCAAGTCAGATTATTTTAAACTTAATTTGGACAACCAGTTTGTCAAGGACTTGATTAAACTTGATTGGAGTTTAACTAATAAAAGTATTCCAGAAATTAAAAAAGCTGTTTATAATTAATTATTTTCTAATATCTCTCCCATAAAACCAATTTCCTTTTATCATCCCTTAAAAAAATCGTGTCTCCCGAATCAGTCCAAACATAATCCGTCCTATTCCAAAACAAATCCGTTGAATTATTGTCGCCACTTGCAGAATTAAGATTTACTTCTGAATTGCTTTCCAAAACAAAATTTCCAAAAACATAATTTTTCCTACCTTCATCCTTAACATTCCAGTTTTCTAAGTTGCAGTCAATATTGCAGACATTTTCAAAAATTACTCTTTCTTCCTTTCCAAATCTTTTTAGTTTAATGCATGAAGAACAAGCGTCAACCGACTTTTCACATAAATTAACATTATTATTAACGCACGAATTCCATGCCTCGAAATAAGAATTATAATTTACATCTCTTCCAGAAGGAAAGTAAGCGTTTGCATAACCATTAAGAATCATTTCTTTATTTACATCAATTTCATTGTATGAAATATAAGCAAGTGTTCTTCCATAAATATCTTTTTGATCTTTTCCGTATTTAAGAGAGACCGTTTTATTAAAAACCAAGTTCGTCAGAAAATTCTGTGCTTCATCATGCATATATTCTTTTTTTTCGGGAGTGTTTATTCCAAGCAATCTTATGCTTTCATTTCCAGCTTTAATTGTATCACCATCAACAATTCTGTCAATTACAACAATTCTGTCATAAGAAAGTTCTTTTACAACCCAAGTGTCCATCCAAGAATAATTTATTCCAACAAAGATAATTATTAACAACATTAAAAGCAAAACCTCTTTTTTCATTTGAATTTTTAATTTCCTCTTACTAATTCTTCTAAATATATCATATTAGCTTTTAATGTATCTGGTTTAAACCAATTAGGGAACCTTAACTTACCTTTCTCAAAGAGCTCCAATAAAATATCTTGATTTGACATGCAAATATCACATTCTCTTAAATGTTTATAGTAATTAAATAATACTGTCCGATTTTCTGGTTTTAAATCAAAAAATCTTTTTTTGGCCAATATACAATTATAAATTACAATATCCATTCTATAATCTTTTTTGCATCTTTGAAGGTATCCAAGATCTTCCTGCATAAATCCATTTTTATTTGATTGTTTATTAAGATTTATTTTATAAAAGATATAAGAGATTCTAGTGATTTCACCAGAGGCAATTAGAAATCACCGCTCAGCACTTTGAGGAGATTCAAAAAGAACCTTCGTCTTGAATGGGTTCACCCAATTCAACCAAGTTAAGTTTTTTTATTCTTTGTGATATCAAACGGAGGCAATGAAAAGATATCACCCTTCAGCGCTTCGAGGAAGGAGCACGAGGAAAATCAAGGGGTTTCCTCGTATGCGGATGACAGGATTCGGACCTGCGCAAGCACTAAGCTACAGGATCTTAAGTCCTGCTCGTTTGACCACTCCGACACACCCGCGTCAGCGTTGTGTGTCGCATCCAAAAGGAAGGGCACACCCGCGTAATTATGTTGAAAGAACTTAATTTATAAATTTTTGGAAGAACTATCAACTCAGTTGTTTTTGCTTTTATCAATATTTAGATAATGAGGCGTAGCTATAAAAAGAACTTCATTAGTACTTTTTTCCTTATCATTTGATTTAAATAAATAACCTAATACTGGAATAGTTGAAAACCAAGGATCTTTTCTTTCAACAGCAAGAGTATGATCTATTCTAAAACCCCCAAGAATTATTGTTTCTCCCTCTTTAAGTTCCAAACCACTAATTTTAACATTCCTCTTTACAATTCCTGGAATTTGTAAAACTCCTGTTGGATTATAAGAGCCAACTCCCGCAAAAATATCTAAATAAATATTTCCATTATCTCTTGCAGAAGGAGTTATTTCTAAAAAATTATCAATCTCTTTGTATTTTGTCAATTCTAATATTGCTCCTCCTTGGAAAACCTGATCTTGATATGGAAGTTCTTGAGTAAGTCTTATTTCTCCTTTTTTCCCATTAGAAACAACTAAAGAAGTTCTTGCCAAATCTTTCGCAAATCCAAAACTTTCAAGCTGGTCTAATTGAGTATTTATAAGATATCTTCCGATTTCTCCGACAACCCCATATTTAACCCCCAATCCCAACTCTGCTGCTCTTTCAGGAACTCTTACTTTTGCTCCTGGAAGATTTGATAATAATGCAGGGTATAATCCTTCCCCCTCTTTTGGTTTTAAATTTAAAGAAGAACTAATATCTCTTGTATAATCTGCAAAAAGTTTAACTATTCTCAAATCTAGCATAATTTGAGGGGGCATAACATCTATACTATTTATTATTTTTTCTACTTGCTTTTCTAATTCAGACACTTTTTTTATTTTTATTAAAATTTGGTTTGTTCCTGGAACAGAAGTAATTGTTTCTACCTGCGCTTTCATCTGCTCTTCTAAAATTTTTTCTAAATCAGAAGAATCCATATTTCTGGAATTATATCTGATTATATTAAAATCTCCAAATTCTTCAACTTTAAATTGATTATTATAAATAGGAAGTTTTCCCTCGGAGATTAGCTCAACATTAATATCTTTTTTTTCTTTTTCTAGTAATGCAGTAGATTTGTTGCTGATTGAAGAATATTCTCCAAGCAGATTTGGTTTTGGAGTAGAATTAATATAAGAACAGCCGGCGCTGAAAGCTAATCCAGCAATACAACTATACGAGATTATTTTTTTTATAATTTTTGATCTCATCTTTAAGGAAATTAATGTACAAAAATGAGTTGCGTTTAAATGCCTCTGATTTGGTACATATTAAACAAGCTTTACTTATATATATGTTTTATCATTGTAAAAACGAGAGTGAGAATAAGCCTCTAATGGGATTTGAACCCATGACCCCTTGCTTACGAAGCAAGTGCTCTACCCCTGAGCTATAGAGGCGCTTCTTGTTTGACGAATATAGCGAACGGGGAGTTTTACCCCTGAGCTATAGAAGCGCTACTATCTTAGAAATTCTCTTGCTTAAAAATTTATAGAATTATTTCTTTTCTTTCGGCACTTTAATTCCAAGTTCTTCCAAACGTTTCATATGCGCAACCATTATTGCCTCAACATTTTGAACCGTTCTCAAAAGTTCATTTCGCTCGGCAACTAAAGTATTTAGCGCGCCTTTATGATACCCAATTTCTTCGTCTTTAGAAACTTTTTCCATTATGAAAATTTCCTTGAAATTTTTATTTGTGCTAAACTTTGTTCTGTCATTAAATTAGGAATAATTATGCTTTTTATACTTTAGCATGATCAATTAATTGCTTAAACAATTCGTAGCTTTGCCTCACAAGTTCAGGTGTTTGGTGCCATGGCTCGACTATGTCATACTTAACATTAGGAAAATCAACAGGTAAACTTCTTTTCATATGTATCATCGGTAATTGTATTATTTTGTCATCGTGGTTTTCCTTGTAGGAAATAAAAACAAATCTTCCTGTATCTCCCATATAAACTAAAGGAAATTGCAGGTGATGCTCATTATTCACAGGCAAATCATAAAAATTTCCAATTTGCTCTTTTTCACTTCCATGATAAAAATCATTTCCTACAAATCTCAAAAATTTAGGAAAATGGTTTTTTCTTTCTTGGCAGAATTCATCAACTTTTTTTAAAGTTAAATTATTTCCAGCAATAAGTTCATTAAACCCATCCTTCCAGTATGCATATGCATTATCCATCCAGCCTCTCCCTTCCACCTTTCTTGTATCTCTTATCCTAAAAAGTTCAGCGATGCGCTCTTCAATATTCATCAAAAACATAAATGTAAAAAGTTTAAAAAATCTATTATACTAAATTGAATATGAAAAAACAGGTAGTTCAAATTCTTTTTAAGGCATTGCAAAAGATTAATGCAAATCTTAAAGAGGACGAGATAGGAAATTTAGTTGAAGTTCCTCCAAAACAAGAAATGGGTGACTTTGCTTTCCCGTGTTTTCCATTAGCAAAGCAGTTAAAAATTAATCCCCATGAAGTTGCCCTTAAGATTCGCGAGAAAATAGGAAACACGCCGAAAGGTTTTTCAGACGTGAGAACACAAGGCCCGTATGTTAATTTTTTTTTAGATAGAAAGGTCTTGGCGCTTGATTTAATCAATGAAATAAAAACTCAAGGGGATAATTATGGAAAGTCCGACTTTGGGAAAGGGAAAACAATTCTTGTTGAATTTTCCTCACCAAACATTGCTAAGCCGTTTGGTATAGGTCATTTGCGTTCCACAATTATAGGAAACTCGCTTGCAAATATTGCAGAGGCGAACGGTTTTAAGACAGTAAGATTAAATTATCTTGGTGATTGGGGAACTCAATTCGGAAAGTTAATTACTGCCTACAATCATTTTGTGGACAAGAAAAAATTTAAGGCCGACCCACTAAAACATCTTTTTGAACTTTATGTTAAAATTAACAAATCAAAAAAATACGAAGAAGAATCGCGCTACTGGTTCAACCAGTTGGAACAAGGAAATAAAACTGCTCTTGAACTTTGGGAGAAGTTTAAATCATTAAGTTTAAAGGACTTTGAAAAAACTTATTCTCTTCTTGGGGTTAAATTTGATGTCTTTTCAGGAGAATCAATGTATAATAAAGAAATGAAGGATGTTGTCGCTCAATTGCAAAATAAAAAAATTTTAAAAGAAGATCAAGGCGCGCAAATTGTTGATTTAAATGAATTTGGATTGGGTATTGCATTGATAAAGAAATCTGATGGTTCCACACTTTACATGACACGCGATTTAGCTGCAGCAATTTCCCGTAAGTCCAAATATAATTTTGATTACATGATCTATGAAGTGGGTCAGGAGCAAAAATTGCATTTTGCGCAGGTCTTCAAAATTCTTGAATTAATGGGTTACAGCTGGGCAAAAAATTGCATCCATGTTGAACACGGGCTTTATTTAGATAAAGATGGAAAAAAATTTGCAACACGTAAAGGAAAAACTATTTTTATGAATAACGTCCTAGAAAAAACAAAAGAGCTTTCGGAAAAAGAAATTAAAAAGCGCGACAAGAAAATTTCAAAAAAGAATTTGAACGAACGTTCTTTAAAAGTTGCAATTGCTGCAATTTTTTATGGTGATTTGAAAAACAACAGAAAGAACGACGCCATCTTTGACTTGAAAAAGTTTGTTTCATTTGATGGAGACACCGGACCTTATTTATTATATAGCTATGCGCGCGCAAATTCTATAACAAAGAAATCCAAAAATCCTTTTTCACAATTTGTTGTTGAGTCACTTGACCAAAAAGAAACTGAATTGATTTTAAAGTTGAATGAATTCCCTTCAATTGTCTTGAAAGCCTACGAGTCCTTAAATCCGTCGGTGATAGCAAATTATTCTTTCCAGTTAGCGCAGACATTCAATGAATTTTATCATGCATGTCCTGTACTTAAGTCAAAAAATGAAAATTTCAGACTTGCTTTGGTCGAATCATTCAAACAGGTCTTGAAAAATTCGTTAAACCTTTTAGGAATTGAAACAATTAATGAAATGTAATTATTTTTTTGTTATTTTTAATTTTATTTAATGTTTTTCACAAATTTTTCAGTTTTTCACAAATTTTTTTCCTCCCCAAAAAACCAAATCTTTTTAAAGAGATTTATCCTCGATATATTAAATATTAAATTAAAAAAGGAGGTTTGATATGGCTAAACAAGATTCCAGAACTTTGCACTTTTTGGCATGGTTCACAGGAGTTGTTGTTTCATTGGCTGTTGGGTTTGGACTTATAAAGGCAACTTTAGTTCTTCCAACATGGCTTGGTGGGGCAACTAACATCGGATCGTGGTTGACAATAGCTATTGGTTGGGTTGTTGTTATTACAACTTTAATAAGTGCAATTCTAGCAATTATTAGAGAATAAGTCCGAACATTTGTTTTTATTTTATTTTTTAAAAATTTTTTCTCTCTTTTTATGATTAATTCATCTTTTTGAAATATTTTACAAAAGGCCGTGCACCAAATGCAAAAAGTAGCACAACAACAACCCAAATGCTTATTGAATTTACAAAAATAGTTAGTTCATTGAATAATCTGAAAAGAATTATGACAAACATAGAAGCTGTCAGTTTTAACAGCAGCAAATCCCAAGCATCTAAATTTCTTACTCTTTTATGTAAATGATACATATCAACCCCTTCTTATGAAAATTAGTAATTAGTTGTTTTTTAATGTTTACTTTCTAAAATTATCTAACCTAATGGGAAAATGGTTTTGGTTTTGTTCCGGGAACAAATTCATAAGCAGTATCACCTTCAATATATCCAATAGAAGTAGGTGTTCCTTTTCCATTAAGTTTGTAAATAATCCCTCTTTCAATATAACTCCCTTTTGGAATTTGGGCATTTAAAGGAACAGTCTTAGAAACAAGAACACTTTCTTTTTCTCTTCTAGAATTTCCCATTTTACTTAACCGCTTTCATTTCTTCCGACGATTTATCGGAGTTAAGAAATGTAATCATTTTATTGATTTCATCTCTTTCCAAGCCAATTCAAACATCTGCTCCAAAGCAGAAGCAAAGAATTCAGTATTTATCCAAACACCTATATCATAATTAGGATGGAATTTTTCATCGTCCAAAAGCATGAACATTAGTTGATTGCCGTCTATAACAACAAATCGCGCTTTCATATTATCCATGCTTTTAACTTCGGCAACTTTTTTTAAATCGCGCGCAACATTTATATTATTTTTATCAATTGGCGCTGCAATTCTTACCCTAACCCCTCGTTTTTTGCATTTTTCCAAAGAAGGCATTAGCGCTTCAAACTTTCTATTTATACCTTCTGCGGTTGTAACAATTGTAATCGTTTTTTCAGCGTCTCTAACCATCATATCCAAATGATTATATAAGTTTTGTCTTCCTCTCAAACTTCCACTCAAGTCCGACGGCTCCACAAACTTTACACCTTGCGTGAATAAATTGTGCAGTTCTTCAAGGACTTCATCTTCTTTTAAATTATCAAGTCTTTTTGTCCTATCTTGGGCATCTCTCATTAAATTTTTCTTAACTCTTTCAACAACCTCTTCCGGTTTCAAAGCAACAAATTTGATTGGCTTACCGAGTTTCATGATAATAAAGCCTTTTTTCTCCAAACTTTCAAGGATGTCGTACGTTCTTGACCTAGGAACATCAGAAATATTACTTAACTCTCCAGCTGTAGAAGTACCTCGTGAAAGAAGCGCAGCCCATACCTTTACTTCATAAAGATTGAGATCAAAAATCTTTCTTAGGCGACTTAAAAATTCTTCTTTAACTATCATTGTTATCTTTTGTTATTTTTTATTTTTAAATATTGTTATCTGAAAAGGAGGAAGTCATTAAATCACCAGTGGGTAGTCATTTTTTTAATGTTTCAACCCAAAGCATTCCCTCTTTTTCTTTTACTTTAAAGCCGACTTTGTTTTTAAATCTTTCCTTGTTAGTTGTAACAATTTTAATGTTTTTAGCATTTGTTCTCTCTGAAATAAATCTTTCTTCCGTCGATAAAATTACTTTTAGTTCTTCACCGCACTCTATAATTAATTTTATTTTGTCCTTTTTTTCGAGTCCCAATCTCTTTCTAAATTCCTGAATTTGTCTTGTTAATTCGCGCGCGTAACCTTCTGCTTCGAGCTTCGGATTTGTCTGTTTATCTAGCTCAACAGAGATATTTTTAATATTTGCATTGCTTTCTCTGAATAAAAGTTCTTTTACATTTAATTGTTCTTCAAGCAATTTTTCTTCATCTTTCTTTAATTTAAAGTCACCACCTATAATTGTCGCTTTGGCCAAAGGCCATTTTAATCCAATCTGTATTTTATCTCTTTCTCGCAAACCTATAGAAACAATTTCGCGAACTAGTTCCATTCTTTTTAATAAATTTTTATCAATATCTTTTTCTTTGAAAGTTGGGTATTCGCTTAAATGTACAGACTTTTTCTCACCTTCCAATGTTTGATAAATCTTTTCCGAGACAAAAGGAAGTATAGGGGCAATGATTTTTGAAAATTCTTCAAGAACATATCTTAAGGTTTCTTTTGCAATTTTTTCTTCTTCAAATCTTTCCCTATTAAGTCGTATATACCATGTTGATAAGTCTTCAATAAATTTCCTTATCTCTTCACACGCTTTTACAGAGTTATACTCTTCCAAATATCTCCCAACTTTAATTCCAAAATCAGACAGTCGTGAAAGAATCCATTTATCTGTCAAGTTCTTTGATTTTATTTTTTTAGTTTTCTCGCTGCCTTTATATGTTTCATAAAATCTTAATGTGTTATAAGAAAGCAAGATTACTTTTTTATATGATTCTTCAACCCCTTTGTCCGAGAAGTTTAGATTTTCTGCATTCATAACCGGCGAGCTCATTAAATAAAATCTCAAAGCATCGACACCATACTTATTAATTAAATTCATGGGGTCTGTGAAGTTATTTTTGCTTTTGCTCATCTTTTGCCCGTCTTCACCCAATATCGTTCCGGTTGTTACAACATTTTGGAACGGAACATCTTCAAATAAAATTGCGGATAAAACAATCATATAATAAAACCACGCCCTCACTTGCCCAATGTATTCAGCGACGAATTGCGCAGGGAAGGACGCCTCGAATTCTTTTTTATTTTCAAAAGGATAATGGAACTGCGCGAAAGTCATTGCTCCTGACTCAAACCAACAATCAAGAACTTCCGGAATTCTCTTGAATTTTTTCCCGTCTTTTTCCAAAATTATATCATCTAAATAATCTTTATGCAAATCAATTTTTCCCTTCAGATTCTTAGCATATTTTTTAAGCTCCTCAACACTTCCAATAACTAATCTTTCTCCATCATCAGAAACCCAAATAGGAATTGCCGTTGCCCAATACCTGTTTCGCGAAATATTCCAGTCCGGCGCGGTTTCAATTGTGTACTTTACTCTTCCTTCTTTAAGAAATTCAGGGAACCAGTTAATTTTTTTGCTTAGTTCAAGAACTTTTGGTTTTATCTTTTGAATATTAACAAACCATGAAGGTATGGCGCGGTAGATTAGTTTTGTATCACACCTATAACAAAAAGGATATTCATGCTCAATCTTTTTTACAAGAACGATTTTTCCTTCTTTTTTCAAGAATTTAATTATTTCAATATTTGAGTCGTGAACAAACATTCCTTTAAAGTCAGGAACTTCAGAAGTGAATTTTCCTTTGTCATCTACTGGTTGAATTATAGGAATATTATACTTTTTTCCAACAGCGTAATCGTCCTCTCCAAATGCCGGCGCAGTATGAACTATCCCTGTTCCGTCTGCCGAAGTCACGAACTCTCCAAGAACAAATTTGAATGCATTTTTTGTATTCTTAAAATAAGGAAACAATGGTTCGTATTCTTTTCCTTCAAGTTTCCTTCCTTTAATTTCATTAACAATTTCATAATCTTTTTTGTCCTTGTAAAAATTATCCAATGCTTCTCTTACCATTAAATAAATATTTCCTTCTTTTTTATCTTTCACATAAATGTAGTCCAAATTAGGATTTACTGCCAAGGCCAAGTTAGACGGCAAAGTCCATGGTGTAGTCGTCCATGCAAGAGCATAAGTATTTTTTTCTCCAACTAATTTGAATTTCACTACGAGTGATTCGTCCTTTATCATTTGATAAGAATTATCCATTGCAATTTCTGCTTTGGCCAAAGGCGTTGCACATCTTGGGCAATACATTAAAATTCTTTCACCTTCATAAATAAAATCCTTATCATAAAGTTTTTTGAATGCCCACCAGACGGACTCGATATATTCATTGTCCATTGTTTTATAGTCGTTGCTCATGTCAACCCATCTTCCAATTCTTTCTATGACTTCTTTCCATGCGTCGGCGTAACCCAGAACTTTGCTTCTGCAGCACTCATTGAATTTTTTTACCCCTATTTTTTCAATTTCATCTTTAACTTTTATTCCTAATTCCTTTTCAGCAATATTTTCAATTGGCAATCCATGACAATCCCATCCCCAGACCCTTCTAACGTACCGGCCTTTCATAGTCCAAAATCTTCCAAATAGGTCTTTTGTTACAGAACCGAGAATGTGCCCGTAGTGAGGCATGCCTGTTGCAAAGGGCGGCCCGTCATAAAAGATGTACGGCTTCTTTCCCTTTGTCTTTTTCAATGACTTTTCAAATGTCTTATCTTTTTTCCAGAAGGCGACTATATCTTTTTCAATTTCATTAACTTCCATTTTAACAAAACTCCATGGAACTTTATAAATTATTTCCCGTTTAATCCAAACTCCTTTACAATTTTTTTAAGACCCCTCACCTGTGCTTTTTCTTTTTCTTCTTCAGACATAAAATACTCTCTGTAATGTGGGCATTTCTTTATTCTACCACGATAACCACACTCTTTCCCGTAAAAAACACAGCTTTTCCCTCTGCCAAAATCCATCGAACATCCCTCAACGGCGCGAGAATTATTTTTATAACCCATAGAATTTCCTGCGAAACTAAGTTATAGCTTCGCTATTAAATGATAATTCCAGCTATAATAGAACATTCAGAAATAAACTTTCCATTTATAGCCATAATAAAAGTAGAACTATTGTATTTTTAAATATTTCTTAATTTTTTTCTTCGTAATTTTCAAGCATTTCTTTTTCTAAAAAGTGCAACTTGCCTGGAATTATAATGCAATAAGGTGATTTCACGTTAGAAAATTTCTTTAGTTCTGAAAAATCCCTGTAAAGAATTTTTCTGTGCCTTGTTCCTAATGCTTGACAAACAATTAATTTTCCAAGTTTAACTTCTTTATTCTTTGCTGCCTTTTCAAGTTGAATTATTGTATCTTCAATTGTCATGCCCGGATCAATTAAAATTAAACTATGTGCATTGATGCTTTCATTTTCTTTGACAATCTCCATGAATGAATCCGGTTCGTAATTTTTCTTCCACATTGGCATTGATGATATTTTTCCGAATTTGTAAAGTTGCAATCCTGTCTCGCCGAGCGCATCAAACACTGAAGCGTTGTAAATAACTTTATATCTTAATTCCGAAGCTTTCGCTTCTTGTATCAAAGCAATGTGTGTCGTTGCAAAAAACGGCGAGCCGTAAACAAGCAAAGCAACATCTTTTTTCTCTGCTTCATCGATGATTTCAAAACTTTCCACAAACTCACGGTCCGCCAACTCAAACTTCTTTCCCAATTTATCAATTAATTCTTGCATTGAATAAGGAAAATCAACTGTATAGTTTTCCAAATAAATCTTCTTGCATTTCTTCACGACTTCAAGTCCGTAAGTCGAAATTCCATCAACATTCAACCCAAGCCCTATTATGTATAACATAAATATTTAACAAAAAATAAGGTTTTAAAGCTATTGAACTCTATACTCTTATGGAAATGCATAAACTTGCGCCGCGAATTTACCACGCAATTTTCAAGAAGCAGCACGAACTATTTCTGTCTTTTATACGAATTCAAGAGTATTATGAATCCCCAAAATTTAAAGGGAAGATATTCACATTAGATCATTTTAAAAAATGGTACTTAAAATCGAGCAATGATAAAAATACAAAGGCATATTATACAGATTGGGAGGCCTTCAACGTTCCTTCTTCCTCATTAAAGCCATTTTTTAAAGGAAAATTCAATCCTTTATCCAAAGAAGAAAACAATCTTATTGAAAGATTAAAAAATATAAAAGAAAAAAAGTTTTATATCATAGGAACTTTCACAAAAAGAAACAAAAAAGATCTGAAGCACGAAGTTGCCCACGCTTTATACTACACAAATTCAAATTATAAAAAACAAGTAAATAAAATTCTCAAGCAAATTGACAAAGAAGAATGCATTAAAATTAATAATCTCTTAACAAAAGTTGAGGGTTATTCAAAAAATGTTTTAGCCGATGAAACTCAAGCATACATTTTAGCGGACATGGCTTCATTAAAAAGAAACAATATTAAAATCAGCAAATTAAAAGTTGTTCATAAAGAATTAACTAAGAATTTCATAAAATATTACAAATAATTATCTTTTCTTTTTCTTATTATTCTTTCTAAATTTCAAGCTTCTCGAAGTAACAATTGCAATGAATAACAATCCGAAAAGAAGAGCATCATCTTTCCAAATTAATGTAATAACTGCCCCAACAAGACAAATTAAAATAATAATCCCAAACCACTTGCGTCCGGCGTTTAATTCCTCTTTAGTTTGTTTTCTTAGAAAATCTCCTATAGGAATTCCCAGTCCTAGAATAACAAGGCCGATTAATATCTTAACAATTTCTTGCATATATTAAGGGGTTAGAATAATAATATTTAAATACTTTTAATTATCTTAAAGATAGAAAGAAATGAGAAAGATAAACTTAGTCGCTATTTTTGTTTTAGCAATTTTGCTAACCTCTTTAGCAACAGCTTCAATGTTAATTCCGGCAGATGACAATGCAAAAGAAAATGCAAAAGCGCCAGAAAATTCTCCAGTTATCTCAATCACTCCTGCAGGAGAATGGGAACTTGAAAGGGTTGATTTTATTCATTATGCAAAACCAACAAACCCTGCAAAAGGATCTAGAACAGAAACATGCTATAAATTAATGGGTGTTAAATGGAAAACTTTTCCTGTAACATATACAATTAATCCTACAAATTCATTAAATATTTCGGAATCTTTTATTACTTCAGCAGTTCAAACATCAGCAGAGACTTGGGATGCTGCAACATCTCAAGAGTTATTTAGTGATGCATATGTGATTAACTATACTGCACAATATGGAACTCAGAATTTCCAGAATGCTATTGCTTTTGGGGATTATCCAGACAATAATGTAATAGCAGTAACATCTGTTTGGTATACACGAGTTGGAAAACAAATTGTAGAATTTGATCAACTTTATAACACACGATTTGATTGGGGGGATGCAACTTTAAATCCTTTAGTAATGGATCTACAGAATATTGCAACTCATGAGCTTGGCCACGGTGTTGGTTTAGCGGATATTTATTCTACAACTTGTACAGGGGTAACAATGTATGGTTATTCAACAGAAGGCGAGACAAGTAAGAGAACACTTGAACAGCCAGATGTGACAGGATTACAAGGAATGTATGGAATTTAATCTCTGTCTTTTTATATTTTAAATTTGTTTTAAACCTATTCCCAATACCAACAAAACTTAAAAATTGCTTAATCTCTCTCAATTCATGGTATTCAAGAAATATTTAATCGTTGCATCAAAGTTAGATAAGGCCGGAGTAAATATAACAACGCAATTGTCTCAATTCAGGCAAAGTCCTTTATGGTCCTCAGCCCAAGATAAACCCTCTTTTGATTTTTATTTAGTTGAAGAAGAAATAGTCCGCGATTCTTCGTTTGATAAATTAAAATTTGAAAAATATGATTTTATAATCTTTGCTTCAAAACACCAGTCATCTTCAGGAGAAAAGTCGCTCTGCGTCCACGCGCCCGGAAACTTCGGCGCGGAAGCAAAGTATGGCGGTGTTCCAGGAAAGGTTTGTCCTGCATCTGGAATTTTTAATAAATTTATTTTTGAGAAACTTCACAAAGTTGCAAAAGAACATAATTTAGACAAGAAATATAAAATAACAATGGAGGCAACTCATCACGGCCCGTTGATAAACAAGCCGTGCGTTTTCATTGAAGTCGGCTCTTCTGAAAATGAATGGAAGGATTTAAGCGCGTGTTTTGTCATAGCTGAAACAATTAAAGAAACAATTGAATCATTCCAGGACAATCCTTATGGTGAAGTTGCAATAGCAATAGGCGGCCCGCACTACTGCCCAAGCTTCAACAATATACAATTAAAATCCAATGTTGCAATCTCACATGTAATTGCAGAATATAATTTTCCAATTACGGAAGAAAAAATAAAAGAAGCAATAGCAAAGACCACAGAGGACTACGAATTCGTTTTGCTTGACTGGAAAGGTCTTGGAAACGCGGAAGAGCGTCAGAAAGTCGTCGACATTCTTAAAAAAAATTACATAAGATACAAAAAAACAAGTGAGATTGGGAAGTAGTTATACAATTCTTTCTAATCCTTCAAAATGTATTTTATTATCTGTAAATACTTCAATAACTTTATATTTTCCTTTTGTCCAGGCCTCTCCTTCAGAAACATAATGTGTTGCTTCAAGAATTATTAC
>JAUSKC010000026.1 GCA_030647125.1 Nanobdellota archaeon | reverse complement strand
TGCATACCAATTTTCCAGAGGAGAAATCTAGGACAGCTGATTTTGGCTCTTCAATTCTTAGACCAAGGCCTGGAAATGACTCGGGATTGTTTTCTGTGTTTGGCTGAGTTCGTGCTAATTTAGTTAATGGAACTGGCTTTCCGAGAGAAGCGGTTGCAACGATATTTTGAATTTTGTAAGATGATTTTGCCATTTTACTATAATAAATAATGATAAAATTCCTTTATAAAGGCTTCGAGAGGTTTTGTTGTTAAATTGATTGGTCTTAATAGACAGATTTTTAAATATATATCTTATACTATAAGTATGAAGAAGTTAGTCTTGTTAATTTGTTTAATTCTTTTAATTGGACTTACAGGGTTTGTTCTAGCAGACAATTTTAACATTCATTATAGAATAGCGGTAGATGAAGGATGGAATTTATTACAAGGATTTGGAGCATATTCCTTAGTTTCTAATTTTATCACAGGTGGAGACATTACTAATCAAGATGTCGTCGCAATTTTTGCATATTTGCCAAATGAAAATAAATATGTAAGGATTTATCCAAAACCCGAAGTAAAAGTAGATGATGAAGTATTATTAAATAGTGCTTTTTGGGTTTATTTAAAAAAGAGTGGTTGGATTGAATATAATGTTGAAGAAGAATGGGCTTCTGCTAATAATAGAAACATGATTGCAGGTTGGAATTTTGTTGGTATTACTCCAGATATGTTAAGATTAAAAGTAAGTGATTGGAAAGGAGATTGCAATATTGAGAAAATTGCGGGATATCAAAGGGGCTGGGAAGTATTTGATGCTAACGAATTTGATATTCATGTAATAACTCTTGCTGACCAAGAGCAAGATTTAGGAAGAGGGGTTATTGTTAAAGTTTTAGATAATTGTAAACTCGGAACAAGTGGAAGTTCAGTAAATCCACCAATAATACCTAATTAAAATGATAAAACAAAAAAGAGGAATGAGTGCATGGATTTGGATTTTAATAGCCTTAGTCCTCATCGGCGTTGGAATCGGAATTTATTTTCTTGTAACTAGTGGTAATGGGAGTTCCATATTTAGTGGAGGAAACTCAATACCCCAACCTCCCGCTTTACCTAATTAATAAAAATTAAGTAATAATTCCAACCACCTAATTATCCGTACCTGTAATTTCTTTTTTGGCTTGCAAAGTCCTTTTCGACTTCTTTTAAAGATGCAATTTCAGTTAAGGGTTTATCGGGGCGCAATGAGGTAAAACGAGGGAAACGCAAAGCCCATCCGGATTTGTAATTTGGAGATTTTTGAATTTCTTGGTACGTGACTGAAACGATCATTTTTGGTTTGACTTCGACTGTTCGGCCGTGCTCTTTTGTAATTAATGGAGTTAATTTTTTTGTAAGTTCTTCATAAGATATTCCTTCTGATTCTTTTTCTTTTAATCCAGTAGAGACCTTTCCGACTTCTAAATATTCTCCAGGACTTTTTCCTTTACAAGAAATTATGAAACTTGACATCCAACCAGAACGTTTTCCTGTTCCGTATTCCGCTCCTGTAATAACTAAATCAAGATCGCGCTCTTCTGGTTTTATTTTTAACATGTAACCCACTCTTCGTCCTGGTTTGTAAGGAGCTTCCAAATTTTTTAGCATTACTCCTTCTTGATTATCATTTAAGGCCTTTTTATAAAATTCTTTTGCTTTTTTTATGTCTGAAGTTATAATTTGTTTTGAAGTTATTATTTTGTATGGCTGAGAGTGAACAATTTTTCTTACAATTTCTGAACGTTTTCTGAATGTCTCATTTATTGTGGATTTTCCGTCGTAATATAAAATGTCAAATATGTTTAATTCTATAGGAAGTTCAGCTTGCATTTTTTCAATGTCGTATTTTCTTCTAATTCTTTGTGAGATGTGTTGAAATGACTGATACTCTTTTGTTTTTTTGTCATAGCCGACGGCTTCAGAATCAAGGATGAAGGACTTGCCAGTTACATATTTCTTTATATATTCTTGAACTTCAGGAAATTGTTTTGTTACGTTTTCTAAACGGCGTGTAAATAAAGTTATTTTATCTCCTTTTTTGTGAATTACCATTCTGAATCCGTCGTATTTGTATTCGACAGCTAAAGGAGTTCCAAGCGAGGCGAACGCAGATTCAAATGTTGCGGCTTTTTGCGCGAGCATAACTTTTATTGGTTTGCCAACTTCAAGTTCAACTTCTCCTAAGGACTTTAATTTTCCTTCTTTTGATAATTCAAAAACAACTGCTAAATCGTTTGTGTTATCAATTGCTTGCTGAAGTTTTTCGTGAGCTTCTTTCGTGTTTTCTTGGAAGAAGGCCTCTGCTAATGCATCACGAATTGTTGATTCTTGTATTCCAATTCTTAAGTCGCCTATTAAAGTTCTAACAAGGTAAAGCGCCTCTGTCGGCGAGGCAGAAGTTAAAAGTTCAGTAATTAAAGAAAGTTTTTTGTCTACTGTTCCTTTTCCTACAAGTTCCGGAAGTTTTTGCAAATTATGAAGAACCTTTTCTGTTGTTAGGACGTGAGAATTAAGAGTTGATTGTTTTTTTCTATGTGTCAATTCGTGCGCTACTTTTCCTAAATCACCAATTTTTTTCCAGTCCTTTGTTACATTTTCAGAGGACGTTCCGGTAGCTTTTGAAATTGCTTTTATTGCTAATTGGTTTGATATTCCAATTTTTCTTTCGTCGTAATCAGGATAAATATTTCCAGAAAGAAGATAAATTATTTCTTTGTCCGACTCTTGAAGATGTTTTAAAAACTCTGCAAGTATTTTTGTTTTTTCCAGACGTTTTGTTGTACTGCTTAATGCCTCGTAAAGTTCTGCAAGTTTTTTGTATTGCATAACTATCTAAAGAATTTTTGATTTATAATGTTTTGGAATTATAACTTATTAATAATAGTTTTGATTTGGTCTAGATATCTTGGGTCTGATATTTTATGGTTTACTTTTGATATTCTTATTACTTTTGAATTTTTAAATTTCCTTTTTGTTTCTTGAGTTTTTCTTTCCATTTCTTTTCCTTCTTTGTCTCCGACAAGGAGAATTATCTTTGAATTCACTTTTCTTGATATTTTATTAAAAGAAAATTGTTTTAAGTTTTCTAAGTTATGTTTTCCCGTTACTTTTTTCCACCAGTCCTTAATTTTTGGGAGATCTTCTCTGAAATAAGGAGAGAAAGAGCATAATATTAGATTTCTTGGCTTTACTTCAGGGGCTGAAATGAATGCAATCATTGCGCCCCACGAAAATCCTAGAACATAATCCGGTTTTTGTTTAACTTGTTTTTTGAATTGTGCGACGTAATCTGACATTAATTTATATTTCCAGTCAATTTTAACAACAATTGGTTTAATTCCTTTTTTTCTAAAAAAAGACGCAATTTTGCGATAGGGTTTGTCTTTTGGTGAATCTGAATGACCTGGGATTATGTAAGCATATTTCATTTATTATAGAAAAGAAATCATCTTTTATTTGTTTTGGTTATTTTTAAGAATTAATTACTTCGCTTTTTCAAAATTTTTATTAACATTTTCCCAATTAATAACTTTAAAGAAATCTTCCATGTATGCTGTTTTATTTGGGCCGTGTTTAAGATAAAAACTATGTTCCCACATATCAACTCCAAGAAGCGGAACATTTCCTTCCATTAAAGGTGAGTCCTGGTTTGGTGTTTTTATTATTTCTAAATTATTATCCTTGTTTAGGATTAACCATCCCCAACCACTTCCAAAAACACTTAGGGCTGTTTTAATAAACTCTTCTTTAAATTTATCATAACTTCCAAATTTCTTTTTAATTTCTTTTGATATTTCTCCATCAAATTTAGTATTTTTCTTTAAATTTAACCACCAAAAAGAGTGATTTGCGTGTCCGCCGCCATGGTTCTTAACTTGAGTTTGAATTTCTTTTGGAAGCGTGTTAAGTTTTCTTAATAAGTCCTCTATTGGAAGATCTTGTAATTTTGGATGAGATTCAAGCGCGGCATTTAATTTATCGATGTAGGCCTGGTGATGTTTAGTGTAATGGATTTCCATAGTGGCTGCGTCTATAAACGGCTCCAATGAATCATACGAATATTCTAATTTTGGAAGTGTGTACATTTTTACAAAAATCTTTTATTAAATATTGTTAAGATGAAGAGTTATTTAAATTTTATGATTTATTATTTCCCTTTGCTGTCGCCCGCACCTACTGATGGACGGGATTTGTTTGTTGGCTGCTTTTTTCTTAATCCACGGGACTTCTTTCCTGCCGAAGTTATGCCATGAGCTGCTCTGTTCTTGTTTTCGTTTTTTATTATCCAATTTATGTTTTTATCGTTTTGAATTTCCGGTTTTGAAGGATCAACCATTATGACTTCAAAGAAATAAAATATTCCGTCTTTTCCTATTGGATAAGAGTTTAGAACTTCAAGATTTGAGAATTTCTTTTCAGCCCTCAATTCTGCAATCCAATTGTATGACATTTTCAAAGTTTTTCTGTTTGTCATTCTTTTTGAACGTCTTGCTTTGTTTGGTCTTGCTCTTTTATGGCCGCCTCGAGGGACTCTGACACGCACAACAACGAAGCCTTTTTTGTCTTTGTATCCAAGAGCACGAGCTTTATCTAAACGCAAGGGTTTGTCTACGACGGTAAAAACATTGCTTGCTCGCCAGTCAATCATTCTTTGTCTTAGCGTTGCTGCGTCTGGTTTTTTCCATGCTTGCTTTATGTAATAGTACATTCCTTTAGCCATTTTACTTGTAAAATGGATTTAACAAAATCCTTGATTTTAGTTTTGACATTTTAATTGGTATGTGAAGTGGTTTAAAAAGTTATTGAATGAGCCTGCACAGATTTGAACTGTGGACCCCTGCCTTACTGATTTATTAATATCAGAGCAGTGCTCGTAACCTGGCTGAGCTACAGGCTCATGATTACTTCGAGAAATGAATTGTTTATAAAATTACTGATTTCGTTTATTTTCAAGAAGTTTGTAATTTTCAGATATTTTGAATTTTATCTTCTTTTTTTATGCTATACATCCAACTTATTAAAAGTGTTAAAGTTAGTTTGAATTGTCTAATTCTAAAGTCAATTTTCCATCAGCAAATTTGTAGTCGATTATAGGCAGAGCAAATGGAACGTGTTTTGTGTAAACCTTGTTTTTTGCTATTGCTTTTATTTCAATGCTGTTTTCGAGTTTGCTTATTGATATATCATCAGTTGACTTAACTCCGGGTATGCTTATTTCGTAAATTACTTTGTCAGCCAGGCGCCTTATATCTGTTTTTGGTTCTTCTCTTGGCAGATTTTTAGTGTTTCGCAAACTTTCTTCCTTTATCTTTTTTGAGATAATTTCTTTTCTTTCAATAATTTTTTCTTGAGGAGGTCCGAAATATGTTACTTTTATTTCAGGCGGTCCGTTTTTTGATGTTGAAATTTTTATGCTTAGGCCCTTTTCGTTAACATTTCTTTTCTTTTTTTCGGCGTTTTGCATGTTAACCTGGTTTCTTTTCATTTCTTCTTCAATTTCATGTGTCATTTGCTTCATTATATTGTTAAAAAGTCCATTTAATCCGAAAGGAAGGTTTAAATTTGGTTGGGATTGGATGTAGTCATTTTTTCCAAGCATTCCCCAATCATCATTTGACTGGAAGTGGATTCCACAAGTAGGACAAAAGTCATAATTTTTGTTTACTTTCATACCACATCGGGCACATTTCTTTTTTTCGCTGAACATTTTAAGATTTATTTTATTTACAAGGAAGTTCTTGCTTAAAAACTTTTTGGGGATAAATATATTTAATTTTTATGCTTTAAAGGATACAAATTTTTAAAAATGATTTATTATTTGATTTTTTATGGTAAAGAGAGTTTCAAATAACGAGCGGCATGTAAGATGGAATTTTGAACCTTCTCCAGATAGCATGGACTGGAATGATAAAAGAGTGAGATATCATTTTGTAATTGTTAATGATAAATATAGAGAAGGAATATTGGGCCAGTTGCTTTCACAATTATCTTCTTTTAAAGGTATTGAAGAGGTAAGAAAGATAGAAGGCAAAGTAGCTGGAACGAGTCTTATGTATCTTTTTGCAAGTTATGATTCTTCAGCAGCCCGTAGATTTCTTAAATTTGAAAAAATAGTTGGAAATAAAGATTTCAAACAAGATACAAGTTTGATTGAAAGAAAGAAGGGAAATATAGAAGATTATGTTGCGAATATTTACGGGAGATAATAAAATCAAATGCACTGTCCGGGAATTGAACCCGGCTCTAAACCTTATTCCTATTTATGGGAAGGTTTCATTCTTACCGATAAACTAACAATGCATGCCTTTTATTTATTAGTTACCTTTTTATATTTACATCTTTTGGTTTTGTTTATGAAAAGTAAAAACAAGTTTTATGTTACGACCCCAATATATTACCCGAATGATGTGCCTCATTTAGGGCATGCGTACACGAGTATAGCGGCGGATGTTTTGGCTAGATGGAACAAGGTTCAGAACAAAGATGTGTTTTTCTTAACTGGCACAGATGATCATGGAAAGAAAATAGAATCAACAGCTTTGGCGAAAGGCAAGAAGCCGAAAGAGTTTGTTGATGCTTTAATTCCAGAATTTAAAAGTGCGTGGAAAAAATTGAATATAGAATATGACAGATTTATCAGAACAACAGATAAAGATCATGAAAAAGTAGTCCAAGAAATTTTGCAAAAATGTTATGATAATGGAGATATTTATTTGGGAGTGTATGAAGGTTTGTATTGCACAGCATGTGAGGCGTATTATACTGAACGTGAGGTCTTGGAGGGAAAATGTCCAATTCATCATAAAGCATTGGAATATTTGAAAGAAGAGTCGTATTTTTTTAAATTGTCAAAATATAAGAAATTCTTACTTGACTTGTATAAGAAAAATTCTGAATTTATATCTCCAAAAAATAGGAGACAAGAAATAATAAACAGAGTTGAAGAAGGACTAAAAGATTTTAGCGTTTCGAGAACAAGTTTTGATTGGGGAATTAAACTTCCATTTGATAAAAAGCATATTGCGTATGTCTGGTTTGATGCTTTGATAAATTATTATACTGCAACAAGAGAAAAAGGAAAAGAAAAATTTTGGCCGGCAGATGTTCATATAATTGGAAAGGATATTATATGGTTTCATACAGTTTATTGGCCTGCAATGCTAAAGTCGGCCGGAATTGAAATGCCTAAGAAGGTCTTTGCTCATGGATGGTGGACTGTACATAATGAAAAGATGGGAAAGTCGGCTGGAAATGCGATTAAGATTGACAAATTAATTGGCATTGCAGGAGCGGATTCTGCGCGATATTTTTTACTTAGAAGCACACCATTTGGAGATGATGGGAATTTTTCTGAAGAGGACTTAGTTGCGAGGCATAATGATGAATTGGCAAATAAGCTTGGAAATTTGGTCTCAAGAGTTGCAGCATTAATTGAGAAGTATGGAATTGAAAAAACAGAAAATAAATTGCTAAAGAATTGAATTTGAAAATAATAGAAAATCATATGAATAATTTGGAGTTTGACAAGGCCTTGAATGAAATATTTGCTTTTGTTGATGTATGCAATGAGTATGTTCAGAACACACAACCTTGGAAATCGGGAGATAAAAAAGTTCTCTATGAATTGTCTGATTCAATAAAAGCAATTGCAATTTTGCTTTGGTCGTTTATTCCTTCAAGTTCAGATAAAATTGCTAAACAGTTTAAATTTGATATTGAATATGACAATATAACAAAACCTTTAAAGGTAGAAGGCCTTAAGAGTTTTAAGAAAGGAGAAATTTTATTTAAGAAAATTTAATTTCAATGGTACAGGTTATATCAATAGAATCTGGCGTTCAAGAAGGCGATCATGGTGGTAAAAGTATTGATAAACTTGAAATTTTAGGGATTGAACTTAATAATGGCCGAAGAAATATTCCTGCTGTTGTTGAAATGGTCTGTCCTTCTTGTGGGGATAGAGAATATGGAAAATTTATTGGGTTAGGAAAGAGTAATCATGGACTTTTTTTAGCTGAATATACTTGTGAATGTTGCAGCGACACACAATCTGTAATAATTGTAGGGGATTATCATGGATATACTTTTTGATAAAAATTAAAATGAAACCTGAAATAAATTTTAATGACTTTGAAAAGCTTGATTTGAGGATTGCTACAATTAAAAAAGTTGAAGAAATTCCTTCTGCAGATAAATTGTATAAATTAGTTTTGGATGTCGGTGATTTAGGAGAAAGAATTGTTTGCGCGGGAATAAAACAGTATTATCATATTAAGGATTTGAAAGGAAAGCAAGTTGTTTATTTGGCGAACTTGGCTCCTAGAATGTTGAAAGGCATTCAAAGCAGCGGGATGATTTTGGCTGCTTCAACAGAAGGACATGAAAGCGTTATATTATTGCAACCGGAAGAAAAGATTGATGACGGAAGCAAAGTGAGTTAGTTTTTTAAGGGCTCATGTTCTTGTTTATTTATGAATCAAAACGGAATGAGTCGAGTTATAACCACAATTATCTTTATTTTTGTAGCATTAGTTGGAGTTTTAATTGTATGGAGTGTTGTCGTCTCTTTGGCAGATAATTCCAGCAAGAAAATAGATCAGAATTCAGGTTTTATTAATGATTCCAATGTGAAAAAGAATATTTCAAACAATCAAACTGGAAATACGACAAATACTGGAAATAATACCCAAAATAATACCCAAAATACAAATAATACAAATAATACAAATAATTCAACAAATAACTTTTCCAATGCTGATTATGCTTTGAAAACTCTTTCGTTTAATTCTGGCAAAGTTTATTTGTTTGAGTCATCAATTCAGTTTCGTCCGTGGACTCAGAAAAGTGTGAATTTATATGCAAATTTTACAGATCATAGAGTAACTCGATTGCCTAATATTTGGTATAATCTTTTTACTTCAACTTCAGAGAAGGATTTCATGACTAAGCTGGGAAATAATAATTTAGTTAAGAATGATTATCTTAGGCAGCATACAGATAAAATTATTATTCCTGTTCATGGACTTCCAAAATGGTTGACAGGATATGATTTGGAAGGTTATCCTCCAAAGAATTACACTCAATGGAATGCTGTTGTGAAAAATCTTACTATTTATTTTTCCCAATTCCAAGGCGCTGAAATTTATTATGAAATTTCAAATGAACCGGACTTGCCTGAATTTTGGAAAGGGACAACAGATCAATGGCTTGAATTTTACAATAATACAGCAACGACGATAAAACAGATAGATCCGAGCGCTAAAGTTGGGGGTGCAGCTGCTAATCAGTTTGATGGGAAAATTGAAGACAATAGAGAGCCAGTTAATATCGAACTCATTAGATATGTTAAGACAAATAATGTTCCTATGGATTTTATTTCATGGCATAATTATCATCTTATTGATAAGATTGATGAGGCCAAAAGATATTATGAGACAGAATTAGGAAGTAAAAATGTTGAATTTATAATTTCAGAATGGAATGGGCCTTCTTCTTCAGATAGATGCTCTAATTCAAATCCTGCTTTAACGGCTGATAGTTTTTTAGGTTTTGTTAACTTTGGAATTGATGAGCAAGTGTTTTATACAACGCAGGATGATTCTCCTAATGACCCTTTATGTTATGGATTAATTACACAATCGGACCAAATAAGACCTGTGTTTTATGTTTATTCAGCTTTTAATAATGTAAGCAGAACAAGCAATGGAATTTATTATCAAATCAATGGAGAAAACAAGACAATCATTTCAAAAAACAAAAATGGATGTTATGATGTTTTTGTGTGGAGTTTAACAGGAACAGATAACACTAGAAATTATAATTTATCTTTTGATTCAAATGTAAAAAATGTTAGCAGAAGTTCGGTTAAAGATTCTTTTAATAATAATGATGTTGTTTCTTTTGCAGGGAATGAAATAACTTTTGCTTCAGAAGATGATGAGTTTAATGATTTGGGTGTGTGTTTTCTTTAGATAATATTCATTAATTTTACCACTAAAAATAAGTACTTTATATTTATATAACAAGAATTATTATTTTGATAGTTATTGTTAATATTGAAAGGAGGTATAATATGAATAAAAAAATTGTTTTTGGCATTCTAACAGGTGTTTTGCTTGTCTCGCTTTTAGCTAGTGTAAGTGCTTTTCAACTTCGCCCAATGAATCAAATAGATCATCCAGGGTTGACTAGCCCATATAATCCGCCCGCTGAGGGTCCGAATCATAGAGGGGTTAGTGATTATGCGAGTAAATGGATGGGGATATCAGAGCTTTGTGAACCTGACTGGCAAATTAGGCCGGCTAATCAAGGATTGAATATATTAAGATTCTTTACTTGCAATTGGGGCGAGTAATTAATTCTTAATCCATAACATCTTCTCTTGTGTATTCTTGTTTTTCTTCAATTTCTTCAATAATTACATGGTAGTATCTTTCAGATATTTTTAAATGATATTTTAGCAGTTTTGCTTCGTTATATTTTTTAATTTCTTCTTCTGATGGGAAAGTTTCATTTGGAAATTTTTCTCTTAGTTCTGCTGTTTTTCTAAGAGTTCTTTTTCTTGTTTCTTCCACAATCTTTGTGTAATCTTCGATATTTGTCATAGTTGTGTTTGTTTTTTATTTTCTTAGAACTGACAGTTTTATTCTCTGCCCAGAATTCTTGCAAACCATGATGGTCTGTCTTTTTCGGAGTCGTATTCTACTCCAATCATGTGCGCAGCGATTTCTTTGTAAGCGCGCGCGGCTTTTGATTTCGGATGAGTGTGAACTATTGCATCTTTCATGCTTAAGGCCTCTTGCATTTTAGGATCGTCTGGAACCATTCCAAGTATTGGGGTTTCAAGCATTTCCTTAACTGTATCGGGCTGCACTTCAAAATTATTCTTTCTTACTTTTGTTACAATTACTCCCTTTACTTTTTTGTTCAATTGTTCTGCCATTTTTATCACTTTAAGAGCGTCGGTGATTGCAGGCATTTCTGGGTTTGTCACAATGATAAGTTCATCTGCTAGTTCCAAAGCAGAAAGCGCTTCGTTTCCTAGGCCTGCAGCGCTGTCGACAATAATATATTCTGAGATTTTGTAAAAGTCCTTTTTGAAGTCCTTTAGTTTTTCTGATTTTATCTTTTTTAGTTCTTTTATAGATAGTGATGAAGGCATTATTTTGATTCCGGATTGGTGCTCATAAACCGCTTCAAAAGGGTCCGCTTTTCTTTGTAAAACATGGTTTAAATTTACAGGAACTTCAGGCGAACCAAAGTGCAATCCAACATTTGGAGTTGTTAAGTTTCCATCAATAATTAGAACGTCTTTGCCAAAATAATTTATAGCCGCACCTAGATTAACGGCTGTTGTAGTTTTTCCAACCCCTCCTTTTCCAGAGGTAATGACAATTAATTTCTGCATTTTCGAGAATTTTTTCCCTTATTTCTTGTCTATTAAAAATTGCTTTGTTGAGCTTATAAACTTTTCTAACATATCGGCGTATTTTTTGAGCTGCTCGAGATTTATGCTTATTTCTTTGCCGAGATAGAAAACTTTTAGCGTAACATTCTTTCTAAATTCACCTATTCTTTCTTTTCTTAAGTCCTCAATTTTTCTGAACATTCCGTAAAGTTCAAGAACTTCCAAAAAGTTTTTGTCGTTTTTGAAGATTTTTCTTGCCGATTCAATTTTTTCAAGAGGGCTTGATGGGACTGAAGGGATTTTTTTCTTTTTCTTGGCGTGTGTAAGAATCTGGTCCAAACTAACTTCTATCATCCTTCTCCATCTTATTATTAGATTAAGAATTACATCACAAGTTTTGGTGTACTTTAAACTTACATACAAGAGATGGTCTGCGCTTATTTTTTCTTGAATAATTTCTTCCATTTATTTCCTACTTTAGAAGCATAGTTTTATAAGGGAATGGGGTTTTTATATTTTTCCTTGCAAAACCTATGCAAGTTTGTGTTACTTACCTTCTGAAATTATCATCATATGGTCCCTGGCTTTTTTTGCGATAGTTTTTGATATTTGAAGAAAGTCCTTTATTTGTTCTAAAGAAATGGATTTTTGCTGCATATCTGGCGAGAGTATTACCACCTTTTCCCTGCGCGTGAATTCCATCGCGCTTTCGCTATGCTTTAATATTGCGTCAAAGATTTCATTTATTTTGTTTATTTCTTCTTGATTTATGGAATAACGCGGAGCGCATTTTTGGATAAAAGTGTCAAAGTTGGTTTTTTGGTTTTCTGAAAGTTTTATTCTTTTGTAAATGAAATCATATTGAAGGATTGCGCTTATTGTTTTTGTAATTGATTTCTTTATTTCCTCAACTGCTACTTTTTTTCCTTTCCACTC
>JAUSKC010000009.1 GCA_030647125.1 Nanobdellota archaeon | reverse complement strand
TCTCATCGTTAAGATTAAAAATACCTCCCCAATATAATAACTATGACCTTTTTAAGTATAATCCTGGAAATTTTGCATGCAAATCCTTTTTTATCTTCATTCTTCGCCGGATTTATCTCAGAAGAAACTTTAGTTTTGGCTGCCTTTATGTCCGGCAATCAGAACTTGTTTCCTTTTTGGATGGTCTTTGTTTTTGGGATCTTGGGGCTTTATGTTTTTGATTTATTATGGTTTATCTTTTCTAAATCCCATATAATAAAAATGAAATTCATCAAACAGTTACCTAAAAAGAATAAGTCATTTACAAAAATAGTTCATTCTATTGCCGGAGAAAATATTTTTCTAACACTTCTTTTGTCAAAATTTATTTACGGAGCAAGACAAATCTCAATGACTTATGCGTCTTCTAGTATTTCTCTTAAGAAATTCCTTCTTTACGACGTCGTTTCATTAATTTTATGGGGGGCAGTAATGCTTTCTTTAGGATGGTTTGCTGGTCGTGGAATTTTGATTTCAATGAATACTTTAAAGGGTTTAGAAAAAGGTCTTGCTTACGGATTTTTCTTTATCTTATTCTTATTTATAATAAACAAAATTATTTCCTCTTATCTTTCTAAGAAAGTTAAATAGGTTGCATGACAAATTCAGGGCGTGCAAAAATTCCCGCTTCTTTTTCATCACTAACTCTATACATCCCAATGAATTTGCCGTCAGAAAAAACAGAGATTATTTTATCTTTCTCAATCTTTAATATTTCAATTAAGTCATCATAAATTAATGGCTTGCCAGTCAGAATAATCTTTAATCGCTTGTTATAAATCTGAACGGGAAGATAAACTTCAGCGGCGATTTCAGCAGGAATGGTTATCTCCCTTAACTTTTTGTCATTTCCTTTTTTATACTCTTGAACTGCCTTTTCAAAATCATAAAGATTTACAAATTCTTTGTCCATCTCAGAAAAGATTCCTGCATCTGTTCTTCTTAATTCAAGCATGTGCGCCCCAATACCTAATTCTTTTCCTAAATCATCAATTAATTTTCTAATATACGTTCCTCCTTGACATTCAACTTCAAATAAAAAATCCTTATCCTTCTTTTCCAAAATATCAAATCTTTTTATTTCTCTTTCCCGTTCAACTCTTTTAACTCTTGATTTTACCGGAGGTGTTTGTTTTATTTTCCCCATAAATTTCTTTTTTATAATCTCATTAATTTTATCGAGGCCAATATCTTCATGAGTTCTCATAATTCCTACATATGTCTTATTCTCTCCCAAGAAGAATCCTGTTAATTTACATGCTCTGTTTAAAGCAATAGGCAAAACTCCTGTAACTTTCGGGTCAAGTGTACCAAAATGTGATGTTTTTCTTATTCCTAATTCTTTGCAAACGAATTCGGAAACTGTAAAACTAGTAGGTCCAGATGGTTTATCTAAATTAATAATACCAAACTCTAGAAGTTCTTTTGTTGTTTTTGATGATTTTATTCTGTTAATGTCTATTTGCATAATTTTTATTCATAAATTCACCTTTTATATTTTGCCATATTGAACATAAATTTTTATATTGGAAATTACAGGATAAACAATGGATGAGGAAATTGCCCTAAGACAATTGGAAGAATTAAAAAAGTGTTCTGGAAATATGCGGCTTGCAGCCGAGAAATGGGATTCTGAATTTCAAACCCTAATATCTATAATACTCTCTGCAAGAACTCTTGATGAGACAACAATAAAAGTTGGAACTAAACTCTTTGAAGAATATCCAGATACAAAATCACTAGCAAAAGCAGACATTGAGGATATTAAACAAATAATTAACAGCATAAATTTCTTTGAAAATAAATCAAAGTATATAATTGAATGCTCAAAAATCTTAGAAAAGGAATATAATGGAAATCCCCCTCATGATTTAGATAAATTAATTCAACTTTCTGGAGTAGGCCGAAAAACAGCAAATGTCTTTCTTTCTGAAGTAGGTTCGTCTGGAATTGGGGTGGATACTCATGTTCAGTATATTTCACAAAGATTAGGATGGACAAAAAACTCTAAACCTGAGAAGATTGAAGATGACTTAAAAATGCTTTTCTCAAAAGAGAATTGGAACAAAATAAATTCATCACTTGTCCGCTTTGGGAAAACTCATACAAATCGTTCTGTAAAAGATAAAATACTTGAAAAGATAAAGGAAGTAAAATGATGGAAAAGTTGATATTAATAGTAAATAATTTAAAAGAAGGGCCTTTGAGGGCGTTAGTCAACAAAAGAATGTCTGAATTTTCAGATCTTGGTAAGAGAAATTCAAATGAAATCTTTAAAGAACTTTGTTTTTGTTTTTTGACTGCAAATTTTCAGGCGCAAAGATCAATTCAAATGCAAAATTCTATAGGGGATGGTTTTCTAAACTGGCCTGAAGGCAAACTTGCGGAGACATTGCAAGATCTTGGCCATAGATTTCCAAATGCGCGCGCGAAGTTTATAATTGAAGCGCGCCCATACAAAGATAATATAAAAGAAACTATTACTAGTTTTCCGACGGAGATTGAAATGCGCGATTGGATTGTAAAAAACATTAAAGGTCTTGGAATGAAAGAGTCGTCCCATTTTTTAAGAAATATTGGCTTCAAAAACTTTGCAATAATTGATTTCCATATTGTTGATCTTTTGGCTCGTCACGCTCTTATAGAACAGCCAAAGTCCCGTTCTTTGACTCCAAAGAAATATCTAGAAATTGAAAATGTTCTGCGTGAACTTGCAAATAAAACGAATTCAAACCTTGGAGAACTTGATTTGTATTTATGGTATGAAGAAACAGGGACTATTTTGAAATAATTAACCTTTCTTGATTCCTTTTTGCTGAGATTCTATTTGAGTTTCTGATTTATAATTTTCTTTTTTAGTTTGATGTTTTTGGCCTTTATGTTCTTCCTTTGTTATTTTCTCGCCGGACTCTATAATCTCTTTTTCGGCCTCTTTTGTTTTTTCTTTTTCTTCAGGAGTTGTTTCTTTTCCAATATTTGTCGACTGCACACCCTCTTCTTTTGTATCTTTTTTCTTTTCACTTGTTTTTTCTTTCTTCTCTCCAGCTTTTTCTCTTTTTTCCAAGCGCGCTTTCTTTGCTTCCGTTTTTTTGTGCATTTCTGAAAGATAAACTTTTACTATTACATTTCCATCTTTTTCTTCACGAATTGCTTTAACTTTAACTTTGTGCGGCGGATTTCTTATCCCCCTAAACCATAAATATTCATTAAGATATCTATCAATTTTTATTTTTCTAACATCTCTGTCATAAACTTTCATATGTTTAACTAAAAATTCTTTTACTGTTCTAATTGCCTTAGGTGTCTTTTTATATCTTGGAGAGACCCTGATTTTCTCTCTTAATGGTATAATATATTCTCTTTCAATTACTTGGGTTTTTGTTTCTGGCATTATGAAAATTCTCCTGAATTTTTATTTGTGCTGAACTTTAGTTCTGTCATTTTTATCCGTAATGATTGGGTCTTGCCTTTCTTGGCTTGATATGAAGTTTAGTTCTTTTCCACGAACGTTTTATTGCAGTTGTTGCGGAAGGATGAATTTTTTTCCCTTTTCCATATTTTTTCAAAACAATCCAAATAGGCGCCCACTTAGTACGTCTTCCATGCTTCGCCAAAGTTATTTTTTTCTGTTGATTTTTAAATCCCATGTTAATTTATTTCAAACCCTCCAAGAATTCTTTTCCTTTAGTAGTTAATTTTCTTCCAGGGCGCATTTTTCTCATTCCTCTTATGTCTTTTGCAATTTCAGTAAGGCCAGCTTTGTCTGCTTGTTGCAATATTGTTCTAATAATTTTTCCACCTGCTTTTCTGAACTCTTCCGGCTTCATTCCTCTATTTTTCTTTGAACCGTAACGAGTTCTCAAACGACTGACACCGACGACGTTTTTAATGTAAATTTGTCTAAGAATAGATGCCGCTCGTTTGTGCCAAAAGTCCTCATCATCAATAGGTCTTTCTCTGCTTGGCCCCGACTTCACAAAACTAACCCATTCAGGCGCTTTGAATTCAGGCATTTTTTTCAAAGCCGCAGCTAACTTTAAATTAAACTCTTGCGGATTCAATGAATAAACTGCATTTTCCATTTTATTTTTATTATTCGGCTCGCTTCACAGCGATAGAACATTCATAGAATGTCAACCTAAAATTTAGTAATGAAGATGGTTTATAAATTATTTGTTTTTAATTAACTTAAAAATAATTTATCATTAGAATAAAAACAAGGATTGTAATAATCAATAAAATTCCCAAAGTATAGCTAATTAACGAAATCGCCTCTTTTTTCTTTCCATCCATATACCATAAAATAGGCCTACCAAAAACTAATGTCCCTGTAAGGGCAGCAGAGAAAACAAAAAGCAAAAGCAT
>JAUSKC010000008.1 GCA_030647125.1 Nanobdellota archaeon | reverse complement strand
AACATAGCTTTGTCCTATAAAACCCGGCCTGTCTGGAAGAGTTTTTTTGTATTTGTATCTTCCATAAATTTCATACCTTTTTATTTGCAATGCAGCTTTGCCCGTTTCTTCTAATGTTTCCCTTTTTACGGCATTAATCATTTTTTCTCCGTCCTCAATTCCCCCTTTTGGAAATTCCCAGCCGCGCCAGTGCCATTTTCGTTTCAAAATCAAATAGTTAATACGACCATGATGAATTGAGTAAGTCACAATAAATACTGATCTTCTGTATTTTTGTTTCATTATGAAAATTTCTCTAAAACATTTCTTTTGAAATGTTTTCGTCCTCCAGTTTTCTCCAAATTTTTATTTGTGCTGAAAAAATTTATTTTTTCTGTCATTTTGTTTTTAAAATTTCTTTTATTAAGTCATAAACTTCAGGATATTTATCAACTTTTATCAAATCCGAATGAAGATAATAGAAACTGGAATCGCAAGTTCCATTTATATAATAATTTTCAGTGTAACTTAAATAAGCACTGCTCCTTTTTACAATTCCATCTCCATCTTCTCCATCAGTGTCGCAACCAATTCCAATTATATTATATATCGGAACGCTGCTTTCATTGGCTCTGTTTAATTTATTTATGAACACGCTGCTTGAATCCATATCATTGCATTCTGGGGAAGATCCAATAATAGAACAATATCTTAGTGTTGTTCCATTTATTCCGTTATTTGGAGTTCCTATCAGAATTATTTTATCTACATCGTTTGAGCCAAAGACTTGGATATACCTTCTTGTTACTAAACCACCCATTGAATGAGAAACTATTATCACTTTATCTTTTCCAGTTTTTTCTTTTACTGTATTGACTATATCCCTCAATCTTATGGCATAGCTATCTAAATTATCTGTTTTGGTTTGAATAATTGTTCCTTTGCCAGAAGTCTCGTATATGTCAAAATAATAACTTGTTATAATATTTATAGGATAATTCATTTCACCAAATATTCCGTTTGTCTTTGGATCATTTGTATTCAATAACAATTCTCCTGCGCTTACATATCCATCACTTGCAAGTTTATCTTGTATCTGCCCGAAACTATCAAGAGCATATTCTGCAGTAGTGCTTTTTGAAAAATCATGTCCGTGAACAAGCACTATAGGGTACAAACTTTGATTTGATTGGCATGTTAAACCACTACAACATGGTTTGCATATATTATTCAGGCAACATATTGGTTGAATTTGATTAAAGTTTAAAATTATAGGATTATTTTGGCTTGTTTGGAAAACAGGTTTAGTAACTTTAATCAGATCTAAAGAAACTGAAAATCCTTCACCAGGTTCATTTTTAATAAAGTTCTCTAAATTCACAAGTTCTAAATTTAAGGAATTAACTTTGCTTTGCATAATACTTATACTTAAATTGCTTTTTGAATTCAAACTTGTTGCAAGTTCATTATAATTTTCTTCTATAAACTTTATTTGGTCTGAAGAATTTAAAGAGACATTTTGTTTGGTATAATTGTTAAGAGTGGATTCTATATAAGTTAAGTTGGACATTATATTTTGAAATCGTGTTAAATTGTTGTAAAAAGAAGCATTAATTTCATTAAACTCTTTATCTATATCATTAAAATTATTTATTAAATCGTTTAAATTTAATTTCTCATACTCATTGTTATCTAAAAATGCTTTTGATAAATTTAAAGTCGTGTTGAAATTTAATAAATTGTTTGAAACTGTGTTGATTCTTCTGCCTGTATTAAATTCTTTTATGTTACTATGCTCTTTTGAAAACTTATTAGTATCATTTATGAATAAAATATTGTCGTCTATCTTTTGGTTTATATAAGAAATATTATTTTGCATATTGCTAACAAATTCTTTATCTGAATCGTTTAAATCGTAATCAACTGTTAGCAAAATATTTCTAAACTTTTTATCTTCAGTTGTTTGGCACAGGAAACTCTTCTTGCTTTGGCATATTATTTGAAAGTTATAAAGATCCTGCCCTTTTCCAAACTTGTTAACACCAATAGAATAACTTTTTGTTAATGAACTTGTTAAAGTAAGTTCAAAGCTATCATTTTCAATTACTTGTCCACTGCCCAAATCAACAAAGTTCGATTGGCAGTATGATTTACAAAAAGGATTCATTATTGCAGACGTCGTAAATTCCACTTTTTCTATTTGCCCTTTATTTATAAATAGATTTTCATTGTCCGTGCTTAGTCTTATAGTTAAATCATTTCCTATGATCATTTGAAAGAACAAATATATCTTTGTTCCAAAAAGTGCTATAACTAATATTATACCTAATATTAAAAAGAATAAAAGTATCTTGCCAAAACCACCTTTCTTTTTCATACAAAAACAAACAAATGTTAGTTTAAAATTCTTATTTAAGTGGTTTTCTTAACTGATTTTTGTATCCCGTGTTTATTATATCTTCGTGGACTGAAGAATCGCATTGTATAGCCCATTTCTTAATAATATCTTTTCACTGTTTTTAAGAATAATATTGTCCCCTATCCTCTTTATAGATCTTGCAGGAATTATCAATCCCTTTTTAAGAAGCGATGAGAAGAGACCAGTCTCCACGTGAATTGATTTTATTTTGTTTCTGTTGCCGTGTAATTCTATGGAAGAAACCTTGCCAATTTTCTTTCCATCTTTATCAAAAACAAACATTCCTTTCATATCATAAGCAATTCTTATTTTAAGAAATACCGCATGTTCTGTTATTTTGAGAATGTAGTTCTTTCCTATAGAAAGACCTTTTTTTATAAACCCTTTATCGACGGAAATGCCAATAAATCTTAAAGAAGCTGGATCAATAAAAATCTTTTCAACAACTCCAACTAAATTTCCTTCCAAGTCTATAACATCCTTTCCAAGTATATCTTCTGAGGTTATTGCATTATTCAACTTTCTGCCAGAAATATTTTTTCTTTGCATTATAATTTGGTTTTAATATAACTGACTTCCCAATATATTTAATAGCAGAAGCTGGAATCAAGAATCTTCTACTGAAAAAGGATCTTACCATAAGAACCTTAATATCATTAGTTGATCCTTTTCTTACAACTTCAGTAACCTTTCCAATTATCTTTCCTCCAGAAGTTATCACATTCTTCCCTTTGATTAAAAGAGAGATTTCTATATTAAGAATTACTGCATCATGGGATAAATGAGAAAAATAGCTCTTTCCGATATACAAAGGTTTACCAAAGATATCTCTTTTTATTAGTATTCCTTCCAAATTTAAATTAGTTGGATTTATTCTAATCTGGGAAATTTTCCCTATAACTTTCCCCCCAAAAGAAAGAATCTTCTTCCCGATTAGTTCTTTCAAATTAATTGTTTTATCTAATTCTAATTCTTTGCGAATTATGTGATGTGGATTTAACATATTAGAATTAAGAAGAAGGAGTATAAATACTATATGGAAAATAGAAGGAAAATGGCTATTAAAATGCCATATTCTATACTTTTTGCTAGGATAGTTATTAAAAATAACCTCTTAAAATTATATTTGGCTAGTCCAAGAGCAAAAGTTAGCAGAGGAGAAGGAAGAGGAAGAACGTTAAATATAAAGATTCCATAGGCCCCATATTTATTTACGAACCTTCTAGTCTTGTATACTTTTTTCTTTGATACAATATTTAATATAAAAGAACTGGTTTTTAATCCAATAAAATAATTTAATATTTGTGCTAATAAAAAACCAATTAAAGCTGCAAGAAAAGATAGGATGGGGGGATTTCCTTCTATTAAACCATAATAAAAGATTAACTCATCTGCAGAAGGTACAAAAAATATGCCTCCGATAAAATGAAGATAAAAAAGACCAATGGGAGTTGTGTTTATTACATCTCCTTTCACTGCGATTATTACATTGTACACAAAAGGGGTTTTATGAATTAGATTATAAAAGAAACTATAAAAATAAATTCCTATAAATATAATTAATGTTAAGATAAAAATTGTAATTAATAGATTTTTTAGTTTATGACTCTCATTTTCCTGGATAAAGTAGTAATGTTTCACTAATATCTAATATGTTGAAGGTTTTTATATTATAACGCTTGGACAGAAATCTTTAGATGATTTTTTCAATTATATATCTTTTTTTATATCTTCACCAATTTACTTCTATTTTCATTGTCCTCGACGATAAAACCTAATTTTTTTATTTTATCTCTTAACTCGTCCGACTTTTTCCAATTCTTTTCTTTTCGGGCGCGCTCGCGTTCATCAACTAATTTCTTAACTTCTGAAGGAATTTTAATTTCTTCTTTTTCCAAAAACTTCAATCCAAAAACTTCATCCATTTTTTTTATTGTTTCAATCTTTCCATTAGCATTTTCATCACGGATTAAGTTCCACAAAATTGAAAGGGCACGCGGCATATCAAAATCATCTTCAATTGCTTCTGTAAATTCTTTAAGATATTTATCATTAACTTTTTTATCGTTTTTAATTTCAGAAATAATATTCTTTAACCTTTGGTATGCATTCTTAGAAGCATCCAGATTTTCTATAGAAAAATTCAAAGGCATTCTGTAATGTGTATTTAAAGTCATATATTTGTATTCCATAGCATTATATCCTTTTTCTATTAAGTTTTCCAAGTATAAAATATTCCCAACGGACTTTGACATCTTTCCTTCTTTCATGTTCAAAAATCCAGTATGAATCCAGTAATTAACAAAATTTTTACCAGTAGCTGCTTGGCTTTGCGCAATTTCATTTGTGTGATGTGGAAAAATTAAATCGGTTGCTCCGGTGTGAATGTCAAAGGAATCTCCAAGTACTTTAGTTGACATTACAGAACATTCTATATGCCACCCCGGTCGGCCTTTTCCAAAAGGTGCTTCCCAGAAAACATCTCCGTCTTCTTTCGCATAGAATTTCCACAACGCAAAATCCTGTGGATTTTCTTTATCATATTCGTCATTTTTTATTCTTTCTTTGTTATCTTTAATTTTTTTTAAGTTTGCAAGTTTTCCGTAATTCTTATCTTTTGAAATTGAAAAATAAATTCCATCGGAGGCCTTGTAAGCGTAGCCTTTATCCAAAAGTTTTTGTATCATTTTTATCATATCTTGCACGTTCTCCGTCGCACGAAGAACATAGTCCGGTTTGATAATATTTAATTCGTTTAAATCATTAAAAAATATTTTTTCATACTTTCTTGTAAAGTCATTTAATTTTTCGTGATTTTTCTGGCTGGCTTTTATTGTTTTGTCATCTACATCAGTAATATTCATAACATGTTTAACTTTATATCCAAGAAAAATCAAGCTTCTTTTTAGTAAGTCATTAAATATGTAAGTTCTTAAATTTCCGATATGCGCATAGTTATAGACAGTCGGCCCGCATGAATAAATTCCAACATAGTCCTTGTGTATCGGCTTGAAAACTTCTTTTTTCCTTGTTAATGTATTGTATAATTCTAAAACCATAATTTACCGAGGAAATAGCTATTTAAAAAATTATATAGTTTGCATAAAGAATGCGCTTGATGCGTAATTAGCATTATCTACTAACACTTCAACTCTTATTTTTACAGAACATAATGGTGCTGTAGATGGAATATTAAATCCTATAGGTTCCATATGAATATCTTCTCCTGTTGGCATGGGAATATTTTTTCCGTCGCCGCCTTGTATCCACGACTGAACAGTATTTGCATCTATTCCACAATTATTTCTAACATCAGGATCATCTACATAAACTTTATAATCAAACGTGGGATTTTGACCAACATTTCCTTGCAATCTATTTTTAACTCCAATCTTTATCGGGTAAATATCCCCTCTAGTCATTTTTATCGTCGCTGTGCTGGGGGCTAAAACTAATTTTTGATCTGCAGAAAACAACTGATTAATTTGATTTGTTAATTGGGCATCAGTCAATTTAACGGCACCGGTTGCACTGCTAAAGATATTCTTTATTAAAATTAAACCTAAAACCAAAACGCTAACTAAAAGAACTATTGTAACAATTGTCCCGACGGACATTTCCATTGCGCCTTTTTTCTGGTAATTAAATTTTACTTTTTTGTTCATTTTAGTATTGAGGGAATCCGCTAACAGGATTGTTTACTCCATTTATCGTCGCCCAGACAGTTAAGCTGATTAATACCGCGAATAATATTGCACCTATAAATATCCCCCATTTGTTTAATCTTCGCGCTCTTTTTCCTAAGTCGGTTTTTGAATTTTTTGACAGAACCATACCAAAAATTCCGCTTACCAAGCCGCCCAAAGGACTTATTAAAGAAAGCGAAACTATTATACTCACTAAGCCAAGAACATAAGCAACCTTATCCTCAAAATCTTTTTCCATATAACCTCTCTTAATTTAAACAATAATCTCTTTATTTATAAAACTTTTTAATATTTGAAACATTTAAAAAACATCCAATATTAAATTTTAAATAGGTTTAGGGGGCATAGCTCAGCGGGAGAGCATTAGACTGAAGCTCTATGTGCCCGGGTTCGACTCCCGGTGTCCCCATAAGTAAATTTAAATTGAATAGGGTTCGACTCCCTCGTTTGAAACTGAAATTTCGAACGAGAGTGAACGGAGTGAACTCCATGTCCCCATAAGTAAATATTCTGAAACAAATATGGAAATCTACAGAATCAACTACACTTTCAATTATTCTGTTTATTCAGAAAACTTTGAAGAAAATTACAAAAGCGTATTAAAACTCAGGGAGCAAAATCCTGAAATTGAAATTAATTTGTTATTCCCAAGAACAGATATCTTAACCGAAGAGCAAATCTCTAAACTAAAAGAAATTGGAAATGTTTCTCTTAATGATAAAAAATTTAAATGATAAAATCATAGAAAACCATGCTAAGAAAACCAGGAACCGAAGTTTGTGGTAATCCAAACGCAGAGTATATTCTGGCATTTACAGAATATAAAACTTTGAGATCTTACAAAGGATTTGTTTACGTAGACAAAGAAAAAATCTTTGAGGCCTTAGCAAAATTAAGAAGTGAAGGGATGAAACTCTTTGACTACAATTCTGGAGAAGAAGAATTGGCTTACAGATCCCAAGTTGTAAAAATAAGAGAAAATACAACCCAAACACCTAAAAGAGGATGGTCTATATGTTTTTTCACTACCTCTGCAAAAGTTTTGGAGGATCTAGCAAAAGAACTTTCTCTTCCATTTAGTAAAGGGAAAGTATACAAAGCAAATTCAAGAGAAGAAAAACAAAATTTTGTTTTTCAAAATCAAATAAGCGCTTTTTCGTAAAGATTATTAACTTGTTTTTATTTTATTTATAATGAAAAAGAGTTCAATAAAAACAATCTTAGTCGTTACGATTTTTGCAATAGCAATGGCTTTTCTGGAATCAGTAATTGTTGTTTATCTCAGAAAAATCTATTATCCTTCAGGATTTAACTTTCCTTTATCATCTATAGATCCTAATATCTTGGCGATTGAATGGATAAGGGAATTTTTTACAATTGTAATGTTAATCAGCGTCGCAATTTTAGCTGGAAAGAAGTTTATTGATAGAACTGCCTACTTTTTCTATGCATTTGCAATATGGGATATTTTTTATTATGTTTGGCTCAAAGTAATCTTGAATTGGCCATCTTCATTTTTAACTTGGGATTTGTTATTCCTGATTCCTTGGCCTTGGGATAGTCCTGTTTTAGCACCTATAATTTATTCAATAGGACTAATTATTTTGTCTTTGTGCATTTTGCATTGTTACGATAAAAATCAGAATATAAAATTCAGAACAAAAGAAATCTTGCTTTTTGTCGTCGGTTCTTTAGTCATCCTTTATACATTTTTGATTGATTATGGAAAATTAATCTTCTTAAATAATTTTACATCACAATTCTTGACTTTGGCCCCAAATAATGACTTCCAGAATATCATCTCTAATTACATTCCACAAGATTATAACTGGCCTTTATTTATCGTCGGTGAAATATTAATTTTAATTTCTATATATTTATTTTATAAGAGAAATAAAAAATGATTTGATAATAAAAAATTGTAAGTTGGGAATAGGCCACTTTCTGTCGTTCCCCGAGAAACCTCTGGTTTCCGCAGACGGAACGTGTTGACATTCAACTTTGCGGTACGAAACCTTGCACCTGTTGAGACAGCCGTTTCATCAGTTTCTTGGTTCTCAGTTCATATAAAATCATTACTCCCCAAGTTCTGTATCGTTTCTGTTCTGGAGCTTTCCTTCACAGGAATCTTTCTTTCGAAAGACAACATATTTATCGATTTCTCGACGGTGAGCGGACCTTCCTCAAGAATTAGCGTTGATGTTTAATGTTTCAACACTTGTCAATTCAATGACAAATTCCCGAAGTCAACTACCCAACTTACATAATTGAAGAATTTGAAGGATATTTAAAGTTATTGATTATTTATGAGCTGAACAAGAATCATAAAATCGGTCTAATTTTAATTGTGCTAAATATATTAAATCCTCATGATCCTCTCTTAAAAAAGCTGTTTGTATTCTAATCACGTCAGGAACTTTAATTTCATATTCTCTGATTGCTGTTAAAAGATTTTTTTGAGTTTCTTCATCTATTTTTCTTCTAAAATCTCTGAGAGCAACTTCGAGATTTCCATGGGCTATAGCAATTTCCGCAATATCTTTTGGAGTGTATTCCATAATTTTCCAATTAACTTTCTATATTTAAATTTAATTATGTCAGAATATCAAATCATCAAGCAGTAGAAGGTACCCTAAACTATAAGATCTTTTTTTCTACAAATAAAGCTTTTAGTAGTTCTATGCTGAAATTCTCGCCGAAGCTTGAATCTTACACAAGAACTCTATCAACGTCATCTTCTATGACGGCCTTAGTTGTCTCGTTTTGCGGACGACTTCGATCTTAGATGCTTTCAGATCTTATTCGCTAATGCGTGGCTATGCGGCCTGCCTTTTGACAACCGCTCGCTAGAGGCATCCGACCCCCGTTCCTCTCGTACTAGAAGATCGTTCCACTCAGACAACAACACACCTAGTAGATATCATACAAACTGTCTCGCGACGTTCTTAACCCAGCTAACGATCCCTTTTAATGCGTGAACTCCGACACCCTTGGTAGCTGCTGCACTACCAGGATAGGAAGAGCCGACAGCGAAGCACCAAACCGCCCCGTCAATGTGGACTATCGGGGGCGACCAGCCAATTATCCTTGGGGTAACTTTTCTATCAGACACGGCTCCTATTAAAAAAGCACGTGGGTTCACTAGGCCCGACTTTCGTCTCTGCATTTCTTGCTTTTCAAAATACAGTCAATCAAGCTTTTGCCCTCGCACTCATCCCTAGATTTCCAAGCTAGGTGAGCTTGATTTTGGGTCCTATCGATATCTTTTCGACAGGGCACCGCCCCAGTCAAACTGCCCGCCTGCTGCTGTCCTCTTAAGAGTAAGCAAACTTAAACAAGATAAGTAGTATTACAATTTTGCTCCGCCATCACCAGAATGATGACATCGACGCTCCTACTTATTCTATGCATCCCGCTTAAGTTCACAACAACAAGTTACAGTAAAGTTCCACAAGGTCTTCGCTTCCCACTAGGTGTCTCCGGTCTGTGCACCGGACAATATTTTCAGAGGGCTCCAGATAGGGACAGTGACAACCTCGTTAAACCATTCATGCAAGTCGCCATTCAGACGACAAGGTATTACGTTACCTTAAGCACATTGTTACTTTCATTCTTTTCAAAGAATTACTAACCATCTCTTGATGGCGGATTATTATTTCTAATAATCTCCTTATGTCTCCATAAGGGTCGGACTATATCTTCCAACAATTTTTTTAGAAATTGTTGCTTTGGCGTATAGTCTCTGAGGATCCTAAAGTTTCCAAGATATCTTTTAATTTATATCTTCTTTGTTTTCCTTCTCCATTCATTGTAAATACTTTTGCTAACAATTTTTTGAACTCTTCTTTATCTGCATGTTTATGTTGATCTAATGATTCAACAACTTCTGCAAATATTTCAAAATCTTTATTTTTTGTTATCAATTTGTATTTTTTGAAGAAAGGGATTATTTTATCGACGAGTTCTCTTCTACTTTGCACAATAAGTTGCATTGTATCTTCTTGTCCGTATTTTTTTATAACTACACCACAACCCAATATCTTTTGGAGTTGGTATAATATATCTTTATTTTTTGCATGTTGCGTTACATGAAAAATTGGATCAAGAACCCATCTTACTTTTGCGGACTTTTGATTTTTTACAGCGATGCAAAAACATCCTTCTCCATCCGTAAATCCAGTAAGATAGTAAATTAATTGCTCGTCATTCATGACCATACTCAGATGGTCAAAATTATTAAATCTTTAGTTTCCTGCGGATTGTCTCTATCTTTTAGATTTTTACTATCGTTTATTGATAAGTACTAAAAGCTTAGCGAGAGTTTCCCGCATACAGCCAAATTTAACGACCCCCGTCGTTAATTCAAGGGTCATAGTTACCCCCGCCGTTTGATGGGTCTTAGCTCCCTTGAAAAGGAGTTTGAAACACCACCACTGGGCAGGTCTCACCGATTATACAAGTCTTTTCAGATTAGCAATCAGCTACGTTTTTGGTAAACAGTCGGGCCGTCCTTGTTACTGTGATCTACCAATGCAAACAACATTTCTGCAATACACAAAGATAGACACCCCTTCAGCCTAAGCTACAGGGCTAATATGCCGAGTTCCCTTACCTGGTTTTCCCCTACACGCCTTAGCCTTCTCAGCTAGAGCACCAGCGTCGGTTGTGGGTACAGCAATTTAATCAAGAATACGATCTTTTCACTGGCTCCTGGAATCAACAGCTCGCCTTTTACAAATTAATTTGTGTCTTAGGATTACCCTCGACAAATTTCTTCATAAAAATATTCCATAGAATATCTGTTTATCCGGAAACGAATCGCATTATGTAAGATTAAATTAGTTCAGGAATATTAACCTGATGTCCATCGTCATACTCAGTTAAGGTACAACTAAGGCGCTGACTAACCCTTGGCTAAAGTATATGGCCAAGGAAACCTTGCTCTTACGGCGTTTTCCATTCTCAGGAAAATCACATCCTACTATTGCCAGGATTCTCATTGATTTCCGCTCCATTCCTCCTCTCGGAGAAAATTCTGCGCAGAAAACACGCCTGCTTACTCGAACACTCTCATGAGTGCCGGTAAAGTATCGGTATTATGCTTTAGCCCCGTCCATTTTCAGGGCCCCGAACCTCAATAGGTGAGCTGTTACGCTTTCTTTAAATGATAGCTGCTTCTAAGCTTACATCCCTACTGTCTCAGGTTCAAGACTCCTTTTGATACACTTAGCATAAATTTTGGGACCTTAACTTTACTCTCCGTTGTTCCGGTCTTGGAAAAGTATCTTACATACTTCCCCTGCTTCCCGTTTTAAGTAGTTGACAGTTTCTGAGTTGGAAAAAGTTCCGTAGTCAATAGACCCTGCAAACTTTATCCGTACTTTACACCGCCAACAAACTAAACGAGACCATACGTAGGCATATTTCAACAGGAACCAGCCATCGCCGAATTAGATTGGCTTTTCACCCCTATCCACAAATCATTCAAGCACATGCACATAGCACTGGTTCGGACCTCCATCCTCCTTTCGGAAGACTTCATCCTGCTCATGGATAGATCATCCGGCTTCAGGTCTTATTCATATGACTAACGCCCTTTCAGACTTGCTTTCGCTTCGGTTACTCTTTTCGGTTAGCCTCGCCATATAAACAAACTCCCTGGCCCGTTTTTCTAAACGTACGTTACAACCCTTCTATACTAAAATAGATAGAGCAGTAACCAACTGTAATTGTTAGATTTCAAGTCTTTTCACACCCTGTTATGGGTACTTTTCAGCTTTCCCTCGCGGTACTAATACGCTATCGGACTTTGGTTTTATTTAGGGTTAGCAGTTAATCCTGCCATATTCAGACCTCTAATTCAAGAAGCCCTACTCTTTGAAGAGCGACATAACATTTTCGAATACGGGGCTATCACCCTCTATAGCATAACTTTCCAGTTATTTTTTCTCAATGTTTTAGCCACTTATCTTCACCACATCTCTGCCCATCTTTCGACGGGAGATTCAGTTTGCCCTCTTTCCTTTTCGCTCTCTGCTAATAAGGAAATCACGTTTTGTTTTCTCTTCCTGCAGGTACTAAGATGTTTCAATTCCCTGCGTAGACTTGCCTCTCGGCACATTCGGAAATCTCCGGATCAAAGTTTGCATGCAACTCCCCGAAGCTTATCGCAGCTTGCCACGTCCTTCTTCGAAACCAAAACCAAGCTATCCGTCTAACAACATAAATAGTAGATATCAGAATAAATTCTGATGTGATCTTCTAGTTTTTTAAAAATATTTTTTTATTTCATGTGGGAAAGGAAATTATATTTCAAATTTCCAATTAAATTCGTAAATAAATTTACGAATTTTTACCTTCTACTGCTTGTTTCATTGAATATAATCAATCCTTTCAGATTGTATTCTCTGCATGATCCAATGATTAGTTCATCGAACCATCCGACGTTTTTCTCCGAAAAACGGAGTTGGGGGTCGTCCCCAGGCAGATAATTGCATCATCTGCATTTGACGATTGCTCGTCGGTATCAACGTTTTGTTGAATATGATTTTGTGATTTTCTCGTCGATATTTTAATTTTTCCATTCAGAATCAATCTGCTATCTTAAGGGAAGATAGTGCGGTAGGAAACCGTTAGGTGTCCTTCGCAAATGGACTCGCCGGGAATCGAACCCGGAACTCCTGTGTGCAAGACAGGTGTTCTACCGTTGGACTACGAGCCCTGAAAAATTGCAGTAATGCAAGATTTTATTTTTAGCCCGTAGTGGTTTTTAAATTTTTATTTTAAAATCTTCGACGAAATTTTTAACAAAGATGGTATGTAGAAACAACCCAAGTTGTATTCTCGACGATAAATTTAATTTTGAAAATTTTTTTATATAGGAGGTGATCCATCTGCAGGTTCCCCTACAGATACCTTGTGACGACTTACCCGACCTTGTCTAGTCAAGGTTCTCCCCCGAAGGGTTTCACCATAACTAAACTCGGTTGGTTTGACGGGCAGTGTGTGCAAGAGACATTGACGTATTCACCGGACTCTGATAAAATCCGATTACTATGGATTCCAGCGTCACGAGGCTGAATTGCAAACCTCGATCTGGACTGAGACAGATTTTAAGGGATTAGCTTCTCCTTTCGGAGTTGCATCCAATTGTATCTGCCATTGACGCGCGCGTGTTGCCCAGGGGATTCGGGCTGTACTCACCTAACGTAGCCCGCACTTTCATCCATGTTACCATGGCAATCTGTATATAGCTCTTGTAAATATACACGCGGGTCTTGCCTGTTACTTGATTTAACAAGTCACCTCACGGCACAGGCTGACGTCGGCCATGCAACTCCTCTCAGCGTGTCAGGTAAGCCCTTTAGACTGACCTTCATTCTGCTGTCGCTCCTGGTGAGGTTCACGGTGTGGAATCTAATTGAACCGCACGCGTCACCCATTGTAGTATCTCCCCGCCAATTCCTTTAAGTTTCGGCCTTGCGACTATACTTCCCAGGTAGCACACTCTTCGGCTTCCCTTCAGCACCAATACCTCTCGAGGAGGTACTAATGTTTAGTGTGCAGTGTTTACTGCTAGGACTACACGGGTATCTAATCCGTTTTGCGCCCCTAGCCTTCATCCCTTACTGTCAGAACTGTCCTCGTAAGATGCCTTCGCTGTTGTGAGTCCGTCCTAGATTAACATATTTTACCATTACTTAGAACGTACTTCTTACGTCTTCCAGTCTCTAGCCCGGCAGTACTCCTTGCACGCCCGACACTTGAGATGCCGGATTTCACAAGGAACTTTCCTGGCAAGCTACGGATGTTTTAGACCCAATAATGATGGCTGCGACTTGGACCGCGAGTATTACCGCGGCGGCTGGCACTCGTCTTACCCAGTCCTTATTCGCCAAACTTTTTACATTTGGCAAAAGCTTCTCAAGTGAGAAGCACTCTGGCTCAAACTGTCACGCTTTCGCGCATTGCAAATGATTCCTAACTGCTGCACCCCGTAGGGCTGGGAATAGTGTCTCAGATTCCCTCTCAGGGCCTCTCCGCTAAGAGCCCTTACGGATCTTCGGCTTGGTGGGCTATTACCCCGCCAACAACCTAATCCGCCGCCGGCCCATCCTTAGGCGCAAATTTGTGAGACAAATCGTTCCAGGGTAAGTCTCTTATTATGTATTAGACACAGTTTCCCGTGCTTATCCATAACCTAAGGGCAGGTTACCGACGTGTTACTGAGCAGTTTGCCCTCTTGCGAGAGACTTGCATGTCTTAGCGCAAACCAGAGAGCCGCAGCCTCCAGCAGGATCAACTGGATTTCAAAACAATTTCATATTTTCGTTAAATTTTATTAAAACAAAAATCCATTGCGCAATTTTCTTGTAAGAAAGAAAATCACTTCACACATTCTCCTAACTATTGGCTACGCCTCAAGAATAAATTCTATCGGCTAAAATCATCATTATTATTAATTGTTAAAGATATACAACTAAATGACTGCTTCTACATACCTCATACCTTAACATTCTCTAAGTATGTATAAATTAAGGCACTCATCTTAGTTATGATTTTCATCACGCATTAAGTATTTAAATCTTTCGTCGGATTTTTGATAAAGGAAAATTGTTTTCTCCGACGAGAATTTAACCTTAAAAATTATTTAAAATTTCTTTTCGGGAGAATAAATTTCAGTGCAATTAATCTTATATATTCTTTTTATAAAACAATTTTATGAGAAATCTAACTAAAATAATTTTATTATCGGCGGCATTAGCAACTGGAGCAGTGGTGTTAATTTCAAATTTACGAAAAGATAAGATAGAAAAGTATGATCATTTTAGAACGGACCTAACACAAGTGATAAAAAAAGATAATTCTTCTATTCATTTTTATAAAGGTCCACAATCTGATTTTATTGTAAAAGATAAATATATTTATAATCAATTTAAAGAAGGCGATGCGGCCTTTGTAACTTCTAACGAACCATACACTATTGATAAAGATAGAAACATAATTTATCTTGGTCGGGAATTTGTAAGTGCAAAGAAGAAAGAATCTTAAGATCTATTCAACATCCCCATTTTCTTTTATTTTAATATCCTCATAAGGTCCGGCAACTCGTCGGTAAAATTCTTGTTTTACGCATTCAAGCATTCCCATGGCGCGGTTTAAATGCCTGTATTTTAAAGGGTAAATTTTTTCTAACTAATCTTGTAATTATATAATTCATATCTCCATCCTGAAGTTCTTCTTTTTCTTCAGAAACAACTTTTGCAAGTCCATCTATTATCTTATCATATTTCTGTCTTTGATTTTTATCAATGTAAGGCATTACAAAATAAAAAATAAAAACTTTATAAAAATGATTGTGTTCTAATTCAAATGAAAAAAGAGGCGTTATTAGAATATAAACAAAAAAGAAATTTTAGGAGAACAATTGAACCAAAGCCCAAAATAAAAATCTCAAAAGGAAAATTAAAATATTCAATTCAAGAACATCATGCAAAAAATTTGCACTTTGACCTTCGACTAGAGCACGAGGGCGTTCTAAAATCCTGGGCGATTCCTAAAATTCCCGACGCTGTTAATGATGGAAAAACAAAACGTCTTGCTATTGAAACAGAAGACCACCCTTACAGTTATTGGAATTTCAAAGGTTTTATTCCTGAAGGAAATTACGGAGCAGGAACAGTTAAAATATGGGATAAAGGGACATACATTCCAGAAAAGTTCTCTGACAAAGAAATCATAATTGATATTAGCGGAAGAAAACTCAAAGGAAAATATGTTTTAATAAAGACAAATTTCGGCGGAAAAAACAGTTGGTTGTTTTTTAAAGGAAAAGATTAATTATTTTATCTGCTAGGAGAGTTTCTTCCTTCCCATAATGCATGGATTATATCATCTTTTTCTAAAGCGCTTAAATTTCTTCCGGAATAAACTTTTATTTTATTATCCGATAAATCATATAAAATCCAATCCTTAAATTCTGGCATTTTCGCTTTCCAAAAGTCCTCTCTTGTATACTTCTCAGGAATAAATGCAGGCGGATAATCGCTAAGTTTTGGCTTTTGTTTTTCTTCCATTAAAACCTTTACAAGAAATTACTTTTAAATATTTATATTCTAGAATTTTTATTTAAACACCCATCTTAGCGCCTTTTTGGCTTTCTTCTTTTTCGCTAGTCCACCATTCTAAGTCCGGAATGTCTGATTTTATCCCTCTTGCTTTGCAATATCCTCTAGCTAAAAGATAAAATATAACCCCCAAACTTCGTGGGCTTTTGTTGTTTCCAATTATTGTTTTGTCCGCGCCTTTTGCGAAATTATTTGTGTCGCAAATCATTAAAACTTTCTTTCCAACTCTTAAAGTATCATACAAAGAATTTTTATCAAGCCACGCATCACAGACAATTGTCAATTCATTTTCAAAGAAATCTTCAAGTTTTGTGTTTGTTAAAATACCTGCAGGATATTTCTTTGTGAAAATTTTTATTCCAGTAGCTTCAGAAAATAATTCCACAGCTTTCCATCCAGCTTGTCTTTTACATACGACAATCACATTTTCAGGGGCGAACTTAGATAAATATGCTATTCCTTCTTTTAATTTCTCGTCTATTAAGTCAGTATTGAAAATTGCAAGCCCATCTGCACGTCTTCGGTACACAAAAGGCCTCATGTCAGGTGTAACAACTCGCGTTCCAATGTAAATTCCTGCTTTAACATATTCTTCCAGAGGAATAAGCATATCTTCTCTTTTTTTAATTTTGATTTGTTCTTTTAATTCTTCAGAACTCAATCCTTCAGAAGCGGCCTTTTCTTTAAGTTTCGCCGCCTTTTCCAAAAGTGCTTTCTTTTTTTCTTCAAGTGTTTTAGGAGCTTCTTCAGTTTCCTTAGAAATTTCTTTTTCCGCTAATTTCTTTTTCGAAGTTTTTTTCTTAGTAGCTTCTTTAACAACTCCTTCAATGTCTTCAATACCTTCTTTGACATTTTCTTCTATTTCATGAATAACATTCTCTTCAACTTTTTCATTTTCTGCCATTTTAAATTTGTATAATTAGCTCACGGGTGTTTCCGGGGTTGTTTCAGCCGGTACGTGAAAAGTAAATATCCAGATGAAAGAAGGTTTTTAAAGATTTTGTATGATACTTGTATTAATTTTTATTCAATCATCAACAACAATGCACTCACCATCTTTCAAACGAATAACTTTTATTTTATTTTTCTTTTCATAATCCTTAATATCGTGCTCGTTTTCTTTTTCGTAATGCGGCCATACAACAAAATCAATTACCCCTAATCCGTTTAAGTCCTCCAAGTCAATATAATTTTCATCCGCGGTCTTTCCAATTCCTGCAATTTTAATTGACTTTTGCAAGAATATTGTTCCTGCAGAAACTCCAAGATAAACTTTTCCTTCTTTTATCATTTTTTTAATTAATGTGTCGTATCCCTTTTTTCTTAATTCATTTAAAATAACAAAAGTGTTTCCTCCTGCGGAATAAAGGACGTCGTACTTTTCAAACTCTTTGCTCGCTTCCTCTTTGAAAGGATTAACAAAGCTTATGTTCTTTTCATTAAAACCAACTCTTTTCAATTCTTCTAAGATTTCCTCACCATATTCATCAGGATTTTTTCTAGTAGTACGTACAACAAGAACTTTTTTCTTTTTCAATTCGTGCGCGCCTCCAATTAATCTGACGAACTCGCCCTCAACTTTTTCAGATGATATTCCGTTGGATGTTAGGATGATTTTCATTTTAGTTCTTTAGAAATCTCAATCAACCTTTTCAGTTTCGCTTCTCTCTCGCGTCCGTCTATGCCGCACTTGAAAAAGTCGGCCTGAAATGCAAAAGCCAAATCCGCAAGGATGTTTTCATCTGTTTCACCAGAACGATGAGAAAAGATAATTTTTATTTTATTTTCACGAGCAAGATTGCAAACGGCCTTTACCTCGAGCAAGGAGCCATTCTGATTCGGCTTAACAATTATCCCATTTATTGCTTTTGCTTTTATTGCTTCCATAAGACGTTTGTGGTTTGTTACCGTAAGGTCGTCTCCTACAATTAATTTTTCTGGAAATTTCTTTAGAAGTTTGGCAAAAGATTCAAAATCAATTTCATCAAAAGGATCTTCAATATAATAAACATTGAGATTTTTTACCAAGTTTGAAATATAAGAAAAATGTTCCTCTGTATCTCTTTTCAAAACAGGATTCTTATACAAATATTTCTTCCTTTTGCAAAATGTCGACGCTGCCACGTCCACGCCAATGTCAAAGTTTATTTTCTTAGATTTTAACATGTTATCTCTAACATTGTTCAAGACCTCTAAAACTCTTTTGTCATCCAAAGAAGTCACCCAAGCATTTTCGTCGTTTTTCTTTACTGAAAAATTTTCATCAGTTTTTTTAAGAATAATTTCAGCATCAACCTTTCCTTCTTTGTTTATTTCATAATTATTAAGAACTGAATTCGCGTCTGGAATTATTTCAAACTCTTGAAAGTCCGGCCTTTTCCCTTTTATTTCTTTTGAATGTTTTCCCCCACCTATACAATTTCCAACTAATCTTGGAAATGTTTTGGCATTTGGATTTATTATTTGCCAGGCCTCTTTTCCTTGTTCTTTTGCAATTGCTTTCAACACTGCCGCCTCTAATGCGAATAAAGTGTTTGCTCCCACGTGACGATCTAGAATATCTTCAACTCTCCTTAAGTCCTCAAACCTTTCAAGAATTTCTGCCGAAAAATATTCACTAAATTTTTCCAATGTCTTAATATCTTCTTCCAAACTTTTTTTGTACGGATTTGCTTCATATTTTCCTGTTGATTTTCCATTAGGAGATGAAGCGCTAAAATCACCAACATTAGTTTTTATTGTCACAGAAATTGTTTTTTCGCCGCGCGAATCCTTTATTGCTTTGGCCTTTGCCCCCTTTATGACTACCATAAAAAATTAAAGTTTGCTTTCTTTTTAAGTTTTTATTCTTTACTAAACTCTTTTTTCCACTTTGCATATCTTTCAATAACAGAATTTGCGTAGTCAATTCCTTCTTTATTTATCCTTCCTTGATAATATATACTTAAAATATTTGTCATGTTTCTGGCATTTTGATTGAGTTTGTAGTTCGGATTTTCTCCATCAAACGCTTCTCTTAATGTTTTTGATGCTGCCCTTATTTGGTTTTCCTCTCCCAAGAATTTATCCCCATATCTTTTCCAGTTGTCATAACCCATTATTAATGAAGGAGCTCTTTTTTTCCCATTAGGGTAACCTAAACTAGATTCCTGTTCGGCTATAGCAACCAACAATGCCTTAAACTCTTCTCTATTAAATTTTTTAGGGTGTTCCGCAGAATATTTAAAAAACAATTCGTCGAATTCATTGAATCTTTTTATTAATACATCACCAACATACTGGCTGGTGACTAAGTGCATTACATCTTGCATTCTTTCATTTTCATAATTGTCTGAATAACTTGCTATCTTTCCATAAATCGCGCTTTTTTCTATAATTCCCGTTCTTATTGACATTGGGAGTATATCATTAACCCATTTTATTGCAATTTCATCTAATTTTTTCCCTTGTTCTTCAGTTATTTTATGGCCTTCATTTTCTCTCGGAAGATTTTCCCAATATTGTTTTGAAAATTCTTCTTTTTCTTTGGCAATTTTTTCAATATCCACAACTTCATGTTGATTATCTTTGTAAGAAATTCTTGATTCCAAAGAATTTGGTTTTCCAATTGAAAGTCCAGCTACACTTAACACAAGAAGTGCGCTTCCATAAATTGCATTTTTCAAAGTTTTTTTTAAGTTCATCTTGAATTTTGTAAAAAGAACTTTTCAGTTCTGTATTCCCTTGGTTTTATTCCCCAAGGGAGATTTAGTAATAACGTCTAATCCTTCAAAATTTGCAAAGACACAGGGTATATAAATTTTGCGAATGATAAAACTATAAAATGACAACAAAGAAGCGTTTAACTTAAATTAAACTTATTGTTAGAATTATTCCGTTTCGTTATCTGCGGTGCTAGAATTTGAATCTTCTTCGTCATCCGGATTAGCAAGTTCCATAATCTCGCCTTCCTTTGCAATTTCTTCTTCTTCCTTAACTTCAGCTTCTTCTTTTGTGAGATCTTTCAATTTTTGTTCTTTTGTTCTCTTTAATTTTTCTTCTTTCTTTTTTGGATATGGCTTCTTTACTGAAATTGGCAAAGCGCCAGATTCAAATTCAACTTCCGCAATTTTTAATGCGTCATAATTTATTTTTTCTAAGTCATCTTTTGAAATTTTAATAAGCAAAGGCGCATTCATTGCAATCTGTAAAGCCCTAGCTCCAAGAATACGTGCCGTCTCATATTTTGAAAAACTTTTTGGATCCATTTTAACAATTACTTCACCGCTTTTTCTATTTTTAAAGCTATTTCTTTTGATTTTGTTTTCATTAATTTGAAAATTTTGTTCATTTCATCGACGCTTAAGCCAGCGGAATCGCCTTTTTGCATAGAAGATATTATTCCTTCTCTCATCCCTATTGTAACACGTGCTTCAGTTATATCTTCTTCTTCTTTCAAAGGATCAAATATTATTTCATCGCCAATTTTGTAAGCAGTTAATGAGATCGGAACGTCCTTTGTCGTTGGCATTGGTTTTCCAGTTGACTCGCCATAAACAATTTTGTTTTCTTCATCAAGTTTAGGCATTTTAGCATTTTTTATTGCGGCGATTGCAGCTATTCCTGCAGCGTCAAACATATTGCCGTCGTCATTTATCGTGTAAATGTCAATGAAGACTGTCCAGACCTTTTCGCCTTCAATTATGCATAATTTTTCAAGTTCAATAAATTTGCTTTCACGAATACATCTGTCAATGACTCTTCCCATTTCAATTGAATCAATTTTAGGAGGCCCCAGTTCAATTCTTGGAGAGGACATAGGTAGCATTTCAAGAGTTACCATTAAATTTCCTTTGTCAAGAGAATCAGGATAAGGTTCACCCGGAACTAATTTAATCCCTGCAATAACTTCTGTCTTTCCAATTTTAACTCGCGCGCTTCCTTCAGCATTTTTTGAGACGTTCCCAATTTCAATTTCTATATCTCTAAATTGTTCTGCGCTTCTACCATCAAGCCGTTTTCCTTCAGCTAAATATCTTTTTATTCTTTCAGCGTTTATCTTCGGTGTTGTAAATATGTCTGACATTTTATTCTTCAACGCCCTCCATAATTTCAATATCTTTCAAAGTTCTTTTTTGAATTTCATAGATCTTTCTCGTTGCTTCTCTGCCAAGTTTCATTGCTTCTTCAAGTTGTTCAGTTGTTATATGTCCGTCCAACTGCATATGTGTAATTTTATCCGAGTTTGATGTAAAACTCATTGCAATATCTGTCGCGCCCTCTCCTTCTTCCCAATCCTCTTCTTTTTTATTCACGTCCACAACTAATGTCTTGTCTAATTTACCTATAGAAACGGACGAAACCATTTCTTTCATAGGAATTCCGGCGTGAGCCAAAGCCATTGCTGCGGCGTTTATTCCCGCGCAACGAGTCGATGCGTTCGCTTGCAAAATTTGAATATGCACGTCTATAACCATGTTAGGATAATTATCAAGCATTACAGCCGGCTCTAAAGCCCATTCAGTAACTTTAGAAATTTCCTGGCTTCTTCTCGATGGTCCAGGCCTTATTCTATCGTTAACTGAAAAAGAAATCATGTTATAATTGCATCTCAAAGTTCCTTTTTCAGGATTTTGCGAGTGTTGTGGATGCATTTTTTTAGGTCCGTAAACTGCAGCGATAGCAACTGTATCTCCAAATGAAAACATAGCGCTTCCGTCGGCATTCGGCACAACTCCAACTTTTGCAGTGATTGGTCTCATCTCAGTAATCCCACGGCCGTCAGGTCTTTCAAAATCTTCTGTTTTTTTTGCTGTCATATTAAAAATCCATCCTTATAGTGTAAGTTAATTTAGTTTCATCTGCTTGTCTTAAATATCTGCCTGTTGAAATTAATCTATCTTCATTAATTCTTTCTAAGAATATCATTTCAAACCTTCTTATATGCCCAACATCTTCAAAACCTGCAATTCTTAATGAGTCCAAGGGATTTAATCTTTTAATATCTGCATAAACTGTTTCTACAAGATTATTTATATAAGTTGCTTCATCTAATCCAGAACCTAATCTATTTAATCTAGTGGAAGCAATTCTTCTTGCTATCTTAATATTATCATCTGCTATTGCTGTCATTTCGCCTCATCAAACCATTTAGTTACTTCATCAGTCAAACCTTTGACAAATGACTTTTCTGTTATGAAATTAATTGCTTCTTTTGCTTTTAATTCGTCCTCGATTCTTTGTCCTTTAATCCAAATCAATCCGTTTTGTCCAACGGTAATATTGCAGTTTGTTTTATCTTTAACGAGAGAAATCATGCTTCCTTCTTTTCCTATTACGCGAGGAACTTTGTTAGGATTTATTTTTACTACAATTCCTTCATCAATCTTTCCGAGACCTCTTATTTTTATGCTTAAGTCAATTCCTCTTCGGTTTATGTTCCAAACCTTTGCAACAACTAAATCGCCTATATCCATTACTTCTTCCAAAGCATCTTTGTTTACAAATCTCGGAACTTCCATCAACGACAAGAAAGCGTTTTCTGCTGTCCCAATGTCAATAACCCATCCATTATAAGTAAGAAGCTCAACTTTTCCAATAACAACATTTCCTCTTCGCGGCTGATAAACTCCAGAAAGCGGAATTATTTTTACAAGTTTATTTTGTTCGTCTGCAAGTCCGTAACGCAAAGAATAAATTTTTCCTTCCTTTTTTTCAGTTCCTTCTCCAGGCAAATAATCATCTCCTTCAGCAATAATCTCGCCAGGTATTACAATTTTTCTTTCGTATTCTTCATCTGTCATTTTAATCTTTAATCTCTTCTGTTAAAGCACTTCCGTGCGTCATTGAATTTAATTTGTCATAAAAGTCGATAATCGATCCGGCAGGCACGACGACAATAACTTCCAAGTCCCCGTTTCCGAGCCAGTTTTCTTCTTCCTTGTATTCAGACATTAGGCCGTACGCCTTTCCAGTGTGAACTGCAGGAATGACAATTTTGACTTTTTTCGTCGATATTTTTATCGGCATTATCTTTGCCAGTTGTTCAACGATATCTTTAATCTGTGATTCAACAGGCATATTTTTTATGTTAACATGTGCTTGTTCTAAAGCGTTTTTAATCCTTTCGGGTGTGTGAGGCCTTCCTGTTTGAGGGTCCATGGCATTTTTAGCAAGAAAATCAACAACCTGTTTCACTCTTTTTTCTCTTTCTTCATCTCTATAATCTTGCGTCGTAAGAACTTCACCTTTTTTCACAATTTCCGCCGCTACTTGATAAATATCAGAAGTCCCGAATGCATTTTCAACTTCAGTATGTGAAGCAACCATTCCACTTTTTGCATTGTTAAAAACTTTGTCAATCTCTAGAAATTCATTAGCAGTTACATTTGCGCCCTTTCTAAATTTTAAGGCATTTTCCATATTAACAATAATTTCGTAATGTTTTCCGTTTCGTGTAATTCGCGCGGTTGTTTGTGTCATTTTAATTTAATTTTAGTTTTCCCTCATATTCTCTTCCCATGAATCTAAATGAATAATTAGCTCCGTTTACTGGTGATACTTGAATAAATGCCTCAATTTGTTTGTTGCCTATATAAAAAATCATTCCGCCTTCATAACTACTGTTCATTTCAGGAAGTGTATTAACGCTAAATCCTGTTTTGCTTTTTACTTCATCAGTAAACAAATTAAAATATCTCAAAGCATTTCTTGCAGTAGAATCACTAACTAAAAATCTTCTATCATTTTTTCTTTTGCTAAATTCTTTTGATTCTGCAGCCTCTTCCCGAATCATTCTTTCTAATCCAACTTGGTCTATCATTATGAAAATTTTCTTAAAATTTTTATTTGTGCTGAACTTTGTTCTGTCATTTCACGTCCTTAATATTTTCCCCTTCATATCTTTCAGGTCTATCATTTCCACTTCTAAGAACAACTAATTCAAATCTGTTCAAATCAAATCTATCTTCCAAAACCTCTTTGAAGATTTCCGTAGCGATTTTCACTCCTTCTTTTATTTTCAAATCCTTTCTGTATTTTTCTCTTAATCTTTCCCTTAATTTCTCGTCATTCTCGCCTATTGCATGTGCGTGATATCCAAAATAATTTCCTGTAATATCGCTTGAAAATAATTCAGGGTTTTTTCCGTGCAAACCAGCAACCATAAACGAAACCCCGAAAGGTCTTGCTCCACCATACTGAGTAAATTGCTGCATCGCGTTCGCTATGTCTTTAATTATTAATTCCGGTTCTATTTCTGTATCATAAGTTACTCTATGCTGCTGCGACAGAACTTGCGCTCTTTCAATAAGAACTCTTGCATCTGCCAAAATTCCGGCAACCGAAGCAATAATATTAGAATCAATTTCATAGATCTTACTGGCCGACTCTTTTACAACTAATTTATCTCTTACTCTTTTGTCAGCAAGTACGAAAACTCCGTCAGAACATACAATTCCAATGCTTGAACTTCCCAGTCGAACTGTTTTTTCCGCATACTCAACTTGCAATATCGTCCCTTCTGGCGAGAACATTGTCGCAGTTCTGTCATAGCCCATTGCTTGGTGCTGCATTTCTGTTGGCATTTCCATCGTATTTTGTGTATAAGAAACGAATAATCGTTTGTTTGTTTAAATTTCCCTTCCGGAATTTAGAGATTTAAAGGATATTTAAATTTTGTGATGGTTGGATTTGTGTAAACTAATATATCATAAAGCATCTATTATGTTACAAACTTATTTTTATTGCTTCTTAGGTTTCTTCTTTTTCTCAACTACTACCCAAACTTTGTTTTTATAATCAGAAGTAAGAGCAGGAAGAAGATGCGATAAAAACTGTTCTGCAGTTACTTTTCGTATAATGCCTCTACCACTTTTCTGTTTCCAGCCCTCTTTATCTTTATACCAAATTTGCTTCCTTCCATTCTTAGTTATAAAATAAGTTACACATTCATCATTCTTCATAGAAAAGATAAGAATATTTAATTTAAATAATTAACCTAGAATGGGCCCACGAGGAGTTGAACCTCGGAATATTCGGTGTAAACAAGTATAACATGATTGTTCTTTTTTTATTAAATAGTTTTTTATAATATATTACAGAAAGATTAATAAATATCTTTTTAAGTATAAATAGATGATATATACGAAAGAAATATCAATTTGGACTTTTCTATTTGCTCTACTCCCTTTGGTATTATTATTTTATTCTTTATTTATATTATTCAAGGTCAAAAAGATGCGATTAATTTGGCCAAAGATTTTTATCATACCCCAAATAATTATTGGAATTACTCTTATCTTATCTTTTTTTGTGTCTATTTCTTTAGATATTATTGCTTTATTTGCAATAATTGGTTTTGTTGATAGTATCTTCGGAATAATTTTATCTTCAATTGAACTACATGGGATAAAAGACTACTTAGAAAAAAGTCCGTTAAGGCATAATCTTATTTACAATATTATCTTTACTATTTTAATGGCGTTAGTCTTTTTAATGGCAGCTCTTTCTTCCTTTTAATAATAATTGAATTGTTTTAATTCTTTTAGAACAACTTTATTATTCTCGGTGTAAACAAGTATAACATTATTGTTCTTTTTCTTATTTTCCCAACTTCTTAATCGTTCCACTCACTCTTATAACTTCCATTTTTTCAGGATAAACTGCTATTGAAGCCCGCACAAGGTCAACCGCCTCGCGGTTGATTCCAACTACGCAGTTTTCTTTGTCTGATTTAATCCAAGTCAACCCAACCTTTGACATTCCCAAAACACCCGAAAATTCTAAAATTGCCTTTTCAAGATTCGTTTTAACGTCTTTTCCTTTGATAAAAAGATATCGTTTGTTCTCGCGCATTGATGGCTGAAGTGATTTCATAATTTAACGAATTTAACCTAACTTTTATATGTTTTTATTTCAAAATACCAGGAAAACAGAATTTAATTCCTTTAAGAAATTTTATAAAGATGTATTGGTAAGTGGTAAAAGGAGACAATATGGTTTTAGAAAATCTTGATTTAAATGCATTTAAAGGAAAGACATACTCTAGAGACAACAGGACTCCTATAGAAAAGCTTTATAGGTCTTACCTGAAGCTTGCTGACTCTCCAAAATGGATTGTAGAAGAAATTGATTTTCACGTTGCAGAGAAAAAAGGCAAGAAATTGCTTTTTCCGGTCTTCTCTTTTAGAACAAAAAAAAGGGGCAAAGCCGTTTGGATAATTTCAGGAATACATGGTGAAGAGCCTGCAGGTCCTATTACAATTGCAAAGAATATTTATCTTTTTGAGAAACTTGCAAAGGAAGGAATCCCAGTGGTCTTAATCCCTTTAGCCAATCCAACAGGTTATTTTAGAAATTGGAGATATCTTTCTCACCCACATAGTTGGATAATTGGAAAAAGTATTGGCGATTCAGGTCATTTATTGTTAACAGATAATAAACCAAGGCGTAAAAAACCAAGATCGTTTGAAGCGGATATATTTGCAACATATGTTTTTGATTTGACAAGAGAATATCCCCCTTTATTTGTCCTTGACTTTCACGAAGATAATATAAAAACAATCGGCCAGGATACTTATTATAAATATTATAAGGGCGATCCGGCTAGAACTTATATCTATTCACAAGGAAAGTTTGGTTCAAAGGATTTAATTGCGCGAGAAATTATTGAAATAATGAGGGCCTATGGGCACCCATTATCTATGACTGGTTACGCAGAAACAAGATTCAAAGAAAAGATTGTTAATGGAATTGTCGCAGGAGTAAAGGACTCTTCAATTGACGAATTACTTGCAGCTAACAGAATATTTTTAGATGGAAAGATTGTCCGTGGCCCATCTGCTTCTTCAGTAATTGTAATAGAAACACTTACTAATGATTTTCCTCTGAAACACAGAGTTAAAATTCATGAAGATATTTTGCATTCAATTAAAAGATTTATACAACTTTCAAAAAAACAAGTAGCTAAATAATTACTAAAATATATAAACTAATTTCTGTTCTTTTTTAAAAGAGTTAAATAATTATTATGTTAGAAGTTTGCACGATTGGTGGATTTGAAGAAGTTGGCAAGAATATGACTGCAGTCAAAATTGGTGAAGATGTTATAATCTTCGACGCTGGGATTTATCTACCTGCATTGGTTGAACAAGAAGAACGGGAGCAGCAAATTAAAAATTCTTTGGAAAAAATGAGGCGAATCGGCGCTTTGCCAAATGATGAAGTTCTTGATAAGCTTGGCTGGACTGACAAAGTTAGGGCAATAATTATTGGCCACGCACATCTCGATCACGTCGGTGCAGCACCTTATATTGCAACACGTTACCCCAACGCTGAAATTATGGGAACGCCTTTCACAATGAAAATATTTGAATCAATTGTGAAAGATGAAGAACTAAAAGTAAAAAATAAAATTCATACAATAAGGGCCGGCTCAACTCATATAATAAAAGGGAAGTCCGGCGAATACAAAGCAGAATTTATTCACACGACACATTCAACAATTCAGTGTGTTTTTGTCGTCTTGCATACCCACGAGGGCACTTTTTTTTACGCGCTTGATTTCAAGTTTGACAATTATCCCGTAATTGGAACACCTCCAAATTATCAAAAATTAAAAGAACTTGGAAAAAAAGGAATTGATGTTCTCGTCGTGGATTCTTTATATTCAGGAGTAGAAAGAAAAACCCCTAGCGAAAGAATTGCGCGTCATTTATTGGAAGAAGCAATTGATATGGCGCGCTCAAAAAACTCCGCGCTTTTTATAACAACTTTCTCGTCGCACATTGCGCGATTAAAAAGCGCTGTTGAATTCGGCAGAAAAACAAACCGGCAGATAATTTTTTTGGGAAGAAGCCTGGCCAAGTACGTCCAAGCAGCAAGAGAAGTTGGCGAATGCCAGTTTTATAACAAAATAAAAATAATAAAATACAAAAAACAAGTAAATTCTTTTTTGAAAAGGATTGAAAGTGAAAGAGGAAGATATCTTATTGTTTGCACAGGGCATCAGGCCGAGCCAGGTTCAATTTTGGATCGCATTGTAAAAGATGAAACTCCTTTTCATTTTAAAAGCGGAGATAATTTAATTTTTTCGTCGTCGGTAATTCCTACTCCTACAAATATTGCGTCGCGTGAGGCAATGGACAAAAAATTAAAGAAGAAAGGTGTTAAGATTCAAACGGACGTTCATGTTTCAGGTCACGGCGGCCGAGAGGATTTAAGATATCTCCTTGAGATTTTGAAACCAAAGCATATAATTCCAGCTCACGGTTCAATAAAACAAGAAACTCCTATGATTGAACTCGCTGCAGAATTAGGATATAAATCTGGAGAAAATTCTCATTTGACTCACAACGGCAAAGTATTAAAATTTGATTTTACTCATAAAAATAGAACATGAATAACGAAATCTTCGAAGGCATAAAGTTGGCGCTGGCGCGCGGAGATAGCATGCAGCGTGCGATGTATAGTTTTTACAATGCGGGCTATGCAAAAAATGAAATTGAAGAAGCCGCGAAAGCAGTTCAGCTAGAGCAATTTCAAAAGCAATATAATCAAAGTTCTGTAGTGCAAAGTTCCCCTGCTGTAAATGTAAAAACAACTGTTGTTCAGCAAACTAAGTCAACTGTAATTTCTCAACAACCAACTCAAAATATTCAAAAGGAAAATAAGGACTTGCAAAATCGACTGGCGCAAATAAGACCGTCACAAGTTCAACAAGCACAAACTCAAACAAAACCTATATTACAAGAAAAACCAATACAAAAGGTCTCTGATTATGATTTCAAAAAACAAAATGTCACCACTGGTTTAGATATTTTAATAATTCTTTTAATAATTGCTATTGTTTTTATTATTGGCGGCTTAATTACTTCTTTAATCTACAAAAGTGCAATTGTAAATTTCCTAAACACGAAATTTGGTTAGGTCAAAATGCATTCTTCAATTTACTATCCCGAGGAAGATTCTTACTTGTTGTCAGAAATTTTGAAGAAAGAAATAAAAGAGATAAAAGGAAAAACAAAAGAAAAAGATATTTCTGTTTTAGAAATTGGATCTGGTTCAGGAATACAACTTGAAACTTTAAGAAAGTTAGGGATAAAGAATATTACAGGTTCTGATATTAATAAAAAATCCATACAACATTGTAAGTCTTTAGGATTTCAATGCATTAAATCTAATTTATTCTCAAATATAAAAAAGAGTTATGACTTAATTATATTTAATCCCCCATATCTACCAAATAACAAATCTGAACCAAACGAATCAAAGATCGCGACAACCGGAGGAAAAAACGGAAGTGAAATAATAAATAAATTCCTCACACAAGCAAAAAATCATTTAAACAAAAACGGAAAGATATTGCTCATTACGAGCTCCTTAACAAAGAGCATTAAATGGGGAAATTGGAAGAATAAAATAATTGCAAGAAAGAAATTATTCTTTGAGGAACTTTATCTCTGGGAGTTAAAAGATAAATGATATTTGTTTAATTATCTATTAAATAGCAACAATCTCCCCTTCAGAATACTCCTCAAATCCAACAAAAACAAGGCAACCGGACTTTGTTTCTCCTGGTTTAAACTCAAGTTTACTTAGCAAATTGCAATTTGGTTTATATTCGCTTGATATTTGGCCAAAATTATAATTTTTGCTTATAAATTTGAAATCATGAACTCTTAGTATTTTTTCTTCATTATTTTTAATGGAAATATCAAACACCAAGAAAATTCCCTCTTCAGGAGGATTTAATTGCACAGATTTTCCCTCTTGGCTTACTGTAATACTTTTTTCAACTTTTTTTGTTTTAACTTCTATTGTTACATTCGGTAGAATCTCGCTAATTGATAGTAACCATATTTTTTCCGCATTATCAAATCTGATATCCCAAGAAGTTTTTTTGTTCTCCGATTCTACTTCACAAATAACTACTGGAAATCCCCCTGTAGCTCTTTTTGCTTTGGAACAATCCCAAGAAATAATTTTTCCCATCCCATTTTTCCTATCTAAAAAAGCCAGTTTATCATACCTCTCTTTCATTTTATCGTCCAAATTTTTTAAAAAACCTTCGTAGTTGCCAGCATCAATGCTATTAAATAAATTGTCTGTTATTCCTTTTTTATCCTCAATCATTGCTTTTTGTTCTTCTGGACTTATTTCTTTTGTTAGACCTAGGCTGATAATAGCAGAGATTAATATTATAATTATCCATAAGGCTAAGAAAAAAGAACCAAAGATTATAGCAATCTTTCCCCCCTTTATAAAAATAAATATATTAAACATAACGCCAAAAAGGAAAAAGATAAATCCATATAACAATGAAGTTTTTGAGAAAAAAACCACTGAAGTTATAAAAAATATTGTTGCCAGAATAAAAAAACAAGTTATTATAAAAAACCTCTTCAAGAAAGAATTCTCTAGTTCTTTCTTAACCTCTTTTTTCATCTTTATCTTAAGTAACTCTTTCTTATAAATCTTAAGGAAAGAAGGAATAAAAAAGAAATTATTCTTTGAAGAATTATATGTTTGGGAGTTAACAATAAACTTTAACTAATAATCCATCTAAATCATGAGTGTGAAATCTTATTCTGTTACGAGTTCCATCAGTATTATCATAATTTAAGAAGTAAACTTGATAATTTTGAATATCAAAATCCAAAACTCCTCCTTGAAAGAATTCAGGATGAATATGTCCGTCTTTAATCATAATCGTTCTTTTATCATATTTAGAAAGAACCAATGCCTTTTCTCTTTCATCATTAGGTAATTTTATTTCTTTATATAAGAGATGTTGATATCCTTCTTTTGATATCACTGGCTCCTCTTTTGTTTTAAATAATCCCATAAAAACCAAACTCTTTCACCATTAATAAGATTAATTATTCTCAAAACACCACAATCAATTTTATATACTTTCAAATTTCTCAAGATTTAATTAAAAGAGTTTAATTTCTTTTTCAAAATGGTAAGATTTGCGCACTTGGCTGATGTACATCTTGGGGGATGGAAACAGCCGGAGATGCAGGAATTAAACTTCAAAGCGTTTCAAAAGGCCGTCGAAGCGTGCATAAAAGAAAGGCCTGAATTCATTTTAATTGCAGGCGACTTGTTTGATTCCGCTTATCCTCCTATTGAAATTCTTAAGGACGCTTTTGCAGAGTTCAGAAAGATAAAAGAAGCCCGTATTCCGGTTTTTATAATTGCTGGTTCTCATGATTCTTCGGCCTCCGGAAAAACATTTCTTGATGTTCTTGAACGTTCCGGCTTCTGCAAAAATGTAGAAAATTACGAGTACCGGGAAATAGAAGATAAAATAGTTTTAACCCCCTTTGTTCATGAAGGAATCGCATTGTATGGTTATCCTGGAAAGCGTTCCGGCCTTGAGGTTTCTGAATTAAAAAAAGTTAAGTTTAATGACGCTCCCGGAATGATGAAAATATTTATGTTGCACACAACTTTAGACAAAGTAAAAGGCGATTTGCCTATAGAATGCGTTGAATCAGATAAATTACCCCATGCTGACTATTACGCTTTAGGTCATATTCATATTGATTATCAGTACGAAAATTTTGTTTACCCCGGCCCAATATTTCCGAATAGTTTCTCGGAGCTTGAGGACTTGGAGCACGGCGGATTTTATATTGTTGATACTGAATCAGAAACGCCCATGAAGCGATTTTCAACAAAGGTTAAAGATATTGTAAAAATAAGCGTCCAGGTTAAAGACGCGTCTTTGGCAACAGATATTATTTTAAGTGAACTTGAGAAAAATGATTTAACTGATAAAGTGGTTCTTTTAAGAATAAGTGGGAAATTGGAGCACGGAAAAAATTCAGATATTAAATTTCATAATATAGAAGAATTTGCTAAGAGAAGAAACGCTTATTTTTTGCTTAAGAATATTCATGATTTAAATTCTGAAGAATTGGAACTAAATGTTGAACTTGAAAAATCAAGTGATATAGAATTGGAAACAATAAAACAATATTGCGACCAAAATCCTTCAGAATTCAACAAATTAATTCCTGACTTGATGAACTCTTTGTCAATTTCCAAACAAGAAGATGAAAGAACAGAGAATTTCAATGTGCGTGTTATTGACGAAGTTAAAAAAGTTTTAAATTTTTAAAATGAAGTTGAAGAAGATAAAATTGCAAAATATAAGAAGCTATGAAAGCCAAGAAATAGAATTCCCAGACGGTTCTGTTTTGCTTTCTGGCGACATAGGTTCTGGAAAGACGTCCATTCTTTTAGGAATAGAATTTGCTTTGTTTGGCCTTCAGCCCGGTCAAAGAGGAAATTCAATTTTAAGAAACGGCTCTGACAATGGTGGAGTTATCCTTGAGTTTGAAATAGAAGGTAAAAATGTCTTAATTGAGAGAACTTTAAAACGTACCAAATCAGTGAATCAGGATTACTGTTCAATAACTATCGATGGTGTTAAAGAAGAACTTGCAGTTACAGAATTGAAAAGCAGAATTTTGGAATTGCTTGATTACCCTTTGGAACTTTCAAAGAAACAAAACCTTCTTTACAAATTTACTGTTTATACCCCACAGGAAGAAATGAAGCAAATAATTATTCAGGATGCAGAAACAAGAGTAAACACTTTGCGTCACGTTTTTGGAATTGATAAATATAAATCAATAATAGAAAATGCAAATTTTGTAGGGGTTAAATTGCGCGAGGAAAAACGTGTTAAAGAAGCAATGACCATTGGCATTGAAGAAGACAAAGAAAAAATTCTTGAAAAAGAAAATGAATTGGAAGATAAGCAATATAATCTTAAATCATTGGAAAAGGACTTTTTTGCCAAAACAGAAAATAGAAAACAAATTCAAGATGAATTGGATGAAATAAAGAAAAAGCTTGATGAGCGACTTAAAATTCACCAAGAAATAGAAAAAACAACTTTGATGATATCAAATAAGAATGATACTCTTAATTCAAATAAAAGATTAATTTCCCAGATAGAACTTCAGATTTCTGAAATGGCTTATTTAAAGTTTGATGAAGCTCGCATTGCTTTGACAAAAGACGAAATTAAATTACTGAAAAATAAAAAGGATGAACTTTCTGAGAAAATCCTAAATTTGTCATCTGAAGTTGCTTCATTGCGGCTTAAGATAGATGAAAATGGAAAAGTAAAAGTGAAGATATCTCATCTTGAGGTCTGCCCAACTTGCCTTCAAGACGTTTCTCCCGTCTATAAAAGCAACGTTTTAAACAAAATGGATTCGGATAATTTCGCTTATGCAAATAAAGTAAAAGATTTGGAACTTAGCAAGATTCAAATTAATAAGGAAATATCAGAAAATTCAAATAAAATACTTGAAAAAGAAAGATATCTTCAAGATGCCGAGCTGATTAAAATAAAAATTCAAAATCTAAATGAGAAAAAAGCGCGCCTCTCTGATATAAACAAACAAAATATTTCTTTAGATAAAGACATAAAACTTTTGCAAGACCATATTAATTCTCTCCGCTCATCTTCTTTTGAACTTTCAAAGTATGAAAATTTATTTAATGCAAAGAAATCCGCGTTGGAAAGTGCTGTGCGTGAAGAAAAGATGACTGAAATAAAGTGCGCTGAATTGAAAAAAGAAATATACCTTTTTGGAAAGCAGATTGAAGAATTGCTTGCTTCAATAAAAAAGATTGAAAAGATTAAATTGGAAATTGAGCAGTTAGTCCGCCTTGAGGCGTGGCTGACTAAAAAGTTTATTCCTGTAATTTCAACAATTGAAAAGAATGTTATGGCAAGATTAAAGTCCGAATTTTCAAAATTATTCAGGGAGTGGTTTGCAATTCTTGTTCCTGAGAATTTCAATGTTTTATTGGATGACGATTTCACCCCAGTAATTGAGCAGCATGATTACGAATTGGATTATTCTTATTTGTCAGGAGGAGAGCGTACAGCTATCGCTCTCGCTTACAGGCTTTCATTAAATCAAGTAATAAATTCTTTATTAAGCAAAATAAAAACGCGCGATTTGGTAATTCTTGATGAACCAACTGACGGATTTTCAGAGACCCAGTTGGACAAGATGCGTGATGTCCTTGATCAACTGAACGTCGGCCAACTTATCATTGTGAGCCACGAGCAAAAGATGGAAAGCTTTGTAGAAAACGTAATAAAGCTCAAGAAAGAAAACGGGAAGAGCGAGATAAAGGTTTAAATTATCAAATCCGAAAACTTTAAATAATCTCACTTCTAACAATTTATAATAAATCTGGTGGATAACACCAATTATTCTATAAAAATGGATGCAGAATTGAAAAACTCAATATTGAAAACCGGAACGACAATCTTAGGAATAGTTTGCAAAGACGGAGTTGTAATGGCTTCTGATCGTCAGATTACTATGGGCAATCTTGTCGTCGGCAAAAACTATCCGAAAACAGTTAAGATTAATGATTACTTATTAGTCTCATTTACTGGAATGGTTTCAGACGCTCAAAGAGTTCCAAAGGTTCTTGCAGCTGAACTTCGTTTAAAAGAATTGAAATCAAAATCGCGCCCTTCTGTGAAACAGGCCTCAAGTTTGCTTGCAAATATGAATTATTCCGGAATAAGACAACCTTCTATGATTCCACAGCAAGTTGGATTTTTGTTAGGCGGCCTTAGTCATGACGGAACTGCAGAGCTTTACACTTTAGAGCCAGCAGGAAGCGTTGTTAAAGTCGAGGACTACGACGCTAATTTCGGTTCTGGAATGCCTTATGTTCTTGGACTTTTAGAAAGACAATACAAAAAAGGAATGAGTGTTAAAGAAGGAATTGAATTGGCTAAAGAGGCCTTAAAAAGTTCAACACAGCGTGACGTTGCCTCCGGCTACGGAATTGACGTTTTCACAATAACAAAAGAGGGAATAAACAAAGTAATAAGTCAGGAAATTCTTCCTGATTATAAGGACGAGAAATAATTACATTAATTTTCACAAATGATAAATTCTAAATATAAAATGATAAATAAGATTAAATTAAACAATTGTAGTTATGTGATATCCGTCGGAGGCAAAGAGAAGATATCACCCTTCATTGTTTTGAGGAAGTTCAAAAGAAACCAGGGGGTGTCTTTTACATGGTAGATATTCTAAAAGAAATAAAAGACCGGCTTCCAAACGGAAGAATAAAAGAAATTAATTTTGAAGGCGCAAATATAGTTCTTTATACAGAGGATGCTGCATTTTTCAGAAACGACGAAGGCAAAGTCCGTGAAATTGTAAATTATATAAAAAAAAGAATAGAACTTCGTGCAGACCAAAAAATCTTACCTCCTCAAGAAGATGTTGAAAAAGAAATCAGACAAATTGTTCCTGAAGACGCTGAAATAACAAAAATAATTTTTGATTATCATCGAAGTATTGTTGTAATTGAAGCAAAAAAACCCGGGCTTGTTATAGGAAAAGGCGGCTCAATTCTCGAGGAAATCCGAACAAAGACATTATGGATGCCTCAAGTTCAGCGTTCTCCAGCAATAAAATCACAAATAACTGAAAACATCAGAGAAGTTCTTTATGCAAATAATAATTACAGAAGAAAATTCCTTAATTCTATAGGAGAAAAAATTTATCGTGACTGGAATCCTGAAAAGATTGAAGAGTGGGTTCGTTTGACTTTCCTTGGAGGAGCAAGACAAGTGGGAAGAAGCTGCATGTTATTACAAACACCAGTTTCAAGTATTCTTTTGGATTGTGGAATAGACGTCGCTGGACAAGGAGAAGACAAATTTCCTTACTTTAACGTTCCTGAATTTGACATAGGCAAATTAGATGCAATAATCTTAAGTCATGCGCATCTCGACCACGTTGGATTACTGCCTTACTTATATAAAATGGGATATAAAGGACCGGTTTACATGACTCCGCCATCTATGGATTTAGCCGCTCTAACTTCTCTTGATTTTATTGGCGTCGCTTACAAGCAAGCAGCGCAACCTTTATTCAGTTCAACAGATGTGAAAGAAATGGTAAAGCACACTATAACTTTAAATTTCAATGAAGTTACTGACGTGACTCCAGATATAAGAATTACACTTTATAATTCCGGACATGCATTGGGAAGTGCAATGGTTCATATAAATATTGGAAATGGTTTGCACAATTTCCTTTACACTGCCGACTTCAAATATGCGCGTACTCGTTTACTTGACCCAGCGATATCTTCTTTCCCTCGTGTTGAATCAGTTCTTACAGAATCAACTTATGGCGGAAAAGATAATGTTCTCCCTCCAAGAATTCAGTCAGAAAATAGATTGCTTGAACTCGTGAAGCAAACAATTGAACGCGGCGGAAAGGTCTTAATTCCTGAACTTGGCCTCGGGCGTGCGCAAGAAACAATGTTAATTCTTGAAGACGCAATAAAAAGCGGGACTCTTCCTAAAATACCTGTTTATATTGATGGAATGATTTGGGATATTAATGCAATTCACACTGCTTACCCTGATTTTTTAAGTTCAGTTGTAAGAAACAAGGTCTTCCAAGATCAAAATCCTTTTACTTCCGATACTTTTTCACGAGTTGGTTCTTCTCAAGAAAGAAAACAAGTTGTTGAAGGAGGGCCGTGCTTGGTTCTTGCAACTTCAGGAATGCTCGTCGGCGGGGCTTCTGTTGAATATTTGCGAGAGTTTGCTTCAAATCCAAATAACACTTTGCTTTTTGTTTGTTATCAAGGTTCCGGTTCTTTGGGAAGGCAAATTCAAGAGGGCTTGAAAGAAACAGTAATGATGGTAAATGGTAAGGAGGAAAAAGTTCAGTTTAATCTTCAAGTTGAGACGATTGATGGTTTGTCTGCTCATGCGGGAAGAACTGAAATAATGTCTTTCTTTAACAACATGCGCCCTAAACCAAAAAGAATTATGATTAATCACGGAGAAATCTCGCGTTCACTTGATTTGGCCTCGGCTTTATACAAACTTAACAGGGTTGAAACAAACGTTCCTAGACCACTTGAAACTTTGCGATTAAGATAATTCTGAAGATAAATATTTATAAATTGCCTTTAAGCTCAAATATAATGGGGAATGATAGATTAGAAACTAAAACTGTAATGAACTTTATTGATGGTGACGAAGAGGTTTCAGTAGTTTATGATACTTTATTAGATTTTAGAGAAGGTGTGACTATAAATCTTGTTTTTAACCCTTGTGCGGTAAAGATTAGGAGAGGAGATTATATTCTTAAACTTCATGATATTCCAAATCAATTAACACTTTGTCTTGATGAAAATCCAGTGAGACCAGATTCTCTTTATAGACGTTACGACTGTTATAGAATAGAACCTACTCGGTAATCTTATAAACTATTTTTTCTTATTTAGAAAATGAGTAAAAAAGAAGTGGAAGAAAAAAGAAAAGAGAAACGGAATTTAAGAAGAATTTTCTTGACAATAACTGTTGCGTTCGCAATTATCGCTTTTTGGCGCGGCGTATGGGGGTTATTAGATATTTACCTTCTACCAAATAATCCTCAATTAAGTTTTTGGATTTCAATAGGCCTTGGAGTTGCTATACTTTACTCTACTGAAAACCTTGTTAAGAGATTAATATAAATTAGAATTTTAAATCACATGACAAAACATCAAAATGCCAAAATAACAGCAATAATATTAGGAATGTTTTTTATAGCGCAGTTTATAGGGCTTTTTGTTATAAATCATTATTCAACATCGGAACTTCCTTATGGAATGCAAAATCCTGAGGTTCAGGACAATTCGGATTATGTTAATTCTATTTTGCCATCTATAATCTTTGCTTTTGTGCTTGCAATTGTTTTGGTTTTTTTATTAACAAAATATAACATCGCTTTTGTGATGAAACTTTGGTTTTTTGTTGTCGTAACTTTGGCAATTGGAATTTTCATTAATATTTTTATTCCTACTTTTAATTTAGGTTTTATTTCAAGTTCAACTCTTGCACTGGTTTTTGCCTTGCCTTTCGCGCTCGAAAAAGTTGTGAAAAGAAATTTAATAATTCATAATTTAACTGAACTTATAATTTATCCATCTATTGCTGCTGTCTTTGTTCCTTTGCTTAATCTTTGGTCAATGATTATTCTTCTTATTATTATTTCCATTTATGATATGTGGGCTGTCTGGCATTCAGGAATAATGCAGAAAATGGCAAAATATCAAGTGAATACTATTGGTATTATGGCAGGATTTTTTATACCTTATGTTTCTGCCAAAGTTCGCGCGCAGATAAGAAAACTTTCTCCAGAACAATTGAAAAAGAAAAAAATTAAAGCGCAAGTTGCAATTCTTGGAGGAGGCGACGTTGTTTTCCCTATAATTACATCTGGAGTTTTATTAAGGGCCTTCGGAATTGTTCCAGCGTTGTTTGTTATACTCGGCGCAGCTATAGGGCTTTCATATTTGTTATTCTTCGCTGAAAAAAAGAAATTCTATCCTGCAATGCCTTTCATAACTGCAGGAATGTTTGCAGGAATGTTAATTAGTTGGCTGCTGGGATTATTGGTTTAAATTAATTCTTCAAATTCTTCTCTTGTAATTTGAATGTCTTTCCTTAATATTTTATTTAATAATCCTCTATCAAGTTTGTCTCCAGGATGATTTGGAACGACGGTTGTTCTCCCATCTTTGTGCCTTAAAAACACATGGCTTCCTTGTTGCCTCATTACTTCAAAGCCAATTTTACGAAGAATTTTAATTAATTCAATTGCAGTAATTTGAGGTAGTTTCATTTAAACCTCTATTTTCTGGATGCCGATAAACTTATTTTGAGGATAATCTTCACCATCTGCTTCTAGGCATAACTCAATTGCTTCTTTTGTCCTTTTTATTAACTCATCAAATGTTTTAGCTTGAGTATGGCATCCTGGAATTCCCAATACTTCAGAAATCAGATAACCATCTTCTCCTTGCTCAATAACAATATTAAATTCTGTCATAAAAAGATTTGACTAACAAAGTTAATAAAACTTTTGTTTTAAATTCCGGCTCCGTCGGAATAATTTTCGTTTGATAATGAATCTTTTCTAATTCTTTCAAATTCAATTCTTTCTTTGATTTCATCTCTCTGGAACTTCTTTTGGACATAAATACTATACCCTCTAGTATTTTCTCTTGTATTTGGCATAATAGATGAGTTGTGAAGGGGTAATGATAGTGGTAATCCTTTTTCAATTATTATTCTTTCCATCATTCCATTAGAATCCCATCTGGATTTTTGATAAGGTAATAAATATATTGCACCATCTTCAATTTTAACCACTTGCCCCTCCCAATCTCCAAGTTGGTTTTTTATTGAAACCCAATGTCCGGTATAAGATTTTAAATTAAGTTCTTCTGTTTCGCCAACATGGAATCCTATATGTCTTTTTACCATAATTCTCTTTAAAATCAAGTATTTTTAAACTTTCCCGTTCTGTCTCAACTTGCTAAGAGTAACAAACCATAAGATTTATAAATCAAAACTTCATGTGATTTCAGTAGTGAAAAAACCTATTAACCATGTGTTTTTTCTCCGCTACAAGAGGTGATCGTGAGAAACCTCGGACACGTAATTCTGAGAATAATTAAGGAAAATAAAATGAACGCGAGAAAAATTAAACATAATTTAGCATTTGTTGCATTAGCAGGCATGACTTTGTTTGGTGCTTACCAATTTGATAAATATCTGGACTTATTATCTATAAAAAAGAAAGCAAGATTAAATGTCTCAAAAGTCCAAGAATCTTATTCAAAAGGCCTTAATCAACTTTTACAATTGGCAGATGAAAACCATAATGGAATGATTGACAGCTGGGAAAAATTATTAATGCATGAGGCTGCAAGCTTAAATGAAAATGATGAACTTACATCTACAAGTGTTCAATTCATTGGTAATGTAAATCTTGCAATCGACAGATACAAAGGAGTTAAAGAATAAAATGACAAGCGAAAGACCAACAGAAGATTATTATAAAATAAAACTTAGAGGGTATTTAGCACTATCTGAAGATAGGTTAAGACAAAGTAAAGGAAAAGTCCTTAAATTAATTGGAAAATCAAATGAATTTTATCCGCAAAATGCTTTTAATGAAGTTCAACTTGAACTCATTGAGAGAATAGATTATCTTTCTAATAAAAGCCCTGCTTTTGCAGGATTAGCTGCTAAATTAATATTTGGAGAAAATTAATAATAAAATGATAAACAGCAATAAAATGAAAGAAAGAACATATATTTTTAATCACCCTCATTGGGAATATGTAAAAGGTTTAGTTAAACTTGGAGCAGAGCTTGAAGAAAGAATTTTAGGAGCAACTCTAGATGAATGGGTAGCTAATACTTCTGAATTGGAACAAATGGCTGAAAGTTTAAGAAGTATTTACAAAGTTTTTGGAGAACAAAGTCCTTTAGGTATAAAACAAAAATGGGAACATGCTGAAGCAAAATTAAAGCAAGCTAGGATTGATTTTTATAATCCAGAATATGCAATGGGGGCTCAAAGATAAAATGATGCAAAAATCTGAATTAATTGGAAAAATCAAGGATTACTTTGATTTGAATGTTTATGAAACAAAGGTTTGGTTAGCTTTGCTTTCAAAAGGAATTGCATCTGCTGGAGAAGTTGCTGATTTGTCTGGCGTTCCTCGTTCAAGAACTTATGACGTTCTTGAAAGTTTGGAAAAGCGCGGATTTGCAATAGTGAAAATCGGTAAGCCGGTTAAATACCTTGGTGTTAAGCCAAAAACAATTCTTGAGAAAATGAAGAACAACGTCAAGAAAGACGCTGATGATAAAATTTTAAGTTTGTCAACGATAAAAGACACTGACGAATTTGCAAAATTAGAACAGCTTTATCATGGCGGTCTTGATCCTGTAAAAAGAGAGGACATCTCGGCTTCATTAAAAGGAAAATCAAACATTTCAAATCAATTAAGGGAAATAATTCAGGACGCGCATAAAGAAGTAATAATTTGCACTTCTGCTGATGAGTTAAAGAACAAGTCAAAATTATTTACTCAAACATTTAATCTTTTGAAAAACAACAACATAAAGCTTCGTGTTGCTCTTTCAGGAAATGAAAACGAAGTAAAGGAGTTAAGCAAGAAATTCGAAGTAAAGTTTTTCCACATTTCTATAGAAGCAAAATTCTTCATAATTGACCGAAAAGAAATTTTATTTTATGTGACAAAAGTCGACGCTGAAGAAGACATAGCTGTTTGGTTAAATTCAGAATTCTTTTCGCAAGCTTTTGCTTCTTTGTTTGATAAGGCTACCGGAGCAAAGTAAAATGGCTCGTAATTTAAGTGATAAAGCAAACGATTGTCCTTTGCCTATTGTTGAATTACTAACTCTTATTGAAGCTGGAAAAGGAATGTCATCTAGGCCAAACGAAGATAATTATCAAACATATCTAAATAAGATGAAGAAAGAAAATCTTATTTTGTACGAAATTTTAAGAGAAATAACCCAAAGCCGATCAGATATGATATCTGGAGTTACAGTTTATTTTCTTTTACGCGCACAAGCAATTAAAGATCAAACAAAGGAGTATGATTAAAATGCCTTTAGAAAAAACATCACAAGCTCGTAGAATATCTGATTATGTTGATTTTCTTGAAACAAAAAAAGGGAAAGATGTTGTTATTGCCCTTGATAATGGTAAATTTATTGACACAAAAGTTATGCAGTTTCAAGGATATATTGAAGAAGATGGAAAACTCTTTCCCCGTCTAACCAGTTTAGATAACGGCCACGTTATAGAATACGAAATATTTGCGCCCCATATAATGACTAGATATCAAAACTTATTTTGTATAACTCCGGGAAATTCAACTGCAACAATTACAAAACCTTAATTTCTGTGATATACATTCCTTTGACTTTATTTGCGTTTTTCTTTTTCCATTTATCTATAAATCTTTTTAGATTAAGTTCCACAATTTCTTTCGCATAAAATCTTCCTTTTTTAGTGTACGTTACTTTGTGGTGTTTTTGAAATTCCTTTACATTTTTCTTGTCGCTTGTAGCCGGACCATTAACAACAATTTCCTTCTTTTTCTGCGCCGCATAAAAAAACCGCGCCGCGTGTTTTCCGTTATAATTAAATCCTTTATTTTTAATGTCAAAAAATCTTTCAATCTCTGTTAATAAATGTCTGTAAAATTTCAGAAGTTTGCTTCCTGCAATATCCCCTTCTTGCTTGTCAGTCCATATTTCTATTAAAATAAAGTCCTCTTTTTTCTTTTTTGCATCTTCTTTTATTTTTTCAATATCAACTTTTCTTTCCGTGAAGAATTCTACAGACGGAACTTTCAAGAATTTTCGTGCTTCTTCTTTAAATTTATTAAATGTCTCCAAAGACAAAGCAGCCAGGGCGTTTCTTTGCTTGTAAGTTGGGTCAACAAGAATTATAGGGGAGCCAAGTTTTGATTCATTTAAGTCCATCATGATTTGATTTTTATTCTTATAGTGTTTTTCAATATCTACAATTAGTTTGTCGTTATTTTTTATTTTATTAACTTCCTTCAGGAAATTCAGAAAACTTTTGTATTTGATCATAAGCAACTCAAGTGCGTAACCAGAAAAACCTTGAATGTATGATTCAGCCCCGTAAACGTGATTTGCCTGGCAAAAAACCTTTGCAATTATCACTTCCCTCTTTATCTTCTCGCTCATTTTTTTCTTTATGTAATTGACATGAAAATATGAAAGGTCCGTGATATTATCTGCCTCTTCAGGTTTTCTTATTTTCAAGACAGGAATAATTTCAATCTCAAAGTTTTCTGAAACTTTTAATTTAAAATAATCGCGCGAGCCGTGAACAAGTTTTAAATTTGGATTTGGTTTTAGGATCTTTTCAAGCATCTCTGTTAAATTTTCTTTTTTGTATTGCTTGTCAAATCTTACAAAAACATCTGCATCATATTGTTCGCGCTTTGTCATTGTGTCGCGCACAAAGCTTCCTCCAAAAAAAACCTCTGCCTTTATCTTTTTTGATATAATGCTTTTGTTTAATTTATCCCCAAAATTCTTAAGCTCTTGCTTGATAAATTTCTTTTCAGTTTCTGGAATTTTACTTTTCCCGATTACGTCCTCAAATATTTCATTTATTTTTTTCATTATGAAAATTCTTCTGAATTTTTATTTGTGCTGAACTTTAGTTCTGTCATTATTTTTGTCCAAATTTTTTAATGTAGTAGATAAATCAATAATGTATTTTCCTTCTTCCATTTTATAAATTAAAGGTCTGTCTTTTCTAAATAAGTTTACAAGGTCAATTTCGAATTTTCCTTGTCCTATTACTTTAACGCTTTCTAAATCAAGAATTACCGGCGCATTTTCGTCTTCAATTCCAGCGATTTCACGTATGTCTTTCTCAACCTGTTTTTTTTCTTCATTAGGTATTCCTATTATATCTTCAATTTCTTCATTTTCTCTTTTAGCAAGAATTCTTTGCATTTGCTCGTCTTTTATGTAAAAAAAGAACCGGCCCCCACAACCTTTGCAACCTTCAAGTAGCTCTGAGCTTCCCATAGGTATAATCTTAGAACAATGAACGCATTGATGAGGCATAATTAACTCAACCCTTAATATTTAATAAATGTTTGTTTGATAACAATAATTATTAAAAATCCTTAAAAATTAAAATTACAATGGATTTACAACCTATAGGGGATAATAAATGGAAACTCGATTTTTGGACAATTTTCTTTTCAATTGTATCTTTAATATTATTTGAATTAGCAATAATTGTCCCACAACAGAGAATACTAATATCGACTTTTTTAAGTATATCTCTATTATTTGCTGTTGTGTTATTTTATATAAATAAAATAAATAATAATGAAAAGTCAATTATTATTCTAAATGATAATCTTACAAAAATGTATAATCTTTTTACAGAAAAGTTTAATTACTTAAAAGAATTGTCTGATTTGAAGATGAGGATAAGTTTACTAGAAAATAAAAAAGGTGGCAAGAGAGCACAAATAAATCTTTTGGATATAATAAAGATTATAGTGGCAATTATTTTAATTTATGTGATATTTCAAGTAATAAAATCTTTTTTTGTAGGTTAATCACCTATTCAACAGAAGTTCTATCTTTTTTGGGTTTCGTTTAATCTCCTTGACAATAGTTGCAGGCCCTATTATTGTTATCGCCCCTAAATTCCCACCTATGATTGTGTTGGCAATATTTTTCTTGAATTTGCCCCAAATCCCGTCGTTTCCACCGTTGTCTATAACTGCAAGCTCAACTCCTTGAAATCCCTTTATATGGTCAATCATTGCCATAGTATCCCCAATTAGGCGCGCTTCTTCCTCTGCCTTTAATTTTCCTTGCTGAATTAAAATGTTATTTCCAAGAACTATATTCAATATTTTCTTTATTCTCTCATCGCTGTCCAAGTCCTTTATTTCGGAAAAAGGAAGAAATTGAATTGAAAATCCCTTTAATTTCCCTAAATGTTTCACCTTGCTTTTTTGACTCATTTTGATCTTGTTATCTTATTTAGTTTTTTTGCTTTTTAAATTTCACTTAAATCTTTTTACTTATCTTAAAAACTGATTCGTAAAATTCTTCCATATTCTTTCCTGTCTTAGCCGAAATTCCAACCACATCATACTCAGGAAATGCTGACTCAATCTTTTTCACATCTGCTTTTCCCAAATCCGCCTTGTTTGCCACAATTAAAATTGGGATTTTACGTGCAACTAAATTTCCAATAATTGTTATGTTAACTTGATTGTAAGGGTTTTCAGTAGCATCAAGAACAATGACTACCATATCCATATCATCAAGCCATTTTATTGCTTCAATAACTCCTTGAGTTGCTTCCTTTGCTCTTTTTTTAGCATCTTTTTTCTTTACTTTGTATTTAAGAAATTCTTCATAATCAATCTTCGTCGCAATTCCAGGGGTGTCAATCATCTTAAACATCAGTTTTTTGCCTTTATAGTCAATTTCAACTTTTTCTTTGAATTGCACATTTCTTGTTTCATGTGGAATTTTTGAGACCGTGCCGATTTCTTCTCCTGTAAAATCCTTGCAGACCCTGTTTGCCAAACTTGTTTTGCCGGCATTCGGCGGTCCGTAAAATCCAAGCCTCAGTTCTCTGTTTCCCCGGAACATTCCTGAGAAAATTCGGGAAAAGAAATTCTTCACAACTTTTATTACCATGTTTTTATTTTGTTATACACATTTATTAAACTTTTTGTACTTTAATTTCAAACAACATTTACCTTCTTCTGTTTAAAAAAGGATTGACTCCAGGATTAACTCCTCTGGGCGGCTCATTTTTGTTCTTGAAAAATCCACTGAATAAATTTCCAAAAGGCAATTCGTTCCTTCTTCCTGAATGCTTATTGAGTGCGTAAGTTATTTGTTCCGAATTCCATCCTGCTTTTTTCAGTCGTTCATGAATCTGCGCCTCATTCATTCCGTTTCTTTTTGAATTATGGACGTAAGAAAGTAAATTGTAAAGATTTCTTTTATTTTTAAACAAATAATTTTCATAGTCGTTTTTGTACCACGCGCTCATGAACAAGTAAGCTATGACTGCGCCAATTATTAAAGCCCCCAGTGCAAGCCAGAACCATATGTTAATGTTCTCCTTTGGTGGAGTATTGTCATTATTTGTTTCTATTGATATTCTACTTAAATCTGGTGAAATAAAAAAAGGCAAATTTTCGAAGTCAACATCTTCTGTAGTTGTAAAGTCCAAATTTAATGAGTCATCAGTTAAGTCGGTATAAACATAATTCTCAGATTTACTTTGCAAATATTCATCTTGGAATTTTAAATTTTGTAAATTTCTTAAGATTACTAAAGGATTGAATTTTAATGAGTTTATTACATTTATATCGACGTTAAAGGCCCTTACTATGGGGCTCGTTGCTTCTCCATAACCGGCCGAAAATTCTGTGAAATTTATTTCTACTTTTATATTTTCACTTTCCCAGTTTATTATAGCGTTTATGTAATCATCTTCCTGGCCGATATCATAACTTCCTCCCCCTATTTGTTGAAGTGCGCTAATATCTATAGTTTCAGCTGAAGGATAATAAGTTATTCCTTGTGCTTTTTTGCTTTCAATTATGGAATCTGGAATTCTCAACTTAAGAAGTTCGGTTACAATTTCTTTATAATCCTCTTCGCTCGCGGCGCTTGCATAGTCCTTTTGAATCTGAACAATTTGGCTGTTTAATTCTTGGGTGTTAATTACTTCTTCTATTTGTTCTCGGTAAAATTGAGACAATCCATTTAATTTCTGTTTTATATTATTTAAATTTTTCACATCTGTTTCTAGAGTTTGATTTATAAAATCTTTTGGTGATCCGACAGCAACGCTGAATTTTCCTGAAGACGTTCGGCCTTCAGAATCGGTTGTAGTAATCTTAATTTCATAAGTTCCTGAATTATTGTAGGTGTATTCAGCAAGATTTTTTGTTGTTGTCAATGTTGCTCCCTCTCCAAAATCCCATACATAATTAGCGATTGCCGATGCATTGTCTACATTTACTGTAAATGTCGTCGGGACTGCAGAGGCAGTTGTCAACGGGCTTAAGAAATTAATTACCGGAACAACTTCAATTGCAATATCTTTTTGTACGATATCCGTTCCATTGAAGTTTAGGACTAAACTTTTATTTCCATATTCAGAAGGAACCGAGAAATTCGCATCATCCAAGAATATTTTTTCAAAGCCAGAAGTTATTAATGGGGCAGTTTTTTGCGCGTCATAAAATTTGTTGTCCGCCGTTGGCCCTATGCTTGTATATTGTGATAATAAATTTGCAAGTGTAATTGATTGATCCTGCTCTGAAGATATTTTTATTGGGACAACACATCCACCGGAAGGGCAATCAATATCTGTTCCGTATTTTTGCTGAAGGTAGTTTTGTATTTGGTAATTTATATCCGTTCCGTCTGCAAATTTGTTGCTTATATCAATCTGCCCTGGCGTGTTGAATCTTTTTCCTTGCGCATAAATTTGGAAGGCCGCCTTTTCAGAAATCTTTGGTATGCTGTGGAATCCGCACCCGTTAGCGTCGGAATATCCTCTTGTTTTATACACCCCATCACCAATTCCGCTTAGGCAGACATAGAATTCTTCCTGTTCTGTTAAAAGGAAATTTATATCACAAGTTAATTCTCCCCCAGAAGTTGATGCATCAGGGAGACGACAATTTTTTTCAATGTCTTCTCCACTTGAACTGTACAAAGAGATTGACAAGTTCATGTTTCCACTTTCTTTTTTAGCCCACGCTCCGAATCTAAAGCCCGGAGATTTTGAAAGCGTGACTCTTTGACAATATGGTTGTGAGTCAATAAAAAACTCGTCCGCTGGTTTGCTTAAATCAAAACATCCATAACTTTGAAGGAAAGAGCAAACACTATCGGTTGCTTTGTCATTTCCAAAATCAACACTTCCGTCCTCGAAGAAATCAATTTCAAGTTGGTTGAAGCACGAAGTTGGCGCGTTGCTTGTCAAGCTCATATTCAATGAGTCAACAGAATTGATTTGCCCGTTGAAAACAAAGCCCTTTAAAATTGAATTCTTGCTTTTAAGTATGAATGTTTTTGTCGTTCCCGCATTACTTCCAACATAGTTGGATTCACATCCTTCTGGAATACAGTTATATTCAGCGTCTGAATTTAATTTTAACAAATTAATCAAATTTATTTTATTTCCAGAATTATCTGAAAAGATTGAGTCGCCATATTGGTTTGTAAAACTTAAGTTTATCCAACCCTTCAAAAATCCGCCAGGCCCGTAGCTTGAATCCAACGCATTTGAGGGCGTTCCAACTTGAAAGCTGGCAGACGCAAAGCTAATTAAAAAAACAATTATCACAATAAGGAAAATTCCTTTCATTTTTCACACTCTTTTATCTTATCTATTCTTCGGCAATTTATTTTATAAACGTTTCTTAATATTTGACAAAATTTAAATACTTATAAAAATTATAAATTTTATGAAAGTGGTTGTAAATTTAGAGAAAAAATATTTTTATGTTCTCTTTGGAATATTAGTTATTGTTTTAGGATTATTAGCTGTTAATGCTTACACTTCGGATTTAAAAGCTGGTGCGCTTCCTTCTTCTTTTGGGCATTCTGTGAATGAAATAGAAGGCACTGCAAGAGCAAGTTATGTTGGTTGTCCGACTAATACTCTTCCAACAGGAT